>JBFGCA010000003.1:0-99121 GCA_041567315.1 Thermoanaerobaculia bacterium | reverse complement strand
CGCTCAACCAGGCCGTGATGGCAGCCTGGCAGGCGGGGATCGTGGAGGTCGCCTCGGCCGGCAACGGCGGGCCCGACCCGATGACCGTCGGGGTGCCCGGCAACGTCCCCTACGTCATCACCGTCGGCGCCCTCTCGGACGCCGCGACGCCCTACCTGTTCGACGACGACTTCCTGACCAGCTTCTCGGCGGCCGGTCCGACCCACGAGGGCTTCGTCAAGCCCGACCTCGTCGCTCCCGGCGGCCACGTGCTGGGGCTGATGGACAGGAAGAGCAACATCCCCAAGGACCACCCCGAGTACCACGACGGCGACGCCTATTTCTGGATGTCGGGCACCTCGCAGGCGACGGCCGTGGTCAGCGGTGCCGCGGCGCTGCTGATCCAGGCCGACCCCAGCCTCACCCCGGACCAGGTCAAGGGACTGCTGATGCGCTCGGGCCGGCCGGCGGTCCAGGACGACGGCACGCTGGCCTACACCGTCTTCCAGCAGGGCGCCGGCCTGATCGACGTCCAGGCCGCCGTCCAGTCGACCGACCGGACGCCGGCCAACCGCGGGCTCGACGTCGGGCTCGACCTCGCCGGTCTCGCCCACTACGGCGGACCCGCCGACCGCGATGCCGACGGCAGCTTCTTCCTGCGCGGGCTCACCGGGGACGGCTATATGTGGGCCGACGGCTACCTGTGGTCCGACGGCTTTCTGTGGATCGACGGGTTCCTGTGGTCCGACGGCTTCCTGTGGGCCGACGGCTTCCTGTGGATCGACGACTACGACTGGAGCGACAGTCTCGCCTGGAGCGACGGCTACCTGTGGTCGGACGGCCTCACCGAGGCGATGTCGATCGACACCTGGATCGAGCACGAGTAGACGCCCTCGTCCCCGGCGCGCGGCTATACTCCGCGGCCGGAGGCGCCCCGCCCTGAGCCCGCCCGTCTGCGTCATCGGCGTTCCGATGGACCTCGGCCAGTCGCGCCGCGGCGTCGACATGGGCCCGAGCGCCATGCGCTACGCCGGTCTCGACGACCGGTTGCGCGAGCTGGGCTGCGAGGTGCGCGACTGCGGCAACGTCGAGATCCCGGTCCGCGACATGCTGGTGCGCGAAGGCGGGCTCCCCTACCTCAAGCCGGTGGTCGAGGGCTGTAGGGCGATCTACGCGGCGGCCGAGCAGGCCAGCGCCGGCGGCGAGCTGCCGGTCTTCCTGGGCGGCGACCACTCGATCGCCATCGGCACCGTCGGGGCGGCCACCCTGGCCGGCCCCACCGGGCTGCTGTGGATCGACGCCCACGCCGACTTCAACACCCCCGAGACCTCGCCCAGCGGCAACCTCCACGGCATGCCGCTGGCGGTGCTCACCGGCGACGGTCCGCCCGAGCTGGTCGACCTGGGGAGGCCGGGACCCAAGCTGCCGGCCGCCGACGCCGTGCTGATCGGGGTCCGCGACCTCGATCCCGGCGAGCGCCGGCGGCTGCGCGCCAGCCGGGTCGGCGTCTACAGCATGCGCGACGTCGACGAGCGCGGGATCGGCCAGGTCGCCCGCGAGGCGTTGACCCGGCTAGAGCACTGCCCGCGGATCCACGTCAGCCTCGACCTCGACGTCCTCGACCCGCGCGAGGCGCCGGGGGTAGGCACGCCGGTCGCGGGGGGCCTCACCTACCGCGAGGCCCACCTGCTGATGGAGACCATCGCCACCACCGGCCGGGTGACCTCCATCGACCTGGTCGAGATCAATCCGATCCTCGACACCCGCAACCGCACCGCCGAGCTGGCCGTCGACCTGCTGGCCTCGGCGCTGGGCAAGAGCATCCTCTGAGCGGCGCCCGGCAGCCGGCGCCTCACCAGTCGATCGGGAACTTCTCGCAGCCGCTGGCTTCGCAGTCGTGATCGCGGGCGTCCTCATCGCCGCGGGCCACCAGCTCGGCGAGCCGCCGGCGGCGGAAGTCGAGGATGCCGAGCACGGTGCTGGCCAGACCGGTCGCCGGCCGGTAGCGGTGGATCTCCACCGCCACCCGGTTCTCGACCTTCTTCTCGAGCTCCGCCAGCTCCGCTTCGCTGAACTTTCTGAGCGTCGCCGTGCGGCCCACCCGCGAGCGCCGGATCACGCGCCGCAGCCGGCGGAAGTCGCGGAGCCGCCGGTTGACCCGGGCGGCCTTGCCGATGTCCGACTTGAACGAGCGCGACAGGAAGATGCTGCTCAGCCGGCTGATGGTGGAGATGGTGTTGGGCAGCTCGGGGAAGGGGATGTCCTCGACGTGCGGGTCGAGATAGACGACGTGGAGGACCAGCCGCCGGGTGTCCGGGTCGCGGGCCTTGAACACCGGGCTCAGCGGGGTGTTGAGGACCACGCAGCCGTCGACGTAGAGCTCGCCGTCGATCTCGACCGGCGGCATCAGACCCGGCAGCGAACCGGAGCTGACGATGACGTCGTGTCCGTGGGCGTCGCTCAGATCGGCGTTGGCGAACACCTTGGGCTGGGCGTGGCGCCAGTCGGTGGACACGATTCGGCACTTGAGCGCCGACTGGCGGACGGTCTCGAGGTCGACGACCTCGCGGATCAGCCGGTTGAGCGGCGAGCAGTCGATCAGGTTGCTGACGTCGGGCAGCTCGAGCAGACGCACCGGCAGCGGGCCGCTGCTGCCGGCGAAGTGCTGCATGCGCCGCACCAGCTCGCGGCTCAGGAAGCTGCCGTCGCCCAGCAGCTCGGTCATCGGCAGCAGCGGGTTCTTCATCAGGCAGGCGGGGTCGAGGTAGCGCTG
The DNA here is from genome assembly GCA_041567315.1 of Thermoanaerobaculia bacterium. Lineage (GTDB taxonomy): Bacteria > Acidobacteriota > Thermoanaerobaculia > Multivoradales > JAHEKO01. The sequence goes on along the minus strand of JBFGCA010000003.1, from coordinate 96,369 downwards.
CAGGTCGCCCCGGAAGCGGTAGGCGCCGTTGCCGCAGTTGGCGCGGGTGCCGGCCAGGCGCTTCATCCAGACGTGCTCCAGGAACTTCAGCGCCTCGCCGACGCCGTCGCCGCCCGCCGAGGTCAGGATCGCGGAGTTGATGGCCCCGATCGAGGTGCCGGTGTAGATCCGCGGTTCGAAGGGGTGGCCGGCCAGCTGCGGGCCGTCGCCCCGGACCAGGGCCTTGAGCACCCCCACCTCGTAGGCCCCGTGGGCGCCGCCGCCCGAGAGCACCACCGCCTGTTCGAGCTTGCCGTCTTCGCCCATCACCGGTCTCTTCGCGCTGGCGCCATCGGGACCCGACGCCGCGCCGTCGCGCCGCCGGGACCGCTACGTCACCCGCCACGCTGCGCTTCGAAGGACCCGAGTGTGACACATGCCGCGCCGCCACGGCGGCTGACGCGAGGGCACCGACCCCGAGCTACTGCGGCGCGGTCGAGAGCTCGCCCTCGGCGAAGGCCGTGAAACGGGCGAAATCGAACCGCTCGGGCACGTGCAGGTTGTTGACCGTGCGCAGGAAGCTGGCCCGCGCCCTGCCGGGAGCGGACGCCAGCAGATAGAGGGTCCAGGACTCCACCCACTTGCCGTCGAAGTCCCAGCCGGCCTCCAGGCTGCGGACCACCGCGGTGTTGTCGAGGACCTCGAGCGTGAAGCTGCCCGGTTTGACCTCGCTCCAGTCGTCGCCCTCGCGGTGGAAGACCTGGACCTCGCCAGCGGCGATCACCACCCGCACCTCGAAGCCGCTCGGCCCTTCGAGCGGCGTCGAGGTAGCGCGCCAGACCAGCGTGCCGCGCCAGTCGCCTTCGAGCGAGCCGGCCGGCGGCGGCGCGTCGCTGCAGTCCACCTCCGAGGCGGCGATCCCCTGCTCGGCCATCAGGTCGACCGCCTGCGGGAAGCCGAAACAGTAGGCGCGACGGATGAACTGACCGGCCCGGGTGGTGTCCTGCTCGACGCCCACCCCGCTCAGGTGGAGCATGCCGACCGCGAACAGCGCCCCGGGATGCCCGCTGGCGGCGGCGGCGGCCAGCCAGCCCGCCGCCTGTTCCATCTTCTCGGGCTCGCCCCCGGAAGCGAGGAGCTGGCCGAGGATGAACTGGGCGCCGGGGATGCCGCCCGCGGCCGCCACCCGGCAGGTTTCGAGGTCGGCGCCGGCCGACTGGTCGGGGGCCAGCGCCAGCTCGAGGCAGCGATCGCAGCCAACCAGCGGATCGGCTGGCGCCGAGTCGGCGGTCGGGGGCTCGAGGTCCGGGTTCTCGACGACGGCGGGTGGCTCCTGCCCCGCCGCCGGCAGCGGCCCCTCGACCCCGGCGAGCAGTCCGCACAACGCCCACGCCGCCGCTCTGGTCGCTGCCCTCACGGTCTCGTCTCCTCTGGCGCTCGGCACCACCTCAGGGGGTGATCCAGGTGCCGGTCCGGCCCTCCAGGGCGTCGGTCAGCGTGAACGGATCGGTGATCAGGGTGCGGCTGCCACCGCCTTCGATGAAGCGGCAGGCGGAGTCGATCTTGGGACCCATGCTGCCGGGCGGAAAGTGCCCCTCGGCCTCGTAGCGCCGCGCCTCCAGCACCGACAGGAAGCTCACCGCCTTCTGCCGCTCGGTCCGGTAGTGCAGGTAGACCTTCTCCGAGCCGGTGAGCACGAACAGCTCGGGCGCCCCCACCGCCAGCGCGATGATCGCCGACGCCAGGTCCTTGTCGATCACGCCCTCGACCCCCTCCAGGTCGCCGGTCGCGGTACGGCAGACCGGGATGCCGCCGCCGCCGGCGGCGATCACCACGGCGCCCGACTCCAGCAGGGTGAGGATCTCGCGCTGCTCGACCACCGCCACCGGGCGCGGCGAGGGCACCACCCGCCGCCAGCCGCGGCCAGGGTCCTCTTTGAGCAGCCAGCCGCGCCCGCGCAGCTCGGCCACCCGCTCGTCCGGATAGGAGGGGCCGACGTACTTGGCGGGGTCTTCGAAGGCCGGGTCGGCGGCGTCCACCTCCACCAGGGTGACCAGGCAGCAGACGTGGTGGGCCATGCCGCGGCGGCGCAGCTTGCCGCGCAGCACGCGCTCGATCATGTAGCCCATGCCGCCCTGTAGATCGGCCCCCATGAGGTCCAGCGGGAGGAGCGGCGCCTCGGCCCGGGCCAGCTCGACGCGAATCATCTGGTTGCCGATCTGCGGCCCGTTGCCGTGGGTGAGCACCAGCTCGTAGCCGCGCTCCAGCAGCTCCACCACCCCCTCGAGGCTGCGCTCCAGGTTGGCGTAGTCCTGCTCGACCGTCCCCTCCTCGCCGGTGCGAGTGATGGCGTTGCCGCCCAAGGCCACCACCGCCCGCTTGCCGTGGGAGCGCTTGGGCATCGGAGAATCGGGACCGCCGGCGCCGCCAGGCGAACCGGCGGCGGCTCAACCGGCGGTCGCTGCCTCCCGTGGCTCGAACCGATTGACGTCGAGGTCGGCGGCCAGGTGCCGGCGGAACTCGGCGGCCGGCAGGGCCCCGGCCGGCCGCTCGGTCCGCTCTTCGAGCCGCTGCACGAAGCCGCGCCAGATCCGCTCGCGGCGCGAGATCTCGTCGGGGTCGCGCACCTGGCCGAAGCGCTGGACGTAGCGGTTGTGCCGGCAGAGCATGCGGAAGGCCTGCTCGGTGTCCGGGCGATCGGGCGACAGCCCCAGCAGCTCGACGTCGTTGCCGACCTCGTGGACCGGCTGACCCCATTCGCTGTAGCCGCCGAAGATGGTGGCCAGCTTCTCGAGCCCCCGCGCCACCTTGTCCTGGCGCAGACCCTTGAGCAGCCGGGTGAGGGCCGGCAGCGTGACGTTGCGGTGCAGGGTCGGCTCGGCCAGCTTGACCTTGACTCCCAGCTCCTCTTCGACGATCTGGACCATCGACGCCGAGGTCATCCGCTTGTCGGTCGCCAGGTGGACCCGGCGGCCCACCGCCTGCGGCCGCTTGAGCGCCGCCACGATCCCCGCCGCCACCCGATCCACCGGCACCAGGTTGAGCTCCGCCGAGGGGTCGCCGGGGAAGACGCAGGCCATCCGCGCCAGCATGGCGCCGGTCGAGCGGTCCATCCAGCCCCCCTTGGGGGTGCTGAGCGCCTGGCCGGCGCGGCCGAACAGGTTGACCGGCGCGTTGACCACCTTGGTGTCGCCCCGGTTGTTGCCGGTCACCGCCTCGCCGATGACGATCGCCGGGCAGAGCTGGACCACGCGCAGCCCCTTCTGGAGCATGAAGCGCTCGGTCTCGATGGACGCCATCGCCTTGGTGAGCTCGTAGTAGTTGTTGTAGAAGTTGCGCGGAAACACGATCTCGTCTTCGCGCGCCGCCTTCTTGACCTGGCGGCCGTGGATGTAGGAGGTCTCGATCGCCAGGTGGGCGACGAACGGGCTCCCCTCGCTCCCCTGCAGGTGATGCGAGAAGCGCAGTGCGTTCAGCGTGCCGGTGACGTTGGCCCGGAAGGAGGCCTCGTAGGGATCGTCGAAGGCCACGCTGGCGGCGCAGTGGATGACGTGGGTCAGCGTCTCCCGCAACCGCTCGGCCTCCTGCTCGTCGATCCCCAGCAGCGGCTGCTCGACGTCGCCGGCCACGAACCGGAACTTGGCCCGCTGCTGGTCGCTTTCCAGCCACAGGTGGTCCAGCAGCTTCTCGCCGCGCTCGGCCGGGGAGATGGTCTCGAGCAGCTCACCGGTCTTGCGGTCGCGCACCTCCTTGGGGCGGACCAGCACCACCAGCTCGACGATCTCGTCGTCGTGCGCCGCCTGCCAGAGGATCTCCTGACCGACGAAGCCGGTGCCGCCGGTGAGCAGCACCCGCAGACCGAGCCGGCCGTCGCGCCGATGCACCGCCAGCCGTTCCACCGCCTGTTCGCGAAGCGCCGCCAGCCGGGTCGCGATCTCCTCGGCGGACAGCGGATGCCGTTTGTAGCGGAAGTAGTACTCCTTCTCCTTGAGACCGAAGAGCGCCTTGGAGATCCGCACCGGGTCCTTGCCCAGCGCCTTGCCCAGCACCTCCGCCGTCCGGTGCCCGAGCCGCCGCCGCTTGCGGATGCGCTGCCGGGCCGCCTCCTCGTCGCCGGTCTCGCGCACCACCCGGCTCATCACGTGGCGGGCGTGGATGTCCACCGGGTGGTAGTCGCGGTGGTTGTGGACCAGCAGGTGCTTGGGGAGGATCGGATGATCCAGCACCTCGCCGGACACCAGGCTCACCTTTTCGATGTAGCGCTTGGGTTCGAGCTCGGGGGGCAGGGCGGCGTGGGACACGGCGAAAACTCCGGGGAATCGGGGAGTCCTCAAGGTATCGCGGGCGCGGCAGGGTGGCAAGGCCGACCGCGGCGAGCGGGTAGCTGGGAGGTTGCGGGCCAGGCCGAGCGGAGAGGGTGGTGGTTGCAGGGTCGCGGGTCAGCTCCGAGGGGACGGTGGTGATGGCCGGCGGGGGCGGGGCGCGCCTGGGGACGCGGCCGGCCTGACAGACTTCAGAGGGGAGGCCGGCCGCTCCTTTCGCCTTCGCGCTGCACGGAGCGCAGCCTTCGAGGCCTGTCGCAAGCGCTCGTCTCAAGGCCCCTGTCGAGCCCCGCCCCCGCCGGCTCGAACCGTCCGTGGGCCTGACCCGCGACTTCGACCACCTGAGCTCCGTTCGTCCGCTGGCGGCCTGCTAGGCATCGAGAGTCCAGCCGCCGCCACCGGTTTCCCCCTACCCAGCTTCTGCTGGCTTGAGGGTTCAGCGAGAGTCCCGTCGTGGGGCACTAGGTGGGGTGAGACTCTGATGGCCCCTTCCAGGGAACAAGTAACGCCAGCGATTCTGAGGGACCTGACGCAAAAGCCACCAGAAAGATCAGGCTCTAGAAGTTTCCTCCTCCCGACCCGGCCACTGAGCCGCAAGCGGGCCGCCGGCGAGGAGGTAGAGGGCGGCGCCGAGGGCGATGACGGCGGTGAAGCCGAGGTGGATGGCCAGCAGCTGGGCGAGGACGGCGCTGATCACGGAGGCGCAGCCGTTGATGCCCCAGGCCCAGGGGACCCACTGGGGGCGGGCGGCGGCGGCGCGGGCCAGCCCCAGCGGGAAGGGCATGCCCATGAGCAGGGCGAGAGGGGCGATCACGGCGACGGCGAGGAGCGCCTTGCCGGGCGGCGGCAGGTGGGCGGTCAGCCGGAAGAGCGCCGGCAGCGCCCACAGATAGGCGAGGGCGAGGCCGGCGATGCCAGAGGTCACCAGGCCCACGGCGCGGCGGCGGCGGTCGGCCGGCCAGCGTCCGCTGAGGGCGCTGCCGGCGCCGGCGAAGAGGAGGAACGAGGCCAGGGCGACGGCGACGGCGTAGAGCGGATGGCCCAGATAGAGAGTGAGCCGCTGGATGAACGAGATCTCCACGAAGAGGAAGGCGAGTCCGAGGGCGCCGAAGTACGCCCCCGCCCGCAGGTTGTCCGAGCGGCCCCGGGCGGTGTCGCCGCCGCCCCGGTCGGAGTCGGCCGCGTCCTGCTCGGACCCGGCCTCACCGCGCCCACGTACCGCCGCCAGGGGAAGCAGGATGAGGACCACCGCCGCCAGGATTGCTTGAACCAGGGTCGCGACCAGCACCAGGTAGCCCCACTCGAGAAGCGGCGCGCCGCCGCGGGCGCGCAGCCGCAGCAGCTCGGGCAGCGCCCGCCACTTGAAGAAGTGGAAGAAGTAGGGGCGGTCGTCGGTGGCCGGCGCGACGTGGAACTTGTAGTCCCGGAGGAAGGCCTCTCGCCGGTCGCCCAGCAGCGCGGCGGCGCCGTCGAAGAGCGACGGCCCGTCGAGCAGGTGGAAGCGGTTGGCCTCGCCGGCGTTCATCCCGGGCAGATAGACCAGGTCGAACTCGCGCCGGCGGCAGAAGTCGCGGATCGCCGCGGCGTCGCCCGCGCTCAGCTCGCCGTTCTTGATCAGCAGGGTCGCCGTGCTCCAGCTCCGCACCATCGCCAGGCGGCGGCCCGGTTCCTCCACTCCGCACCGCTCGAGGGCCGCCACCGCGGTGGCGAACAGCTTGAGGCCGTCGCGCGGCGGCACCCGCAGCCACCGGGTCACCGCCAGCAGACCGCCGGGCTCGAGCCGCCCGAGGGCCTCGACGAAGGCCTCGACGGTGTAGAGATAGCTGGTGCTCAGCGCCATCGAGCCGCCGGCGGCGGCCGCGAACGAGTCCACCATCGCCACCTGGATGAGGTCGTAGCTCTGGGTGGTCGAGGCCAGCCAGGCGCGCGCTTCGGCGACCCGCGGCACCACCTCCGGCCGCCCATAGAGCCCGCCGCTGAACCCGGCCAGCGGCCCGGCCAGCAGCTCCACCACCTGCCGGTCGATCTCGATCGCCTCCACCCGCCGCGCGCCGTGCAGCAGCGCCGAGCGCACCTCGGCGCCGCCCCCCGCGCCCAGCACCAGCACCGACGGGCGGACCAGCAGCCGATACGGCAGCGCCGTGGGCAGGAACTCGAGATAGTCCTCGCCGCCGGCGTCCGGGTCCCAGCGGTCGACGGTGGCCAGCGCATCGGCGTCGAAGAAGATGCCGAGCTGGTCCGGGAGCCGGCCGGTGAACCGCAGGCTCAGCCCCGGCGCGTGGCGCAGCGGGATGCCGGTGCTGTCCACCACGGTGAGCAGCGCCAGCGGGCTGGAGCGCTCCGTCACCACCCGGGTGCCGGGCACCAGCAGCGCCCGCTCGAGCCCCTTGTACTCCGAGGGCCGGAGCGCCAGCCAGCTACCCGGCCACAGCCACGGGAAGACCGCGGCCAGGGCCAGTAAGCCCCAGCGGCGGACGCCGCCGAAGCGCCAGACCGCGGCGCTGGCGCCGGCCAGGGCCAGTGCTCCCGGCAGCGTCAGACAGCGCTCCGGCGGCAGCGCCGACAGCGCCCCCACCACCGCCACGGCGCCGGCGCCGGCCCCCAGCAGATCGGCCGCGTAGACCCGGTGGACGCCGGCGCCCGGACGCATCAGCGCCAGGCCGATGCCGGCGGCGGCACCGAAGAAGGGCACCGCCAGCAGCAGATAGAGCCCCATCAGGCGCCACAACTGGGCCGGCTCCCAGGAAACCGCCAGCGGATTGAAGGGCAGCCGCTGACCGATCAGGAAGGCACCCACCGAGGTGGCGGCGAACAGCGCCGCCCCGGAGGCGACCAGGATCGCGGCGCGGCCCGGACCCGCCTCGCCTCCCTCGGCGGGCGCCGACGGCGAGACCGGCCGGCCGGCCAGCAACCGGCGGCCGGCCAGGGTCAGGAAGCTGCCGGCGGCGCCGTAGCCCAGCAGCGCCAGACTGATCGCCATGTAGGCGAAGTGGTGCCACTGGATGATCGAAAACAGTCGGACCAGCAGCACCTCGTAGAACAGCGCCGCCGCCGACAGCAGGAGCACCGCCAGCCGCAGGCCGGCGGCGTCGCCCGTCGCGACCGCCCCGCCGGCCTGCCCCGCGGCGCCCGGGCCCCCGGCGCTCGGACCCCTACCGGCCGCCACCGGTGAGCGGCACGAAGGCGACCGGCAGCACCTGCCGCGTCCGTACCTCCCCGCTGGCGCTCTTCTCCACCACCGTCAGCTGCTGGACCGAGAAGGGGCCGCCCACCGGGATGACCATCCGCCCGCCGGGCGCCAGCTGCTCGACCAGCGGCGGCGGGATGTGCCCGGCGGCGGCGGTGACGATGATGCCGGCGTAGGGCGCGTGCTCGGACCAGCCGTAGTAGCCGTCGCCCACCCGGCAGGCCACATCGTAGCCCAGCCGCGCCAGCCGCTCGCCCGCCGCCTCGCCCAGCTCGGGGATGATCTCGATGCTGTAGACCTCGACGTCCACCGCCGCCAGCACCGCCGCCTGATAGCCCGACCCGGTCCCCACCTCGAGCACCCTGGCTCCCGGCGCCACCTCGAGCAGATCGGTCATCAGGGCGACGATGTAGGGCTGCGAGATGGTCTGGCCGTAGCCGATCGGCAGCGGCCGGTTGTCGTAGGCGTAGCGGCGCAGGTCGGGCGGCACGAACTCGTGCCGCGGCACCGTCGCCATCGCCCGCATCACCCGCTCCTCGAGCGCCGCCCGCCCGGTCTCGAAGCGGGTCATCTGCACGTCGGCCTCGATCGCCGCCATCAGCCGCTGCCGTGGTCGCGCGAACTCGTCGGCCCCGGCCACGGCCGGGGGCAGCACGCTGGCCGGGGACACCAGCAGCGTGACCAGCACCGCGCGCCCGGCGACCTTCGGCAACGGCCGGGCGGAGCGGCCTCCGTGCGCGGCAAGCGGCGAGCGGGCCGTCATCGGCCCAATGATACGCTGCCGCGCCCATCGACCCCCGATCGACCCCCTGGGAGCTTCGACGATGCGACGACGCCTCTTGACTGCCGCCCTCGTGACTGTCGCCCTCGCCCTGCCACTGCTGGCGCCGGCGGCGCCGGCCGCCACCCTGCTGGTCGCCAACAAGAGCGACGACACGGTGGATCTGATCGACCTCGACGCCGGCAAGTCGGGCCGCTCGCGGGCGACCCTGCCCACCGGCAACGCCCCGCACGAGATCGCCGTGTCGCCCAGCGGGCGCTTCGCGGCGGTCAGCAACTACGGCGGTCGCCAGAAGCCGGGCTCGTCGCTGACCGTCATCGAGGTGCAGAGCGCCCAGGTCATCCGCACCGTCGAGCTCGGCGAGCACACCCGGCCGCACGGGCTGGCCTGGTTCGGCGACCGCGAGCTGGCAGTGACCACCGAGGGCAGTGGTCACCTGCTGGTGGTGGACCCGATCCTCGGCGGCGGCATCCTCAAGGCGATCCCCACCGGCCAGGAGGTCTCGCACATGGTGGTGGTCACCGCCGACGGCGCCCGCGCCTTCGTCTCCAACATCGGCTCGGGCTCGGTCACCGTCATCGACCTCGCGGCCGGCCGCAAGCTCAAGGACGTCCCCACCGGTGCGGGGGCCGAGGGCATCGCGCTCCGCCCCGGCAGCGGCGAGGTCTGGGTGAGCAACCGCGAGGCCGACACCCTGAGCATTCTCGACGCCGAGACGCTCGAGGTGGTGGCCACCCTGACCTGCCCCGCCTTTCCGATCCGCCTCGAGTTCACGCCCGACGGCAAGCGGCTGCTGGCCTCGGCGGCGCGGAGCGGCGAGGTGGCGGTCTTCGGCGCCCCGCGGCGGCGCGAGCTGCTGCGTCAGAAGCTCGACCTGACGACGGTGCCCGGCGCCGCGCGGCGGCTGTTCGGCGACGCCTTCGGTGAGAGCCCGGTGCCGGTGGGCATCGAGATCGCCCCCGACGGCGCCACCGCCTGGGTGGCCGCCACCCAGGCCGACGCGGTGGTCGTCATCGACGTCGAGACCCTCGCCGTCACCGGTCTGATCAAGGCCGGCCGCGAGCCCGACGGCATGGCCTACAGTCCCCTCGGGGCGCGCGCCGCCGAGGCCACCGAAGGGGCCGCGCACTAGCCGTCGCCGCCGCCCTGGCTCCAGGGCGGGGTGACGCCGTTCATCCGGGCGTAGGCGATCGCCTGGCCCAGGTGCTCGTGCGAGTGCCCGGCGGCGATCAGCAGCACCGCGCGCTTGCTGAACTCGAAGCCGAAGAGCTGGACCTGCTGCTCGAGATCGGCGGCAGGCAGCCGCCGGATCAGCCCCTGGATGTCCGCGAAGCACTGCTCGAGCGCCGCCAGCACGCTCTCCTTGTCGGTCCGGCTCTCCATCTCCTCGAGCCCGGCCGGCGCCTCCAGACCGAGCTTGCCGAGGATCCGGTAGTTGGCCTCGGCCAGGTGCATGAAGGCCTCGCCCACCGAGCGCACCCCTTCGGCCGGGCGCCAGGAGTAGCTCTCGGCCGGGATCGCCTCGGCCAGCGAGGTCACCTGACCCCCGAGCCGCGTGAAATCGCGGAGCGAATCCCCCAGAAAGCCGGCCGGGGCCTCCTCCTGGGCGGTGGCCGGAGCCGCCGCGCAAAGCGCGATCACGGCAACCACGGCGAACAGTCCGATGGCCGAAACGTCGAAAGATCGCATCTGATCCGAGCCTCCCCAGGTCGATAGCGGTTCGAGAGCTGGCGCCGATTCTGCCGCCGCCGGGGCGGCGGCCGCCGCTACTCGACGAAGTACGGACTGGACCAGGCGGCGCCGCCGTCGCGCTGGACGGCGCGCACGTAGACGTACTCGCCGGGTCCCAGGCCGGGCAGCAGCAGCTCGGCGCGGCAGGCCCGCAGCCCGGCGCAGTCGATCGGCTCGAGCGGCACGCCGCTGCGCACCACCTCGAGCCGCTCCAGCTCGCCCGGCGCCACCGCCAGCGCCGCCAGCTCGGCGGGCTCGGGGAGCTCGGCCACCGCCAGCGTCGAGCCCATGTGGCGCCCGGCCAGCGCGGTCCGCAACACGATCCGCGGCCCGTTGGTTGCGTAGGCGCGGCGCGCACGGAGGGCTTCCAGCACCCCCTCGCGGGTGCGATCGGCGGCGAGGAGCGCCGCCAGTCCGCCGCTGGCGGCGGCCAGGTGGGCGAGCCCCGGGTGACCGTCGTGGCTATCGCCGCTGCCCACGAATCCCAGCCGGTAGCCGCGGTCGAGGGCGTCGCGCACGAAGTTCCCCGGCACCGGAGCGTAGATCGCGCCCGGCGAGTCGAGCGCCTCGCTGCTGCCGTGGACAGAGACGATCTCAGTGACCGGCTCGAGCTCGGGATCGGGCGGATAGTCCCAGTTGGTGGCCACCGGCCCACCCGCCGAGTGGTGCGCGAAGGTCAGCGCCGGCCGGCCGCGCAGCGCCGCCCACAGCTCGTCCGGGGTGTCGTAGGCCGTCTCGACGGCGCTCAACACCTCGCCGCGGCCGTCGAAGTAGAGCACGTGGCGATGCCCCTGCGTCCAGTTGGTCCATTCGTAGCCCAGCAGCGTCACGAAGCGGCCCGGCCGGTGGAACAGCTCGGTCTCGCGCCGGATCTCCTCCCACAGCTCGGGGTGGAGGGCCAGCGGCTCCATGCCCCAGTGATCGTGATCGGTGAGCGCCGCCACGTCGAGGCCCGCCACGTCGCGCGCGTAGCGCAGGTACTCGGCCGGCGTGCCGGTGCCGTCCGAGAGCCCCGAGTGGCCGTGGAGGTCGGCCCACAGGATCGGTGGGCCGTCGTCGCCGACGAGCAGCGGATTGCTCTCCGCGGCAAGACCCAGCCCCTCGGCCTGGACCCGGAGGATCCCCTCGGCGCCGACCCGCAGCTCGACCTCGCCGACCCCGCCGTCCCCGGGGCTCAGGAGCAGCTCGGGCGGGCCCTCGAGGCCGGCGCTGGCGGTCAGCCGCAGACTGCCGGAGACCTCCACTCCGGCGTTGCCACGCCGGTCGAGCACCGCCACGCACAGCCGCACCGCGTCGCCGCGCCGCGCCGTCGACGGCAGGGTGAGCACCAGCAGGGCCGGCTCGCCGGCCACCACCGGGACCACCAGCCGCCCCGCCACCGGCGCCCGGACCCCGTCCCCATCGCCGTCGACCGCCACCCAGAACCGCGCTTCACGCTCGGCGTAACGGTCGGCAAAGGCACCCGCCGCGCCGGCGCCGTAGACCACGCGCACCCGCTCACCGGCCGCCAGTGCGCGGCCACCCACCCGGATGGCGAGGAGCTGCTGGTCCACGGTCGCCGGGTCGAGGGTCACACCGGTCGCTTCGGTGGCGACGGTCGTGTAGCCCGGCGCCAGTGGGTCCTCCCCCTGCGGCGTGCTCCACCCCCAGAACGGCGGCGCCTGGAGGAAGATCCAGCCCCCCTCGGCCACCCCGAGCGGACCGCTTTCGAACACCAGCGACCACTCGCCGGCTTCGCCGGCAGCGACCGGCGGCAGATCGACCCCGGGACCGCTCTCCAGCCAGGCACGGCCACCGCCGTCCGATTCGTGGCGCGGCGCCGTCAGGTCCTCCCGCAGCGATTCGACGATCTCGGGCCGGGCCCCCGGCGACCGGCTCTCGGGCAGGCGGTCGCATCCGGCGGCAGCCGTCAGCGCCAGCATGGCGACGATCGCCCGCCGCTCCGTGCGCGCCCACCGCCGAGCCCGTGGCTCGTGTCGACCCGCGGGCACCGGGAGACGGAAGCGGCGCGCCATGGGCCGACGCTAGCAGCCCGTGGTGGAGGTCGGTCGGTTGGGCTGGCGAGCGCGGCGGGGCCGCAGCTCGGGAGCTGCTGGCTGGACGGCGATAGACTCCGGCCGTCCCGGGTCGCGAGCCCCGCAACGGCGGCATGAAGCAGAAGATCCTCACGGTGGGCGGCGGCGAGCTGCTGGCCGGGCTGGAGCCGATCCTGTCGCGGGCCTCGGTGGAGGCGGTCCACGTCCCCGAGCCCGAGGCGGCGGTGGCGCTGCTGGCGGAGTTTCCCGACCTCGAGCTGGTCATCGTCGAGTACCCGCTGCCGACGGCGGCGATCAACCGGTTGCTCGAGGCGCTGGCCCGGCGCCCGCCGTCGAGCTACGCGCCCAGGATGGTGCTGATGTTCCCGGCCTCGCTGGCGGCCGAGGTCTCGACCTACTCGGAGCAGGGCGTCCTCGTGCTGGGCGGCCAGCAGCCGGTCGAGCGGCTCGAAGCCGCCATCTCGGGCTATCTGCGCCGCGACCCGCGTCCGTCGCGCCGCCTGATGGTGCGTCTCGAGCTGCGGCTCGGACCGGGCAGCATCCTGCGCCTGGCCCAGACCCGGGACCTCTCCTCCACCGGCATGCTGGTGCGCACCACCGAGCGGGTACCGATCGGCACCGAGCTGTCCTTCGAGTTCGAGCTGCCGGGGGTCGAGGAGCCGATTCGCGGTACCGCCGAGGTGGTGCGCTACACGGTGCCCGAACGCGAGCGGGTGGAGGGCATGGGGGTGCGCTTCAAGAGCCTCGAGGCCGGCGGTCAGGCGGCGCTCGACGGCTTTCTCGAGCAGCAGCTCGAGCCTGCGGAGTGAACCCCACGGCGGCGGGCCGGAACCCAACCGGCAGATGCGCCGCCAGCTCGCCACACAGGCTACGGCTCTCGCCATCTGCGCGCTGGCGAGCGGCGGCGCACGCGCCGCCGAACACACCGTGTTCGCGCGGCCCGACCTGACCTTCCAGCCCGCCCAGCTCACCATCGCACCCGGCGACACCGTCACCTGGACCAACCAGGGCGGGTTCCACAACGTGCGGGCCGACGACGACGGCTTCCGCTGCGCCTTCGGCTGCGACGGCGCCGGCGGCAACGGCGACCCCTCGAACGGCGCCTGGAGCTTCACGCTCACCTTCGACGACCCGGGGACCATCCCCTATTACTGTGAAGCCCACGGCGCCCCCGGCGGTCTCGGCATGGCCGGGACGGTGACGGTCGAGGGCGGTGGCGGTGGGGGGGGCGGCGGTGGAGGAGGCGGCGGAGTGGACCCTCCACCACCGCCCACCAACTTCGACTCGGGCTTCGAGGCCGAGGCCTTCGGCGACTGGGACGAGCACGTCTGTCCGGCCTGCGACGAGCTCGCCGGCCAGCTCGCCGAGGGGGAGAGCGTCTTCCCGCAGAGCGCACCCACGGAGCTGGCCTCCGGGCGCCCGCTGGGGGCCCGCCTCGAAGGGCCGCCCGACGCCGATTTCGACCTGCGGTTGTGGGGCTGGACCGGCGCCGAGTGGGTGCCGGTGGCCGCGGCGCTCGGTCCGTCGGCCAGCGAGCGGGTGACCCACCGGGCGGCGCCCGGCCTCTACCTATGGCAGGTCGAGGCCGTCTCCGGCGACGGCCCCTACCGGCTGCTCCTCGACGGCCCGGTCGCCGCCGCGGCCGAGGTCAACCGGCTGCTCCGAAGCGAGGCGGCGCGCAAGAACGGCGCCATGGGCCTGGAGTCGATCTACGCCGGCGGCTCGCGGAACGTCGACTATCTGGTGGACCGGCTGCCGGTGGCCGCCGCCTCCTACCAGGCGAGCTTCCAGCTCAACCCCCGCGCCGACCTCGCGGTCAAGGGACAGAAGCACCAGCTGCTCCAGCTGCTGGGCGGCGGTCGGGCCGTGCTTCGCCTCCACCTGCTGCCACCCGAGCCGGGGTCGCGACGCCACCGCCTGGCCCTCTGGGTCCGCGACGGCGACGGCGAGTGGCAGGGGCCGCTGACGCTGCCGCTCAGGAACAACCGCTGGCGCCGCATCCGCATCGAATGGGAGGCCGCCTCGGCCCCCGGCGCCGCCGACGGCTCGGCCCGCCTCTTCCGCGGCCGCCGCCAGGCCGGCGAGATCACCGGCCTCGACACCGCCGCCCAGACCGTCCGCGAAGTCCGCCTCGGTCAGCTCACCCGCGGCAAGAAACGCACCGCCGGCACCCTCTTCATCGACAACTTCCAGTCCGAGTGGTCGGAGTAGAGCCTACCCGCGCTCGACGGTGGCGGTGCCGTCGGTGATGGCGTCGCTGGGGTGGACGATGACCTGCTCGCCGGCGGTGAGGCCGTCGAGGACCTGGGCCTCGAGGGGGCCGCGGACGCCGAGCCGGATGGGGCGGAGGGTGGCGCGGCCGGCCGCGGCGACCCAGACCGCCCAGTCGTGGCCGTGGCGGAAGAGGCTGGAGGTGGGGGCCTTGAGGACGTCGTCGGCCTCCCAGACGACGATCCGGACCTCGACCCGGTAGCCGTCGCCCAGCGTTACCGAGTGGGGGGCCGCGTGGGCCGGCGGGCCGTCGAAGTCGATGATGACGTTGACCCGCTGCTCCTCGACGCCGAGGGCCGAGATCTTGGTGAAGCCGTAGGGCTCGACCCGGCGGACCACGCCGGCAAGGGGCTCGGCCCCGCCCCACTGGTCGATGATCACGCGCTGGCCGGGGCGCACCCGGACCGCGTCGGTCGACAACAGGTCGGAGACGATCTCGAGCTCGGCCGGGTCGCCCACCTCGACCAGCGGCTCGCCGGCCGGCACCACCGCCTCGCTCTCACGCAGGCACTGGAGCACCACGCCGTCGACCGGAGAGCGGATGGCGAGCGTCTCGCCGGCGCCCGGGTTGCCGCCTCCCGCTTCGACCAGCGCGGCCCGCGCCGCCGCCAGCTCGTGACCGGCGTTGCGGACCGCGAACTCGGCCGCCTCGAGCGCCTGCCGGCGCACCTCGACGGTGGTGACAGCCTCTTCCAGGCGCTCCGCCGAGGCGATCTGGTCGCCGGCCAGCCGTTCGTAGCGGGCGTGCTCGGCCTCGGCGCGGCGCAGCTCGGCCGCCGCCCGCTCGCGCTCGGCCCGAGCCCGGCCCAGCGCCGCCTCCGCCGCCGCCACCCGTGCCGCAGCCTGGGCGCGGCTGCGGGCGTCGAGCGGCACCGGGTCGCTGGGCCGGAAGGTGGCGAGCACGGTGTCGCCGGCCCGCACCGGATCACCGGGCTCGAGCTCGATCCTCAGCAGCCGGCCCGGCAGCGGCGCCGAGACCACGAACCGCTCGCGCACCCGGGTCTCGCCCTCCTCGTCGACGGTCACCCGCAGCGGGCCGCGAGTCACCTCCGCCAGGTCGACCGCCGCCGGCCGCGGCTTGAGCGCCAGGGCCAGGACGACCACCAGCAGCAGACCGCCGCCGCCCCACGTCGCCAGCCGTTTGGCCGTCGCCTTTCGCTGCTCGCTCATCGGCTCACTCCCTCACCTTGAGGACCTCGACCAGGTCCAACCGATCGAGCCGCCGCCGCACCGCCAGCCCCGACAACAGCGCCGCCGCCAGCACGGTGATCGCCGACATCGCCAGGGTGCGCGGGGAGATCACCAGCGGCAGCCGGTAGATCTCGGTCTCGTAGGCGCTCACCGTCAGCGCCGACAGCACCCAGCCCAGGAGCAGACCCAGCGGCACCGCCAGCAGGGTCAGGATCGCCAGCTCGCCGAGCAGGATGAACGAGATCTCGGCCCGCGTGAAGCCCAGCACGCGGAGGCTGGCCAGCTCGTGGGCGCGCTCGGACAGCGACACCCGCGCGGCGTTGTAGACCACGCCGACGGCGATGATGCCGGCGAAGACCACGTAGAAGAGGATGGAGATCCACACCGCCCCCTTGATGGTCTCATTGAAGCTCTGGATGGTCGCCGCCTTGAACGACACGCCGGCCACCGCCGGCAGCTCCTTGAGCTGCCGGTAGAGGACGGCGGCCCGGCCCTCGTCCACCTGCAGGTAGGCCCCCGACAGCGAGCCCCCCTCGCGGAGCAGTCGGCGCAAGGCGTCGATCTCCATGTAGGCCGACATCCCGAAGTACTCGTCTACCACCCCGGCCACCGGCACCCGGCGCACCGGCCGCGCCCCCTCCAGCACCTCGACGGTGACCACGTCGCCGGCGCCGGCGCCCAGCACCTCGGCCATCTTGCTCGACAGCACCAGCCCGGCCGGCGGCAGCACGACCGGCCGCAGCGAGGCGTCGATCGCCCGGTTGAGGCGGGCGTCCGCAGCCAGCCCGGTGATCGCCGCCTGCCGCGACCGGTGTCCCAACCGCAGCCGCACAGGCACGTTGCGGGCCGACTCCGCGACCATCACCCCGGGCAGCCGACCCACTTCGTAGACGGCCGCGGCCGGCTGCGGCTCGACGAAGGTCACCGTCGCGTCCTGACGCTGGGCGACGTTGAACTGGACGTCCATCATCTCGTCCATGCCGTCGAGCGAAAACATTCCCAGCACCATGAGGGCGCCGGCGAAGGCGATGCCGACGACCGAGGCGGTGGCGCGCCAGGGCCGCCGCTGGAGATTGCGCAGAATCATCCGCGCCGGCTCGGTGAGCAGCGCGCCGAGGCCCACCCGCTCGACCCAGGTGCGGTGGTAGGAGCCGGGCGCCTCGGGGCGCATCGCCTCCGCCGGCGGCAAGCCGACCGCCCGCCGCACCGCGCTCACCGTGCCCAGCAGCGCGGCCGCGAAGCTGATGGCGGTAGCGCCGAGGACGGTCGGCGCCGTCACCCGGTAGATGAGGAAGGGGAAGCGGAAGAAGTCGTTGTGCCAGACGGTGAGTCCGCGCCCCAGCCAGGTCCCGGCCGCGGTCCCCAGCACCGCACCGGCAACCGCCACCGCCACCCCCCAGATCACGTAGTGCCAGCCGATCTCGCGGTTCGAGTAGCCGAGCGCCTTGAGGCTCCCGACCTGGGCGCGCTGCACCGCTACGATGCGGTTGAGCACGATGGTCAGCAGCAGCGCGCCCACCCCCAGGAAGATCAGCGGCACCACCTTGCCCATGCTCTCGAGCTGGGTGAGCTGATCGTTGAGCCACCAGTGCGACATCTGCTGCGAGCGAGGGATGCCGCCGCGGCCGCCCCAGGGGTCGAGCAGCCGGTCGACGGCGGCGATCACCTCGGGCTCCGAGGCCCCCGGCATCAGGGTCAGCGCCACGTCGTTGAAGCCGCCCTCCATGTCGAAGGCGGTGGCCAGGGCGCGGCCGTTCATCCACAACAGTCCGAACCGCCGGTCGTCGGGCAGCCATTCGCCCGGACGCACGGTGTAGACGTACTCGGGCGACAGCGCAAGGCCGACGATCTCGAGCCGGCGGCGGCGGCCGTTGATCAGCGCGGTCACCGCGTCGCCGGGACCGAGGCCGTGGGCCCCAGCGAAGCCCTCGTTGACCAGCACCTCGTCGAAGCGGTCGGGCTCGAGGTAGCGCCCTTCGAGGATCGCCAGGTCGTTGAGCTCGCCGCCGGTGCGCCGCCCGGGGATCGCAATCAGCCGGCCGACCACCGGCTCGTCCATGCCGGCGACGTCGAGCGTCACCTCGGCCACCACCCGGGTCGCCACCCGGCGCACCCCGGGGACGTCGGCTATCCGCTGGGCCAGCCGCTGCGGCGCCCGCTTGGCGCCGGCGAAGACCTCGGCGAATCGATAGCGGTCGTAGTAGGTCTGCTGGGTCAGACGCAGCGAGTCGAAGGTCGACAGCATGGTGATGTACATCGCCACGCCGGCGCCGATCACCACGCTGATCGCCAGCGCCTGGCCCCTGATCCGCCACAGGTCGCGGAGCGCCTTGCGATGCAGTGCGCGCACCGGCCGTCCTACCACTCCAGCTCGCGCGGCGCGACCTTCTCCGCGTTGCGCTGCGAGGCCGCGATCCGCCCGTCCGCCAGCCGGATGACGCGGTCGGCCATGCGGGCGATGGCGGCGTTGTGGGTGATGACCGCCGTGGTGGTGCCGAACTCGCGATTGACCCGCTCGATCGCCTCCAGCACTACCACCCCGGTGGTGATGTCGAGCGCCCCGGTGGGCTCGTCGCAGAGCAGCACCTCGGGGCGCTTGGCGATCGCCCTGGCGATCGCCACCCGCTGCTGCTCGCCGCCCGAGAGCTGGGCCGGGAAGTGGTCGAGCCGGTCGGCCAGATCGACCACCGCCAGCGCCTCCTCGGGCGGCAGGGGGTCGGCCGAGATCTCGGTCACCAGGGCGACGTTCTCGCGGGCCGTGAGGCTGGGAATCAGATTGTAGAACTGGAACACGAAGCCGACGTGCCGGCGCCGGTAGCGGGTCAGCTCGCGCTCGCCGGCGGCGGTCAGCTCCCGGTCGTGGAAGAAGACCTCCCCGGCAGTGGGCACGTCGAGGCCGCCGAGGATGTTGAGCAGGGTGGACTTGCCGCTGCCCGAGGGTCCGAGCAGCACCGCGAACTCGCCGCTCCCCAGCTCGAGGTCGATCCCCCGCAGGGCGTGCACGTCGACTTCGCCCACGTGGTAGACCTTGGTCACCCCACGGGCCCGGAAGACCGGCCGGGCGAGCCCGTCGGCCGGTGGCGCGGTGGCCTCCGAGGCGCCGGGCATCCGAGTGCCCGCCCGCTGGGCGGCGGCCGCCCTCTGTTCGCCTCCGGCTGCGCGGCTCACCCCGCGGATGCTCCCACCCACATGATACGTCCCGGCGTTGGTCGAGGTTCCAGGCGACCGCGTTCGACCCCTCCGGAGCCCGGGCGCACGCCGGTGGTCAGCGGCCCTCAGGTGAAGTATTGTTGCCGCCGGGGTCTTCCGCCCCATCCAGCCGGCCGCACCGCGCGGCACCGTGCAGCCAGCTCCCCGGCCAGCCCACAGAGAACAAGCGTCTCAGGAGAGGGACACGACATGGCCCATTCGGTCGATGACTTCATCGCGCACGTCGTCACCAGGAATCCGGCGGAAAAGGAATTCCACCAGGCGGTCCGGGAGGTCGTGGAGTCGATCTGGCCGGTCATCGAGCGCGATCCACGCTACCGGCAGGGCAAGATCCTGGAGCGGATCGTCGAGCCCGAGCGGGTGGTGATGTTCCGCGTGCCGTGGGTCGACGACCAGGGCGAGATCCAGGTCAACCGCGGCTTCCGCGTCGAGATGAACTCGGCGCTCGGTCCCTACAAGGGCGGCCTACGCCTGCACCCCTCGGTCACCCTGGGAATCCTCAAGTTCCTGGCCTTCGAGCAGGTGTTCAAGAACAGCCTCACCACCCTGCCGCTGGGCGGCGGCAAGGGGGGCTCGGACTTCGATCCCAAGGCCAAGAGCGACGGCGAGATCATGCGCTTCTGCCAGGCCTTCATGGCCGAGCTTTTCCGCCACATCGGGCCCAACACCGACGTGCCGGCCGGCGACATCGGGGTCGGCGGGCGCGAGCTCGGCTTCCTGTTCGGGATGTACAAGAAGCTGGCCAACGAGTTCACCGGCGTGCTCACCGGCAAGGGCCGCGACTGGGGGGGCTCGCGGATCCGGCCCGAGGCCACCGGCTACGGTCTGGTCTACTTCGCCGCCGAGATGCTGGCCGCCCGCGGCGACAACCTGGAGGGCAAGCGGGTGCTGATCTCCGGCGCCGGCAACGTCGCCCAGTACGCCGCCGAGAAGGTGCTCGAGTACGGCGGCAAGGTGCTGACCATCTCCGACTCCAACGGCACCATCGTCGATCCGCAGGGGATCGACCGCCGCAAGCTGGACTGGATAATGGATCTGAAGAACAACCGCCGCGGGCGCATCGCCGAGTACGCGCAGAAGTTCCCCGAGGCCGAGTTCCTCGAAGACCAGCGCCCCTGGACGGTGGCATGCGACGTGGCCCTGCCCTGCGCCACCGAGAACGAGATCTCCGGCGCCGACGCCCGGGCGCTGCTCGACAACGGCTGCACCTGCGTCGCCGAGGGCGCCAACATGCCCTCCGACCCCGACGCCGTCAACGCCTTTCTCGAGGCCGAGATCCTCTACGGCCCCGGCAAGGCCGCCAACGCCGGCGGCGTCGCCGTCTCCGGCCTCGAGATGACCCAGAACGCCATGCGCCTGACCTGGACCCGCCAAGAGGTCGACGAGCGCCTGCGCCTCATCATGCGCGAGATCCACCGCACCTGCGTCCGCCACGGCCGCCAGGACGGCTTCGTCAACTACCTCGACGGCGCCAACATCGCCGGCTTCATCAAAGTCGCCGACGCCATGCTCGACCAGGGCGTGGTGTAGCCGCTCCGAGCACCGCGCTCGGCACCTCCGGGCGGCGGGACAACGGTCCGTCTCGACGGCGCCCGCGGGTCCGCGGGTGTAGGCTGTCCCTCGGCGATGCCCGTCCGGCACCAGATCCTCCAGGACCGGCGGTTCCACAACCTGATGCCCTATCGGGTGCGGGAGGTGCTGCTGGTCTCTTCGCCCTACGACGCCTTCATCCTGGAGGAGGACGGGCAGCTCACCGAGCAGGTCTTTTTCGAGTACCGCGACGTGAGCCTCTCGGGGCCGCCGCGGGTGACCCACGTGGCGACCGGCGAGGAGGCGCTGCTGCAGATGCAGAAGCAGCGCTTCGATCTGATCCTGGTGATGGCCTCGCTGTCCGACATGGGGGTCAACGCCCTGGGGCGGAAGGTCAAGGAGCTGCGGCCCGGGCGGCCGGTGGTGCTGCTGGCGCTCGACCGCAAGGAGCTGGACCGCTCCCAGGAGCTGATCGACACCGAGGCCATCGACGCGGTCTTCCTGTGGACCGGAGACTCCCAGATCCTGCTCGCCGTCATCAAGTACATCGAGGATCGCGACAACGTCGACCACGACATCGAGCACGGCAACGTGCGGGTGATCCTCATGGTCGAGGACTCGCCGCGCTTCTACTCCGCCTTCCTGGGCCTGCTCTACAAGGAGCTGATGAACCAGTCGCACTCGCTCTACAGCGAGGGGGTCAACGAGCTCCACCGCCGCATGTACATGCGCTCGCGCCCCAAGGTGCTGCACGCCAAGAGCTACGAGCAGGCGGTGGCGCTGTTCGAGCGCTACCAGCGCAACGTCACCGCGGTGGTGACCGACGTGCGGATCCCGCGCGGTGGCGTCCTCGATCCCGGGGGTGGTCTCGCATTCGCCGCCTTCGCGCGGCAGTACGATCCCGAGCTGCCGGTGCTGCTGCAGTCGGCCGAGCCCGCCAACGCCGAGCAGGCGGCGGCGATGGACGTCGCCTTCGTCGACAAGAACTCCAAGAGCCTGCTGGCCGAGATCCGCGAGTTCCTGCGCCAGAGCCTGGGCTTCGGAGAGTTCGTCTTCCGCACCCCGGACGGCGAGGAGGTGGCGCGGGCCGCCGACGTCCGCGAGCTCGAGCGGCAGCTCGCCGTGGTGCCCGACGAGTCGATCACCTACCACGCGATGCACAACCATTTCTCGCTGTGGCTGATGGCGCGCAGCGAGTTCGAGCTGGCCGGGCGCATCCGGCCCCGGCAGGTCTCCGACTTCCCCAGCGTGGCGGCCACCCGCGAATACCTCATCCAGCTGCTGCGCCAGACCCGGCAGCGGGCCCAGCGCGGGGTGATCGCCGATTTCAGCCGCGAGCAGTTCGCCCGCGACCTGTTCTCGCGTTTCGGTCAGGGCTCGCTGGGCGGCAAGGCGCGGGGGATCGCTTTCATGCACCTCACCCTGGCCGGCCGGCGGGGCCGCGAGCTGGGCGAGCTCGACCTCACCATCCCCAAGACGGTGGTGCTGACCACCGAGTGCTTCGACCGCTTCATGGAGGAAAACCAGCTCGCCGACTTCGCCGCCGAATGCGAGGAGGACGCCGAGCTGGCAAAGCGCTTCCGGGAGTGCCGCTTCGACGACGACCTGCGCAGCGAGCTGACCTTCATCGCTCACGAGATGACCGGCCCGCTGGCGGTGCGCTCTTCGAGCCTGCTCGAGGACTCGCTGCACCTGCCGCTGGCCGGCATCTACAACACCCTGATGATCCCCAACCTGTCCAAGGACCCGGAGGTGCGGCTTCGCGAGCTGGCCACCGCCGTCAAGATTGTCTACGCCTCCACCTACTTCCACAACGCCCGCACCTACCTGCAGTCGACCGGCTGCCGGGTGGAAGAGGAAAAGATGGCGGTGATCGTCCAGCGGCTGGTCGGCCGCCGGCACGGGGCGCGCTACTACCCCAACTTCGCCGGCGTCGCCCAGTCACACAACTTCTATCCGATCGGTCCGCAGCGGGCCGAGGACGGCATCGTCCACGTCGCCCTGGGACTGGGCCGGCAGGTGATCGACGGCGGTTTGGCGCTGCGCTTCAGCCCCCGCCATCCGGGCGTCATCCCGCAGCTGGCGACCCCGCGGGACATGCTGGACGGCACCCAGCGGGGCTTCTACGCCCTCGACCTCGACCATCCGTGCTGCGCCGACGACGGCGACTTCTACGGCAACGTCAAGCACTTCGACCTCGAGCAGGCGGAGGCCGACGGCACCCTGCTGGCAGTCGGCAGCGTCTTCCGCCGCGACGAGGAGCGGCTACGCGAGAACCTCGGCCTGACCGGCCCGCGGGTGGTGTCGTTCAACAACATCCTCAAGCACCGGGCGATCCCGCTGGCCGAGGCGCTTGCCGAGCTGCTGGCGCTGGCCGAGCGTGGGCTGGGCTGCCCGGTGGAGATGGAGTTCGCCTGCGACATGGGCGACTGGGGGCGGCCGCCGGCCCCGGGCCGCGAGCGCGCCCGGCCGGTGCTCTACCCACTCCAGGTGCGGCCGTTCGCCGCCCGCGGTGCGCACCAGGAGCTGGGCCAGCTCTCCTACCGCCCGGAGGAGACCCTGTGCGTCTCCGAGCGCAGTCTCGGGCACGGCATCGAGCGCGCCGTCCAGGACATCGTCTACGTCCGCCGGCAGACCTGGGAGGCCAACGCCAACAAGGCGATCGTCGCCCAGATCGGCGAGTTCAACCGCTCGCTGGGCGGCCAGCGGCGGCCCTATCTGCTGATCGGCCCCGGCCGTTGGGGCACCGCCGATCCCTGGCTGGGGATCCCGGTGCAGTGGGGGCACATCTCGAACGTGCGGGTGATCGTCGAGGCCTCCCCCGCCGGCTACGGGGTCGAGCCCTCGCAGGGCACCCACTTCTTCCAGAACATCACTTCGCTCCGGGTCGGGTACCTCACGGTGCCGCCGGGCGCCGACAAGACCGACGGCCACAGCGAGTTCCTCGACTGGGCCTGGCTCGACGGCCAGCCGGCGGCCCGGGAGACCCGGCACCTGCGGCACGTGCGGCTGGAGACGCCGCTCACCGTGGTCCTCGACGGCCGCGAGGGGCGCGGCCTGATCCTCAAGCCAGGGGCCAGGGGCTAGCAGCCCGTGGTGGAAGTCGGTCGGGTCGGCTGGCGAGCGTGGCGGGGCCGGATGCCAGGCGCCGCGACGCAGGCAATGCCGAGCCATTGTCGAGGAGCGGCAACGCCGCAGACGGCTCCGCCCCGCCGCCAGACGGGCGGGCGGACTTCCACCACGGGCTGCTAGTGGCCCGCGCTATCCTGCGGCCGTCTTGCGTCCCAGCCTCGCGCCCCTCGATCTGGCGCTCGTCGGTTCCTATCTGCTCCTGGCCCTGGGTCTGGGGGCGTACTTCGCGCGCCGCGCCGGGCGCGACGTCGACAGCTTCTTCGTCGGCGACCGCAAGCTGCCCTGGTGGCTGGCCGGCACCTCGATGGTGGCCACCACCTTCGCCGCCGACACCCCGCTGGCCGTCACCGGCATCGTCGCCACCGACGGCATCAGCGGCAACTGGATCTGGTGGTGCTGGGCCATCGCCCACCTGAGCGCGACCTTCTTCTTCGCCCGCATGTGGCGGCGTGCCCGGGTGGTGACCGACGCCGAGATCACCGAGCTGCGCTACGGCGGCCGGGTGGCGGCGGTGCTGCGCGCCGTCAAGGCGGTCTACTTCGGGCTGTTCATCAACTGCCTGACCATGGCCTGGGTGGTCGCCGCCATGGTCAAGATCTCGCGATCGTTCTTCGATTTCGAGCCCGGCTGGGTGATCGGCGTCTGCGTCGGCGCCTCGGTGGGCTATACGCTGCTCGGCGGCCTGCGCTCGGTGGTGGTCACCGACCTGCTGCAGTTCACCCTCGGCTTGGGCGGCGCGCTGCTGCTGGCGGTGCTGCTGGTGGCGCGTCTCGGCGGGCTCGGCGCGCCGGCCGGCGACGGCGAGCCGGGGAGCGGTCTGCTGGGCGAGCTGTCGGTGGCGGTGGAGACGGCTGGCGACCGCTCGCTGGAGGCGGTGCTCGAGTTCGTGCCGCCCGCCGACCACCCCACCATCCCGGCCATCTACTTCGTAGTGCTGCTGACCATCGGCTGGTGGCGCTACGCCGAGGGCAACGGTTATCTGGTGCAGCGGATGGCGGCCTGCCGCGACGAGGGCCACGCCCAGGGCGCGATGCTGTGGTTCGCGGTGGCCCACAACGCGCTGCGGCCGTGGCCGTGGATCGTGGTCGGGCTGGCCTCGCTGGTGGTCTTCCCACGGCTCGCCGGCCCCGCCGCCGGCGAGCTGGTCGTTGCCGAGGGACCCGGCCAGCCGGCCGTCGTCGTGCGGCCGGCGACGCTCGACGTCGCCACCGGCGGCGCCCTCGTCCTCGAAGGGCTGCCCGCGGCCCCCTGCCGGGCGGCGCTGGCCGAGCAGGAGGCCACGGTCCATCGCGACGCCGCCGGCCGAGCCGGCGCGACCTTCGGTGGCTTCGCCGCCTCCGGCACGTTCGACCTGGTGGTCGAGTGCGCCGCCACCGAGGCCGCGCCGCCGCTTCGCCTCCGGCTGCCGGGAATGCGGGTCGAGCTCGCCGACCGCGAGATGGCCTACCCGCTGCTCATGGGCCACACGCTGCCGCCCGGTCTGCTCGGCCTGGTCGTGGCCAGCCTGCTCGCCGCCTTCATGAGCACCATCGACACCCACACCAACTGGGGCGCCTCCTATCTGGTCCAGGACCTCTACCGGCGCTTCGTCCGGCCGGCCGCCCCGCCGCGCCACTACGTCGCCGTCAGCCGGGCGTGCATCGCGCTGATGGGTCTGCTGGCCGGCCTGACCGCCCTGTTCATCCAGGAGATCGCCGCCGTCTGGCGGTTCCTGCTTACCCTCGGCGCCGGGCTGGGCAGCATCGGCGCCGCCCGCTGGTTCTGGCCGCGGGTCACCGCCTGGGCCGAGATCGCCGCCCTGGCGGTGAGCACGGCGCTGGCCATCGGTCTCGAGCTGTTCTGCACCCCCACGCTGTTCGGCGGCCCCAACCCGTGGTTCGTGTTCGAGGTGGCGGCCTGGAGCAAGATCCTGATCCTCGCCGCCGGCAGCCTGGCGGCCTGGGTGCCGGTGGCGCTGTTGGGCCCGCCCAACGACCCGGCGACCCTCGAGCGCTTCGCCCGCCGGGTCCGCCCCCCCGGTCCCGCCTGGGCCCCCTACCGCGGGGCGCCCGCCGACCCGCTGCGCGACGCCGGCCTGCGCTTCGCCGCCGGGCTGGTGGTCGTCTTCGGCACCCTCTTCGGCCTCGGCGACCTGCTGCTCGGCCGGCCCTTCCGCGGGGTCCTGCTGCTCGCGGTTGCCGTTCTCCTGCTGGCCAGGATCATCCGCTCGCGGTAACGGACCCACTTGGAGCTCAGAGTCAGAATCAGGTAAGGGTCCAGAAGAGGCAGCAGGCGGGCTTGGTGGATCATCCGCACGAGGAATCGAGGACTGCGCGGCCAAACAGGTGCACGGTAGGAGCACCGGCTACAACACCGGGACAGTTCGCCGGATCATCGTTTCGCGATGCCGATCGCACCACTGCCACTCAGGGCCACAACAAGAGCCGAAGAGCCGGCCGGGGCGGGGTGCGACAGGGACCTGGAGCCGAGCGCTTGCTTGGAGCCTCGAAGTCCATCGGCCGTGCGGCGCTCGGCGGATAGGAGGGGCAGCCTTCCCCTCGCATTCTGCAAGGCTCGCCCCGTGCCCAGGCGTGCTCCGCCCCGGTCGGCTCCCGCCACCGACCCTTCAACCACGACGCCACTCGTCGCACAGGCCCTCCCATTTGCTGGTCTGGGTAATCTGCTTTTCGTCCGCTGCCCCCAGCTCGACTCGACCGTCTGGTGGCCCCGAGATAACCTTTTTTCTCCCTCCGCCCCTACTCGCTTGCCATGAAAATGCCCGCTATCCGCGCCCTGTGGATCGCCGTTTCGCTGGGCCTTGGCGGCTGTCTGGCGATCGTCGCGGCGGAGCCGGCCCCGGAGGCTGCCGGGGAGGTTTCGGCCGAGGCGGTGCCGCGGGAGCTGGTCGAGGCGCTGCTCGGTCTCGGCGAGGGCGGCGGCGAGCTGCTGGCCGGCCGGCTCCCGGGCGAGCTCGAGGGAGCGCTGCCGCTGCCGCCCGGGTCCCGGGTCGCCGGCAGCCTGGTGCGAGGCGGCGCGACGACCGTCGCCGTGCGGCGGAGGGCGGCCGCCGACGGCCGGTGAAGACGGCCTGCCGCTGCCGGCGCTGTTCGCGCCCGAGGGGACCCTGACCGAGAACACCAGCGGCTGCGGGGGGACCAACCACCGCGACCTGTCGGTGGTCCTCAAGACCGAGCTGTCCTCCCCCGAGCTGCTCGCCCATTACGGCGGCCAGCTCGAGAAGGAGGGCTGGGTCTTCGAGTCCGAGGGCCGCGACTCGGCGATGGCCTTCCAGTCGCGGCTGCTCGAGGATGCGGCCGGCGGCACCTGGCACGCGCTGCTGATCGTGCGGGGGCCCGAGGCCCCGGCGGCCCGCCGCGAGGTGATCCTGCGGATCTCGGCGCTGGCCGGCGGAGACTGACGGCCTCCTCGCGTGCGCCTCCTGCTGTCGCTTCTCGGAACCCTGGCGGTGGTGTCGCCGTCGGCGTTCGAGCCCGGCCAGGCACCGGGCCTGGAGCTGGTAGCGGTCTCGGCCGAACGCTGGACCGGCGTCGCGGTGTCGCGGGACGGCCGGATCTTCGTCAACTTCCCGCGCTGGTCGGTCGAGCCGCCGACGAGCGTCGCCGAGCTGGTGGAACGGGCGACCGGTCCCCTACCCCGACGCCGGGTGGAACGGCTGGCGGGCCGGCGAGGTGCCGGAGCGGCGGTTCGTCTGCGTGCAGAGCGTGTTCGTCGACGACCGCGACCGGCTGTGGATCCTCGACGCCGGCAACCCGAACTTCGGCGGGGTGGTCCCCGGCGGCCCCAAGCTGATCGAGGTCGATCTCGAGCGCGACCGGGTCACGCGGGTGATCCCCTTCGACGCCACGGCGGCGCCGGCCGGCAGCTATCTCAACGACGTCCGGGTGGACACGGCGAGCGGACATCTCTATCTCACCGACTCGGGAAGCGGCGCCCTGGTGGTGGTCGACGCCGTCACCGGCCGCGCCCGCCGGCTGCTGGCCGGACACTCCTCGACCCGGGCCGAGGACCTCGAGGTGCTGGTCGGCGGCCGCCGCTGGCCGGGCCGGGTACACGCCGACGGCCTGGCGCTGTCGCCCGACCGGCAGTGGCTCTACTACCGGGCGCTGACCTCCCGCACCCTGTACCGCGTGCCGGCGGCGGCGCTCCGCGATCCGCAGCTGGACGAGCCGGCGCTCGCGGCGCTGATCGAGAAGGTGGTCGAGACCGGGGCCGCCGACGGCATCGCCTTCGGCCCCGACGGCCGCCTCTACCTGACCGCCATCGAGGAGGATGCCATCCAGCGGCTGGAGGCCGACGGCGACGTGCGCCGGGTCCTCGTCGACCGCCGGCTGGCGTGGCCCGACTCGCTGGCGGCGGCCGGCGGCTGGCTCTACGTCACCACCTCGCAGATCCACCTCGGCCCTTCGCCTGCCGAGCCGCACCTGCTGCTGCGCTTCCGGCCGCCGCCGGCGTAGCCGCCGGCCGACCCCTACCCCAGCGGGTAGCGGCGCACTGCCCCGCGGCGTGTTTCCGCCGGCTCCGCCGCGCTGCTAGAAAGTAGCTCCGGACTCGGTTGGCACGGACCTACCACCGGGCCCCCGCCGAGTCCTTTGCCTCCGGGGCCCGGTGGCCTGCCGTTCCAGCGATCTCCTTCCGCGGCGGCCCGGCGACGGCCGCTCCGTATACTCGGCCACCCGAAGGAGAGGACATGGCGCAGGACTCGACCGACGGGCCGCGACCGCTGGCCCCCGAACGTCTCTTCCGCAACTGCGACCCGCAGAGCCTGGGGTTCGAGACCACCGACGGGCTCGAGCCCTACGACGGCATAGTCGGGCAGCCGCGGGCGCTGGCCGCGATCGAGTTCGGGATCGGCATCGAGCGCGACGGCTACAACATCTTCGCGCTGGGCCCCAGCGGCACCGGCAAGCAGTCGGCGGTCGAGCGCTATCTCGAAGGCAAGGCGACCTCCGAGCCGCCGCCACCCGACCTCTGCTACGTCCACAACTTCCACGAGCCGCACCGCCCCCGCCTGTTGCGGCTGCCGGCCGGCCGCGGGCGCGAGCTGCGCAGCGCCATGGATCGGCTCACCGAGGAGGTGACGGCCGCCCTCCAGGCCGCGCTCGAGAGCGAGGAGTTCCAGACCCGCCGGCAGGTTCTCGAGGAGGAGCTGAGCGAGCGGCAGAACGCCCTCTTCTCGCAACTCGGCGAGGAGGCGGCGAGCAACGGTCTGGCGCTGGTGCGCACCCCGATGGGCATCGTCTTCGCGCCGCTCAAGGGCGAGGAGGTGCTGTCCCCCGAGGAGTTCCAGAAGCTCCCCGAGCGCGAGCAGCGGCGGCTGGAGGGCGAGATCGAGCGCTTCAAGGAGAAGCTGCAGTCGCTGCTCCGCCAGATGCCGCGCTGGCAGCGCGAGACCCGCGACAAGCTGCGCCGGCTGGGCGCCGAGGTCAGCCGGGTAACGGTGGTGCCGCTGGTCGACGAGCTGCGCGAGCGCTTCGCCGACGAGGCCAGCGTGCGGTCCCATCTGGACGCCGTCGAGAAGGACATGGTGGAGAACGCCCGCAAGCTGGTGGGCAAGAGCGAGGGCGAGCCGTCGCCTTCGCCGCTGATGGCCGAGCCGGGCGGCGAGCGCCCGTGGCTGCGCCGCTACCGGGTCAACGTGCTGGTCGACCGCAGCGACAGCAGCGGGGCGCCGGTGGTCCACGAGGACAACCCCACCTACCACAACCTGATCGGCCGGGTGGAGCACATCCCCCACATGGGCGCCGCGCTGACCGACTTCAACCTCATCAAGCCGGGGGCGCTGCACCGGGCCAACGGCGGCTACCTGCTGATCGACGCCCTCCAGCTGCTGCGCCATTCCTACGCCTGGGAGGGCCTCAAGCGGGCGCTGCGCTCCAAGCAGATCCGCATCGAATCGCTGGGCGAGGCGCTGAGCCTGATCAGCACCTACTCGCTGGAGCCCGAGCCGGTGGCGCTCGACGCCAAGCTGGTGCTGCTCGGCGACCCTTTCGTCTACTACCTGCTGTCGGGGGCCGACCCCGACTTCCGCGAGCTGTTCAAGGTGGCCGCCGACTTCGGCACCCGTCTGGACTGGAACCCGGAAAGCCAGGACCTCTACGCCCGGGTGCTGGCGCGGCTGGTCAAGGAGGAGGGCCTCAGGCCGTTCGGCCGCGACGCCATCGCCCGGGTCATCGAGCAGAGCGCCCGCGACCTCGGCGACTCGCAGAAGATGTCGCTGCTGATGAGCCGGGTCCTCGACCTGCTGCGCGAGGCCGACCACTGGGCGGCCCGCCACCAGCGGCCGACGGTGACCGCGGCGGACGTCGATCGGGCCCTCGAGGCGCGCATCTACCGCGCCGACCGCCTGCGCGAGCAGCTGCTCGAGCAGATGGTGCGGCGCACCATCCTGGTCGACACCGAGGGCGCCCAGGTCGGGCAGGTCAACGGCCTGGCCGTCTACCAGATGGGCGACTTCACCTTCGCCCGGCCCAGCCGCATCACCGCCCGCGCCCGGCTCGGCAAGGGCGAGGTGGTGGACATCGAGCGCGAGGTCGAGCTGTCCGGGCCGATCCACTCCAAGGGGGTGCTCATCCTGGGCGGGTTCCTGGGGGCGCGCTACGCCCCGCGGCACCCGCTGTCGCTGTCGGCCAGCCTGGTCTTCGAGCAGTCCTACAGCGGGGTCGACGGCGACAGCGCCTCGGCGGCCGAGCTGTTCGCGCTGCTGTCGGCGATCTCCGGGGTGCCGCTCCGGCAGTCGCTGGCGGTCACCGGCTCGGTCAACCAACGGGGCGAGATCCAGGCCATCGGCGCCGCCAACGAGAAGATCGAGGGCTTCTTCGATCTGTGCAAGGCCCGCGGCCTGAGCGGCGACCAGGGCGTGCTGATCCCGGCCGCCAACGTCGCCCACCTGATGCTGCGGCGAGAGGTGGTGGAGGCGGCCGCCGAGGGCCGCTTCCACGTCTACCCCATCGCCACCGTCGACGAGGGGATCGAGCTGCTCACCGGCCGACCCGCCGGCGAGCGCGACGACGGCGGTGACTACCCGGAGGGCAGCGTCAACCTGCTGGTCGAGCGGCGGCTGATCGACCTGGCGGAGGCGGCCCGCGCCTTCTCCGGACCCCGCGAGTCGGCTGCCGGGGACGAGGACGGCGACGGTGGACCGCCGGCCGCCGCCCCGGAGGCACGGCGGCGATGAGCCGGGGCCCGGCGGTCGCCATCCGCCGGATCCTGGTGGCGATCGACGCCTCGCCCGCCAGCCTGGCCGCCGCCGCCGCCGCCGCCGAGCTGGCCGTCGCCCTCGAAGTGGAGCTGGCCGGGCTGTTCATAGAGGAGACGGCGCTGCTCGAGCTGGCGGGCTCGCCGCTGGTCCGGCAGCTCTCGGCGCTGACCGCCGAGTCCGACCGGCTGGACCGGACGCAGCTCGAGCGCCAGCTACGCGCCCAGGCCGGCCGCGTCCGGCGGGACTTCGACCGTCTGGCCGCGAGGTCCGGCGTGCGCTCGAGCTTCCGGGTGGTGCGCGGGCAGGTCGCCGAGCAGATCGTCGCCGAGACCGGCGACGCCGACCTGGTCAGCCTGGGACGGGTTGGCTGGTCGCTCCGCCACCGGCGGGTGCTGGGCAGCGCCGCTCGCGCGCTACTCGCCCAGGAGCGCCGCCGGACGCTGCTGGTCGGGCGGGCGCCGCGGCAGCGGGCGGCGGCCGCGGCAACCGCTGCCGGGCCGCTGGCGATCTACGACGGCTCACCGGCCGGCGACGACGCCGTGGAGCTGGCGCTCCAACTGGGGGCACCGGCCGGCCAGCGGATCACCGTGCTGCTGATGGGAGAGGAGCCGGCGGCGCTCCGCGAGCGGCTGCAGACCCACCTCGGTGCGCGGATGCAGGCGGTCGGCGTCACCGTCGCCGTCGAGCCCACCCCCGGAGGCGCGCGGCGAGCCGTCGGGCGCCACCGGCCAGGTCTGGTGGTGGTCCCGACCGGGGGCCGTCACGGTGAGGAGCTGATCCAGCAGCTCCTCGAGGAGACCGGCGGCCCGCTGCTGGCCGTCACCTGATCCCCGGCCGCTCCCGGCTCAGACCGCGATCCGGCGCAGCACCTGGCGGGGGATCTTCCAGCCCACCGGCTCGCCGTCGAAGAAGACGTTGCCGTCGGCGTCGGCCTCGAACTCGACGGCGTCGTCCGACTCCCAGTCGCCTGGCGCGCGCAGGGCATAGCCCTCTTCGGTGCCGCACACCATGAACTTGCGACCGTCGGGCGAACGCCAGGCCACGGCCTCGGTTTCGCGGTCGTAGTCGTCACGGTATCTGCGCATCGCGGTCTCCTTCGCTGGACCGGCGGCGGCTGCCCGCACGGGCGCGCCGCAGGCCTTCCACCACCAGACTAGGCGGTCGCTCTTTCCGCCGGAACGCCCCGCGGGGCAGCCTCGCCGCCCTCCTGCGGGGTAGTCGGCGGCGGTTCGGGTGGCGCCGCCTCGCCGCTCGCGGGCTCGCCGCCCGGGGGCTCGCCACTCGTGCCGGTCGCGCCGCCCACATCCCGCTCAGCGCTCGGCAGCTCCGGTAGGGTCCCGCCGCCGTTGTCGCCTTCCGCGAAACGGCCGCGCCGGCTCCCACTGCCGGGCGCCGCCGCCGCGCCGCCGGGCTCGGGCAGGCCACTCGCGTCGTCCGCGTCGGCCGGCGGCAGGGCGGCCGCCGACGCCGCGGCCTCGAGCTGCGTCTTCTTGACCACCCGGCGGACCGGCGGGTCTTCGACGAACGGACTGTAGCGGGCGACGCCGAGCTGCACGCTGTCGCCCTTCTCCACCAGCAGGTCGACCGCCGCCGCCCGCTCGCGGAAGGTGGCGAGCGTCGCCCCCTCCTCGGTGACCAGGGTCAGCAGCAGGTCGGCGCCGTCCCAGCGCTTGGCCTCCACCGTGCCCTCGGCGGCGCCACCCGCCAGCATCGCCGGCGACCAGCCTCCCAGCCAGCGCGGAGCGAGCGCCATGCCGGCCCCGCCCACCACCACGCCGAGCAGGAACAGCAGCAGCTTGCGCATCTCGGTTCGACCTCCAGCGCGATCACTCTATCCCACGCCGCCAAAGACCAGCGTCAGCTGCGCCAGCCCGGCCAGGAACCCGAGCACCGCACCGGTGAGGATGAGCTTCCACTCGTCCTCCTGGAAACAGGGCCGCAGCAGGTCCTGGAACTCGTGCGGCGGCAGCGCCTCCATCCGCTCGCGGAGCAGCTCCTCGAGCACCGCCGCCCGCTCGGCGTTGAAGCTCCAGTGATCGAACGGCTGGCCGGCCACCTCGATCGCCTTCTCGGCCACCGCCTCGCGCAGCTCGGAGAAGGCGCCGGCGCCGACCGCCAGCTCCGCCGCCGGGCGCAACAGGCCCAGCGCCTCGTCGACCAGCGGCTGGAGGTGCTCCTGGATGAGCGCCCGGGTGCGCCCCGCGTACGGGCCGGTGAGCATGGCGTCGATCAGGTGCCGGAGGGTCACGATCTCGCGGGTGACCAGCGCGCACCACACCGCGGCCACCTCGCGCTGCCGCTTGAGGAACAGACCCTGGACCGTCCACGGCCCCACCCTGACCGGTTTGAGCGGCCGGAAGATGAAGTTGATGGCGATCCAGTTGGTGGCCCAGCCGACCAGGAGCCCGAAGACCGGCAGCACCCACCAGCCCTTGTAGAACCACCACACCGCGAGCTGCACCAGGCCGAACGGGAACCCGAAGTAGAAGCCCGAGCGCAGGATGAACTTGAACTCCTGCTCGCCGGCCTCCAGGAACAGCCGGTTGAGCAGCACCTTGTCGCGCTCGAGCCGTGCCACCAGCATGCCCTTGAAGTCGACCAGCTCCTCCACCCGGCGGCCGATCTCGCGCATCAACGAGTCGACCAGCGGCGCCAGCTCGCCCCTCACCCGCTCGTAGACCCGCTCCTTGATCGGCCGCGGCAGCCGCCTCCACAGCGCGCCGCTGCCGCCCCAGAACATCACCTCGTCGGTGTAGCGCTCGATCCGCGGCTCGACGTAGGCGGCGATGTGCGCCGCCATCCGGTCGGGCTCCATGTGGCGGAAGATCTCGCCCAGGGTGCCGAGCCGGAACATGGTGGACTCGGCGAAGATGGCCGCCATCTTGCCGGCCTTCGAGGGGATGATCCCCTGCCATCCCAGCCAGGGCCGCCAGCCGCGGAACTCCAGGGGCTCGAAGGTCAGCCGGATCGCCACCCAGTTGGTCAGCCAGCCGACGATGGCGGCGACGAACGGGATGCTGACGTACTTCCAGAGCTCGGCGCTGGTGAGCAGCTCTCGCATCGGGCCGGTGGCGGCGCCTTGCCGGGTCAGGAGGCTCGCCGCTTGCGGGCCCGGTTCTTGAGGGCGTCGAACTCGCGGTGGAAGCCGTCGACGATGATCTCCGGATCGGGCACCAGCTCGGAGTCGGTGGCCACCCCCAGCCGCACCTCGCCGGCGTAGCTGGCGATCGACAGCCCAATGCCGACGCTGCCCGATTGCGGGACCCAGAAGACGAAACCGCGGATCGGCTGCCCGGCCAGATAGAGCCGCCGGTGGGGACCGGGGACGTTGGTCAGCACCGCGGTGCCCTTGGTCCCGAAGATCCGCACCCCCAGCCGCTGGAGCGCCGGCGGGCAGAGTCCCAGCAGGTGCAGCATGCCGAGCGCCGCCACCGGCTCGAGCGAGCGCTTGAGGGCGCCCATCCGGCGCCGCAGCTCGGCCAGCCGGTCGACCGGGTCGCCGACCCCGATGGGCAGCGGCAGAAAGACCAACCCGAACTGGTTGCCCAGCGAGGCCATCTCCTCGAGCGGGCGCAGGTTGACCGGCACCACCGTCCGGAAGTCCAAGCCGTCCGCCCGCTCGCCCTTGTCGAGCAGGTAGTGCCGCAGCCCACCGGCCACCGCCGTGGTCAGCAGGTCGTTGACCGTCCCGCCGAGAGCGCCGCAGACGTCGCGCACCTCGTCGAGGGGCAGCGGCCGCGACCAGACGGCGCGCTTGACGCCGCCCAGGTCGCCCTTGAACAAGGTGCGGGGATCGGCGCGCTTGAGCGCCAGCCGCCCGAGGGCGGCCGCCGAGCCGCCGCCCAGGCGCAGCCGGCCGAGCTGCTTGAGCTTCTCGGGCGGCCCGACCAGCAGCTTGACCGCCTCCGGCATCACCTTTTCGAGCTGCCGCCGCGCCACCTCGGCGGCCAGCCGCCGGGGACCGAACAGGGCGCGCAGCGGGCTCTCGCTCAGACCGCCGCCCTCACCGTCCGCACTCTCGGTCAGCGACAGCAGGACCAGCATCAGGGCGATGCCGTCGCCGATGCAGTGGTGGAGCCGCCACAGGATGGCGGCGCCGCCGTCGAGGTTTCTCACCACGTGGGCGCGCCACAGCGGACGCAGGGGGTCGAGCGGCTCGCTCATCCGCCGGCTGACCATCTGCTGGAGCGCCGTCTCGTCGGCCGGCGGCGGCAGCACCTCTTCGACGACGTGCTCGTCGACGTCGAACTGCGGATCCTCCTCCCAGTGCGCCCAGCGGCCGCGCCGCGCCACCCGCTGGCGGAACCGCGGGATCGACAGCAGCCGCTCCTCCACCACCTGCTTGACGGCGTCGAGCGACAGCGGCTCGTCGAACAGCAGCACGCCGTTGATGAGCATCAGGTTGGTGGGCTCGTCCATCCGCAGCCAGGCGCGGTCGACCGCCGTCAGCGGCTGGGTGGCGGGGGGCATGGCGGGCACGGTGGGAGTCGAGTGGCGGCGGCTCGGACGGGCGGTCAGTCTACAGGAGCGCTTGCCGCCCACTGCTATGCTCGCGCGCGATTTTCCCTCGGTGAGCGATGACGACGAGCGGCGACAGCGGTCGCGGTTCCTGGGCCTCGGGGGCGGGGTTCGTCCTCGCCGCCGCCGGCTCGGCGGTGGGGCTCGGCAACGTCTGGCGCTTCCCCTACATCACCGGCGAGAACGGCGGCGGGCTGTTCGTGGTCGTCTACCTGGCCTCGATCGCGCTGGTCGGGCTGCCGATCATGGTGGCCGAGATCCTCATCGGACGCGCCGCCCGGCGCTCGACGGTGAGCGCCTTCAAGCGGCTGGCCGGCGCCCGCAGCCCCTGGCAGGGTCTCGGCTGGCTGGGGGTGGTGGCGGCCTTCGCCATCCTGTCGTTCTACGC
Organism: Thermoanaerobaculia bacterium; assembly: GCA_041567315.1. Taxonomy (GTDB): domain Bacteria; phylum Acidobacteriota; class Thermoanaerobaculia; order Multivoradales; family JAHEKO01. The sequence goes on along the minus strand of JBFGCA010000003.1, from coordinate 60,895 downwards.
GGTGGTGGCCGGCTGGGCCCTCCACTACGCCTGGCTGGCGGGGCGCGGCGGGCTGGCCGGGCTGGGACCGGGCGAGATCGCCGCCCTCTTCGGCGGCCTCCGGGCCTCGCCGGCGCTCAATCTGCTGTGGCTGGTGGTGTTCATGGCGCTCACCGTGTCGGTCGTCGTGCTGGGGGTGAGAAAGGGCCTCGACCGCTGGTCGCGGATCCTGATGCCGGCCTTCTTCGTGCTGCTGGCCGGGCTGCTGGTCCGGGCGCTGACCCTCGACGGCTTCCCCCGCGCCCTCGGCTTCGTCTTCGGCCTGCACGCCGAGCGCCTGACCGCGGGCGGCGTCCTCGAGGCGCTGGGGCACTCCTTCTTCACCCTCAGCCTGGGGATGGGCGGGCTGCTGACCTACGGCAGCTATCTCGACAGCGACGACGACGTGCCGCGCGACGCGGTGACCATCGCCGGGCTCGACACCGCCATCGCGCTGCTCGCCTGTCTGGTGATCTTCCCGATCATCTTCACCTACGAGCTGGCCCCGGGCCAGGGCCCCGGGCTGGTCTTCACCACCCTGCCGGTCGCCTTCGCCCGGATGCCGGCCGGCACCCTGCTGGCCACGGTCTTCTTCGTCCTGCTGGTCTTCGCCGCGCTGACCAGCGCCATCTCGCTGCTCGAGGTGGCGACCGCCTTCTTCATCGACGAGCGCGGCTGGCCGCGGCGCCGCGCCGCGCTGGTCTCGGGGGCGGCGATCACCCTGCTGGCGGTCCCCTCGGCGCTCACCGGGTCGAGCCCGTTGCTGGGCCCGCGCCTCGAAGCGCTGGCCGGGCGCAACTGGTTCGACCTGGTGGCGGACCTGTCCACCAACTGGCTGCTGCCCTGCGGCGGACTGGGGATGGCGGTGTTCGTGGCCTGGCGCCTGGGCGAGCCGGAGCGGCGCGCCCAGTTCGCCGCCGGCAGCCGGCTGGGCGCGGGCTACGCCGGCTGGCTGGCGGTGCTGCGCTACTTCGTGCCGCTGGCGGTGGGGGCGGTCTTCCTGCACGCCGTCGGCCTCTTCTGAGGCCGGCCGCGGCGCCGCCCTGTGGTAGCCTTGCCGCCCTTGTCACGCTCGGTAGAAGAGATCCTGCGCACGGTTCGCATCGACGACCTGGGGCGCCAGCACGACCACCGGGTGTCGCCCGACACCCCGCTGGGCGAGGTCTACCGGGTGCTCGACGAGAAGCGCCACGGCGCGGTGATGGTCTGCGAAGACGATCGCGTGGTGGGCATCTTCACCCAGCGCGACATCCTCAACCGCACCGCCGGCAAAGACGTCGACGTCGCCACCCCGATCGGCGAGCTGATGACGAGGGAGCCGGTGACTTTGCCGGCCGACCGGCGGGTGGCCGAGGCGCTCGAGGTGATGGTCGAGGGCGGCTACCGGCACGTGCCGCTGATCGACGCCAAGGGCCGCGAAGCGGGCCTGATCTCGAGCCGGGTGATCCTGCGCTTCATCGCCGACCACTACCCCGAGACCGTGCTCAACCTGCCGCCGCGGCTCCACCAGCAGCTCGCCCGCCCCGAGGGAGGCTGAGATGCGCTGCCCCAACTGCGGCACCGACAACATCCAGGGCAGCGACCTCTGCGAGCGTTGCGGCAGCGACCTCGCGGGGCTCGACCTGCCGGCGGCCGGCGCGGGCTTCCGCGGCAAACTGCTGAGCGCCCGCGTCGGCGACCTCGAGCTCACCCCACCGCTGGCGGTCGGCCCCGAGACGCCGGTGGCCGACTGCATCGCCAAGATGCGCGAAGCCCACCACGGTTGCGTGCTGGTGCTCGAGGACTCGCGGCTGCGCGGCATCTTCACCGAGCGCGACGTGCTGACGCGGGTGGTGCGACCGCGGCTCGATCCCGCCACCCCGGTGGCCAAGGTGATGACCCCGAAGCCCTACACCCTCGAGCCCGGCGACCCGCCCGTCTTCGCCGTCCACATGTGCGCGGTGCGCGGCCTGCGCCACCTGCCGGTGGTCGACGACGGCAAGGTGGTGGGCTTCCTGTCGGTCCGTCACCTGCTGCGCTTCGTCCTCGAAGAGGTCATCGCCGGGAGCTGAGAGCCGCGCCGGGGCGGCATCGGTCTCGGCGGCCGGGCGGTACAATCCCGCCCGTCATGGCCGCGGCCGGCGATCCCATCGCGGAGTTCATCGAGCTCTTCGAGCGCGCCAAGAAAAGCGAGACCTCGGACGCCACCGCCGGCGCCCTGGCCACCGCCGACGCTGGCGGCCGCCCGGCGGCGCGGATGGTGCTGCTCAAGGGCGTCGACGAGCGCGGCTTCGTGTTCTACACCAACCGCGAAAGCCGCAAAGCCCGCGACCTGGCCGCCAACCCGCGGGCGGCGCTGTGCTTCTACTGGCCGAGCCTCCACCGCCAGGTGAGGATCGAAGGCGCGGTCGAGGAGGTCGACGCCGCCGAGGCCGACGCCTACTTCGCCGGCCGGCCGCGACTCAGCCAGATCGGCGCCTGGACCTCCAAACAGAGCTCGCCGCTCGCCTCGCGCGCCGTGCTGATGGCGCGCTTCGTCGAGATGCAGGCCCGCTTCGCCGGCCGCCAGGTCCCGCGCCCGCCTTTCTGGGGCGGCTACCGCATCGTGCCCGAGCGCATCGAGTTCTGGTGCAGCCAGCTCCATCGCCTCCACGATCGGCTGCTCTGGGTGCGCAAGGACGGCGGCTGGTCGCGGCAGCGGCTGTATCCGTGACCCCGAGCCGTCTGCGGCTGGTGCTGCTGGGGGCCAGCAACCTGACCCGTGGTCTCCCGTGGCTGCTGGCGGCGGTGCGAGAGCGCTTCGGGGGCCCCTTCGACGCCTGGGTGGCGGCCGGCAACGGCCGCGGCTACGGCTGCCCCGGCCGCTACGCGGCGCGCACCCTGCCGCCGGTCGTCGACTGCGGGCTGTGGAACGCGCTGGGCGATCGCCCGGCGCCGACCCTCGGGCTGCTGAGCGACGTCGGCAACGACCTGATGTTCGGGCTCTCGCCCGAGCAGGTGGCCGCCCGGGTGGAAGAGTGCGCCGAGCGGCTGGCAGCACTCGGCGCTCCCACCGTCCTCACTCGCCTGCCGCTGGGCAGCCTCCGCCGGCTCCGGCCGCTGCCGTTCCTGCTGCTCCGCAACCTGCTCTTCCCCGGCCGCCGCTACGGCCTTCCCCAGGTGCTCGACTGGACCGACGACCTCGACCGCCGGCTGACCGAGATCGCCGCCCGCCGCGGCCTCGCCACCGTCCGGCCCTCGACCGACTGGTACGGCTTCGATCCCATCCACGTCCGGCGCGGAGCGCGAACGCGAGCCTGGGGCGAGGTCGCGGCGGCCTGGCCGGAGGTCCAGGCAGAGGGCGAGGCCGGCCTGTCCGAGCCTGCCGATCAGAGTCCGGCAGAAAATCCAGGTGAGAGCAAGAAACAGGAGAAAGGCGCCGCATGGGCCGTGGTGCGCGCGGCCCGAATGCCCTACCGGGCACTCGAGTCGGCCGTCTTCGGCATCGGCATCCACCGCGAGCAGCCGGCCGCCCGCCTGCCCGACGGCAGCCGGCTGTTCCTTTACTAGATGCCCCGGGACCCCGTCGCCGCCTTCATCACGCCGCACGGCTTCGGGCACGCCGCCCGTGCGGTGGCGGCGCTCGAGGCGCTCCACCGGCGGCGGCCCGGTCTCGAGGCACATCTCTTCACGCGTCGGCCTCGGTGGTTCTTCGAGGAATCGCTCGGCGCTCCCTTCGAGCTCCACGACTGTCTCGCCGACGTCGGCCTGGTGCAGCGCAGCGCCATCGACGAGGATCTGCCGGCCACCGTCGAAGCGCTCGACGGCTTCCTGCCCTTCGACGAGGCGCGGCTGGCGCCGCTCGCCGACCGTCTCCACGAGTTGGACTGCCGGCTGGTGCTCTGCGACGTCTCCCCGCTCGGCATCGCCGCCGCCGAGCGGGCCGGCCTCCCCTCGGTTCTGGTCGAGAGCTTCACCTGGGACTGGATCTACCGGGCCTACGTCGCCGACGAGCCGCGGCTCGAGCGATTCATCGAGCCGCTTCGCGCGCTCTACGACCTCGCCACCCTCCGCCTCCAGGCCGCCCCCTGCTGCCGGCCACTTCCCGGCGCGGTCGCGGTCGGGCCGGTCGCCCGGGCCTTCCGCTCGCCGCCCGCCGAGGTCCGCCGGCGGCTCGAGGTCGAGGCCGCCACCCCGCTCGTGGTCGTCACCATGGGCGGCATTCCCTGGGAGTTCGACCGCACGGAGCCCCTCGCCGGCTACCCGGACGCCGTCTTCGTCCTCCTCGGCGCCGCCCCCGAGCCCGCCTTCCGCGGCAACCTCCGCCTCCTCCCCCACCACTCGCCGATCCACCACCCCGACCTGGTCGCCACCGCCGACGTCCTGGTCGGCAAGCCCGGCTACAGCACCCTCGCCGAAGCGCTCCAGGCCGGCACCGCCCTGCTCTTCGTCGATCGGCCCCGCTTCCCCGAAAGCCGCGTCCTCACCGCCTACGCCGCCCGCCACCTGCCCGTCGCCACCGTCCCCCCCGCCGCCTTCGACGACGGCGGCTGGCTCGCCGAGCTACCGGCTCTTCTCGCCGCCGAGCGCCCCGCCCCCCGCACCCTCACCGGCGCTGCCGAGATCGCCGAGCACCTCGAACGCCTCCTCACCCCGACCGCTAACCTCTGACTCGACAGCCGCCGCTCGCGTACCCCGGCAGGCCGGCCGCCGCAGCCTCCGGCGCGCAACGGGCCCGCGATCGCCAGGCCCCCGGCGCCGCGAGCGCAAGCCGCGAAGGTCGCAAGATCCCGAGCGCGAATTCCGTTCCCAAGTACAATGAGGGTCGACTCATGGCCGCGCCCAAGACGCGCACGAAGCTCACCTACGAGGACTTCCTGCAGCTGCCGGACGACGGCAAGCGGCACGAGATCATCGACGGGGTGCACTACGTGACCCCGTCGCCGGTGCCCCGCCACCAGCTCGTGCTGGGCAACCTCTACTACCTCATCAAGGAGTTCCTGCGGCAGAACGACCTGGGCGAGGTCTTCCTGTCGCCGCTCGACGTGATCTTCTCCGATTTCGACGTCGTCGAGCCGGACCTGATCTACCTCAGCCGCGATCGCTGGTCGGTCCTCACCGAGGCCAACCTGCGCGGGGCGCCGGACCTCGTGGTGGAGATCCTCTCGCCCGGCACCGAGGGTCGCGACCGGGGTGTCAAGCAGAAGCTTTACGAGGGGTCCGAGGTCAGCGAGTACTGGATCGTCGACCCCGAAGCCGACACGATCGAGGTGCTGCGTCGGGGTCCCGGCGGCGGCTTCGACCCCGCCGCCGAGCTGAGCCGGGCCGCCGGCGACCGGCTCACGACGCCGCTCCTCCCGGGTCTCGAGATCCCGCTCGCCGAGGTCTTCACCCGCTAGGCCGGCGACGGGGTATCCTCGGCTCTTTCGAGGAGATCCAGATGAGGAAACATGTCTCGCTCCGGGTAGCGGCCGTTCTCCTGGCCTCGCTTGCCGTCTCCTGCGCCACCAACTTCAGCCCCGAGATGATGCGCACGGAGATCCAGGCCCAGCGCGGGATGGATCCGCTCAAGGCCTTCGAGCTCGACCTCGGGCGCTTCACCACCCTGATCATCAAGACCGCCCTGGCCGGTGAGGACGGCGAGCTGCCCTTCGCCGGGCTGACCAGTCTCCAGGTCGCGGTCTACGAGCTGCCCGCCGAGAGCGGGCCGGCGCTCGACGTGACCCGCATCGCCGTCACCGGCTGGGAGCGGGTGATCCGCGCCCACGACGAGCAGCGTTCGGGAATGGTGCTGATCCGGCCCAAAGGGGAAGCGGTCGGCGACCTGGTGGTGGTCGGCGCGGGCCCCGAGAAGGTGATCTACGCGCGGCTCCGGGGGACGCTGCGCAAGGAGCTGCCGGCGGCGCTGGGCGACGTGCTCCGCGAGGGTGGCCCCGACGAGGTCCAGCGCGTGCTGTCGCAGCTCGCCGAATAGGGCGCGCGCCGCGGGGTCGGCACCGCCCACCCGGCGCCCGTCTCGGCGGTCGCAGTGCCGCTGATCGCCAGCGCGTAGATGCTCGTTGGTGAGCCAGAACCTGGCCCGTGTTTCTCCTCTTTCCCGTGTACAGAGAACAAAAGGGCTCGAAGCGCACGGTGCGCACCACGGCCCAAGACCCAAACGCTGGGACACGGTCCCGAGGAGGAACTCATGAAGCAGCAAGTCAGAGCGACACTACACACCTGCCGGAGCGTCCTGAGCATCTGTCTGCTCACCCTCGCGCCGCTGGCGGCCTTCGCCGGGGGTGCCAACGAGATCGGGATCGGCGAGCTGGGCCCCACCCAGCACACCCGGTTCCAGGGGATCTCCGGCTTCGCCAGCGTCTTTCCGGACGGGTCCTGGAGTGTCTTCGTCCACGGGATGGCCCCCGGAACCTATGTCTTCTCGGTCGGGACCAGTGGCACGTACAGGGGAGACGTCGCGCTGGGCACGGTGAGGGTCGACTCCACCGGATACGGGAGCGCCTCCGGCGTCTCGAACCGCGTGCCGGCGCAGTACAACATCATGCGCATTCGGGCGGCAGCGGGCGAGCAGGCGACCGGCGGCACGCTGCTGGCGGCCTTCCCGAACAGCGGCACCCCCTTGACCCTCCTGGTGCCCTGGGCCTCCACGTCGTGACGCCATAGCGCCGCCGTGCCCTCGCCACCGGGTCGACCGCCCGGAGGTCCTCCCCGGCATCGAAGGCAGCGGCCTGGCGGCCGATCGCGGTCGAAGCAGCCAACGAAGGGCGCCTCCTCGAGCGAGGCGCCCTTCTTTCGAGCCCGCCCTGGTTAGCGGCCACGCTCTTGACGCGCGCGCCTCCTTGACTGAACCCCATTCAGTGGCCGGAGACAGGCCGCGGGCGTCGGCTTCGATTCTCCGGCCGAAGCGGCCGCAGGGCCTGGGGCGCCGCGGCTCAGCGGTGGCGCCGGGGACGAGAGGGGGTGATGCGGAAGCGGCGGCGGCCGGCGATGCGGTAGGTCTCGAAATCGTCGTGGTCGATGGTGAAAATGGTGGTCAGGGACTCGCGGCGGGCGAGGTGGACCAGGGTGGCGTCGGCGAAGTCCATCGGGCGGTCGCGGTAGCGGTCCATGAGCTCTTCGAGGCCCGGCAGGTCGCGGTCGGTGATGGGCAGGACGGTGACGGCGCCCGAGCGCAGGAAGCCCCAGGCCGCCTTCTGGTCGGCCGGGTGATCGCCCAGCAGGTGGAAGAGCTCGGCCAGGACGGCGGCCGAGGTGGCCAGCGGCAGGCGGAGCTCGGCAAAGGCCGCGGCGCAGCTCTCGTGCCAGCGATCGTCGCGGTCCAGCAGCGCTAGCAGGGCGCCCGTGTCAGCCAGCCCGCGCGCGTCCATGGCGACGGCCCAAGCGCTCGCGTATCCGGCGGCGTGCCTGCTCGGCGCGGCGCGGGTCGCCACCGCTCAGCGAACCGATGAAGGGCCCCGCGGCGGCGCGGAGCCGTTCCTGCTCGAGTTCCCGCTCGGGCCCCTCTGAAGCTTCGATCCACTCCTCGGTGATCTGCTCGAGGAGCTTTCCCACGCTCACCCGCCGCTGTCTCGCCATCTCCTCGAGCGACAGCTTGAGATCCCGCGACACGCGCCAGCTGTAGACTTCCGTCTTCGCCATGCACTACAGTGTGGTGCAAAACGCGGCCTCCTGTCAACCGTCTTGCTCAGGACCACTCACCGTAGTTTCTTGATTCTTGCTGCCAACGGCTCGGGCAGGTGATCCAGGGACTCGCGGATCAGCCGTCCGGCCGAGCGGCGGCGGAGCGGCTTCCATGCCCGGGACACGTCTCCGGGTCGATCCTCCAGCAGGACCTCGAGAAGGGCGGCCGCCTGCCGGCGGTCTTTGCGGACCTTGGCCTGCTCGGCGGGGGGTCGCTGGCCCGCGGTCCAGAGCTTGTGGAGCGCGAAGCGAGCTGGCTGCGGGACGTTGACCAAGACGCCGCGCCCGCCCACGATCACGGCCTGGACGGGCTCCTCGATCAGGTAGTCGAGGAACACGAGCGGTTGGGCGGCGACCTGGAACGCACAATACTCTTCTGTGCGTATAAGACACCTACGAAGACCCGTCCACGACCCTCCGGGGAAGACCGCGCCCGGCGGTCAGGGCACGCTGCTCGACCAGGAGGCGGTGTCGCCGCTCTCGAAGCCGTCGGCGAAGATGTTGTCCCCGGAGTTGAGGATCTGGCCGCGGATCTCGCCGCCCGGGTTGACCACGGAGTGGACGTTGACGTACAGGGTGCCGGCGAAGAGCTCGTCGATGAGCCCGGTCATGTCCACGCTGGCGAGGACGATGGGGCTGGTCGGGTCGCCGAGGTCGACGACGATCGGCCCGTTGTCGCCGGCCGGAGCGTCGTGGATGTGGGCTCCGGTGGGGCTCGACACGTCGTGGACCACCTCGAGCCAGAAGTCGGTCCCGCCGGGGGTGTTGGGTCCCAGCCGCACGGTGCCGGTGGCCGTGGTGTTGACCGGCGGCACTTCCTGGTCGCCGTCGGCGCTCCCACCGTGCGGGGCGACCTGCAGCCCGACCCGCAGCGATCGGAGGTTGGGGGCTCCGACCCGGCAGTCCTCCGCCGGCGGCGCGGGCGGATCGCCCTTCCAGCACAGGTTGATGGGCGTGGCGGAGGTCTCGTCGGTGCCGAAGAACTGGTTCGCGGTCTGGTTCCCGTCGAGGACCCCGCAGGCGGAGGTGAGCTGGATGGCGTCGAAACCGACCGAGAAGCCGCCGGCGGCGTCGAAGACCGGCGTCACCCAGGTCTGCGAGGCCGGAAACGTCGGCACGCCCTGGGCCACGTCGCGGGTCGGGCCGGCGACGATCTCCCCGGGCGGGATCGGCCCCAGCCGCGAAGCGAAGACGGCCCGCCGCACCTGCGCCGTGTACGGCATCGTCGTGTCGCCGCCGGTCTGGGTCGCCTCGACCTGGACCGCGTTGATGAAGTAGCTCCCCCGATCGACGCACGTCTCGGGCACGTCCATCTCCGAGCAGTACTCGATGACGAACCCCGGCGCGGCCCCCAGACCGTTCTCGTTGGTTCCGTCGTACGGCGTCAGCGTGCACGGATCCTGCGCTTCCGACGGCGACGCCGAACCGAAGACGAGAAGCAGCGCGAAGGACCGCATGAGCGGTGATCTCGGGATCATCGACGACCTCCCCAGTTACCGAGAGCAGATGTTGAGAGGACTGTATCAGCCCTCCCGCGCGACCCCGCAGGAACGCCGCAACCCCTCGGTTCCGCAATCGCGCTGCACCTCGAGCGGTGGGACTCGGAGGAGGGCAACGTAGCCGAGCTTGCATGGAAACGGTCTGAAGGATCATAATGACCTCATGCCAACGAGCCGCTCCATCGTCGACGCCAAGGCCCATTTCTCCGAGTGTGTCCGCCAGGCCGAGAGCGGCGAGCCCGTGGTGCTGACCCGGCACGGCAGGCGGGTCGTCGCGCTGGTCCCCATGGATCTGTTCGAGGAGGTCGAACGTCTGAGGGCCGCCGGTCCCGCGGGCGGGCTGGCCAGCCTGGCCGGGGGGTGGGAGGGGTCGGAGGAGGTGGCGGAGAAAGCCCTGGAGTACGGTCGCACGGCCGGCCGCCGGATTCCCGAGCTCGACTGAGGCACCGGCTTGGCCTACCTCTTCGACACCGACGCGATCTCGGAGCTGCTGCGCCCGAGACCCGCGGCGCGCTACCTCGAGTGGATCGAAACCGTGCCGCGGGAGCATCAGTTCGCCAGTGCCGTGGTGCTCGGCGAGCTGTACAAGGGTGCCTACCGCTCGCAGAACCGCAATCGCCACCTCCGGAACATCGAGGAGCGGGTGCTCCCGGCCGTCACCGTGCTCCCCTACGATCTCGGAGTCGCCCGCGAGTTCGGCGCCCTCCGGGCCCACCTCGAGGAGCGCGGCGAGCTCCTGCCCGATGCCGACCTCCAGATCGCCGCGACCGCCCTGCGCCACGGCCTGACCCTGGTCACCGGCAACCTGCGCCACTTCGCGCGCGTGCCCCGCCTCGAGATCTCCCCGGTCTTCGCAAGAGCGCGGCGCGGGTAGTGCTCGTCGCGACGCAGTAGCGCCAGCCGGACGCCGCAGTCGGCCAGCCCGCGGGAGTGGGACGGGGCTACCCGGCCGCGTGGCGCCGGCTGGCCGGAAGTGCGGCTAGGCTTCCGCGGTACCCCCCTGCGGCAGATGCCTGCGGCCGTCCCGCGACGACCTGGTGGGGGACATGGGAACCGCAATGGCCATTCGGGAAGGCGCCTGGGACTGTCCGGCTTGCGGGCGGCGGGCGAACCGCGGTCCGGAGAAGTACTGCGCCGGCTGCGGATTCCCCCGCGGGCCGGAGGTCGAGTTCTACCTCCCCGAGGACGCCCCCGAGGTCACCGACGCCGAGGCCCTGAAGCGGGCCGGCTCCGGGGCTGACTGGCAGTGCGGGTTCTGCGGCGGCGACAACCGCGCCGACGCCGACTACTGCACGGGCTGCGGCGCCCCCGGCGAGGGCGCCGAGCACCGCCAGGTCGTCGAGCACCGGGATCGGGCTGCGGCGCCCGCCGCCGCGACTCAACGGTCGACCGGCAAGCGACCCTCGGCCGCGCGCCGCAAGGAGCTCAAGCGCCGCTACCAGCGGACCGGACGTCGGCGGTCCGGGCGGCGGCTGGCCCTCGGGTGCCTGGTCCTGGTGCTGCTGGGGCTGCTCTTCGTCTACCTCGGAGGCTCGCGCGAGGAGGGCGTCGCCACCGTCACCGGCTTTTCCTGGCAACGCACCATCGATATCGAGGCTGTCGAGACGGTGGTCGAAGAGGCCCGCCGCAGCGAGGTCCCGGCCGGTGCCCGGCTGCTCGACGAGTCCGCCGGCACAGGAGCCACCCGCACCGTCACCGAGTACGTCCAGATCGGCACCGAACGGGTCAAGGTCGGCGTCCGCGACCTCGGCAACGGCTACTTCGAGGATGTCTACGAGGACCGGCCGGTGTACCAGACCGTGCGCCGCGAAGTGCCGGCCCGCGGCCCGCCGGGGCGCGACATGGTGCGCTTCGAGCGCGAGCGATGGAGCGTCGTCCGGACGTCCAAGACAGGCGATCAGGGGCGCTCGCCTCAATGGCCGGCGCTGCGGCTGGCGCCCTCGGAACGGGAGGGAGAGCGCACCGCCGTCTACACCGTCCACTTCACGGCGTCCGACGGCCGGACGCTCGCCTACCGGACTTCCGACCAACAGGCGTGGCTCGGATTCCAGGCCGGCCGCGCCTACCGGGTGAAGATCGGCCGCGGTGGTCGGGTGGCGAAAGTGATCCGCCCGGTCTAGCCTGCACTTCTCACCGGCTCCCTGCTGCGCGGGCGGATGCACCTGAATCTGCGGGACTTTCCTCGGTCGGGCATCCTCGACGTACTTCGAGTACGCCTGTGGTGCCCTCCGTCGGTAAGCCCCGCATCTTCAGGCGCCTGCGCCCGCTCGCCGAGCGACCCGGTGAGAAGTGCAGGCTAGCCGGCGACGACGCGGCGGGAAGTCCGGCCGCGGAGGCGGGGCAAGGCGGCGGTCATCTCGGCCGCGGTCATGCCGAGGAGGCCGGCATAGCGGACCAGTTCGTCGAGGTCGACCGGGTAGAGGTTGTGGCGGGCGGGATCGGCGAGGCCGGCGACGTTGCGCGGGGCGATGGCGTCGCGGATCGAGCGGGAGGAGTCGGGGCCGGCGGTGGCGGCGTCTCGCGCGAGCCGCTGGAGCAGCGGATCGCGGGCGCCGAGGAAGCCGTCCCAGGCCCAGGAAGGGAGGCCCTCGGGCGGCGGCAGGAGGCGCTGGCGGACCTCGTTGAAGCTGGCGGCGGCGAAGTAGACCAGGGCCACCGAGGTGAAGGCGCCGAAGTCCTCGAAGCGGCGGTAGGCGCTGGCGAGAAGGGCCTGCAGGTGCTCGGCTTCGTCGGCGAGGAGCGTCTCGTAGGCCCGGAGGCCGGCGACGTCGGGGAGGCCGTCGGCCAGCAGCGCGGCGAGGCGCTCGACGCCCAGCAGGCTCCAGGCGATGCCGGTCGAGAACAGGGGGTCGAAGAAGGCGAACGAGTGCGGGAGCAGCGCCCAGCGCGGACCTGCGGCGGCGCCCAGCCGGCGCTGCAGGCGCGGGGTGACGGCGATCGCGCCGCGCGGCCCGGCCCCGGCGAACTGGCCGCGGAGCGAGGGGTAGCGTTCGAGCAGGCGGTGCCAGGTTCCGGCCGGGTCTCCGGCGTCGAAGTCGAAGCCGAGCCTGGTGGCCCTCGCCGAATCGACGACGAAGCCGGCGCTGGTGACGCCGTGGTCGAAGCGCAGGGCGTAGAGCCAGCCGAGATCGGTCAGGTGGTGCACGGCGGCGAGGTCGTCCGGGTACGGGCCGGAGGGCAGCTCGGCCCCGGCGGCCGCGGCGACCTCGGCGAAGGGCCGGACGCCCTCGAAGTGGGCGGCCACCAGCCGGCTCGCGAACGGCACCCGGTCGAGGCGCGACGGGAGCTCCAGGTGCCGGGCCAGGAAGTCGGCGCCGCCGGTGGCGTCGACCACGAACTCGCTGGCGATCGAGAGCGGATCGCCTTCCCGGCTGCCCCGTAGCCGCACGCCGGCCGCGGAGATCTCCGCTTCGCGCAGTTCAGTGCGGTCACGGTAGTCGACGCCGACGGCGACGGCGCGGCGCACCAACTCGGCGTCGACGTCGGCGCGCAGCCAGTGGCTGTCGGCCACTTCGTCGTCGGGGCTCGCCGCCACCAGCAGCCGCGCCTCGTTGCGCGGCCCGTTGGCGTAGGGCTCGCCGGCGCGATGCGGGTAGAAGGTGAAGCCGCGCTTGAGCCCGCGCCGCAGCTCCGGATGGCGGCGCAGCCAGCGGCCGTAGCTCGCCAGGTCGAGCAGGTCGGGCATGTCGTGGGCGTGGGCGAGGCGCTCGAGCGCGATGGCGGCGAGCGGGGTCGACGACTCGCCGAGGGCGAAGCGGGGATGGCGGGCGCGCTCGACCAGCGCCACCCGCCGGCCGGCGCTGGCCAGGGCGCGCGCCAGGATCGAGCCGGCGAAGCCCGAGCCCACCACCGCGACGTCGAACCGGTCGGCCATCTCAGCCGCCCCCACCGCAGACCGGACAGCCGACCCGCGGCTCGATCTCGCCGCTGAGGGCCATCCGCGCCAGGCGGTCGCGGCGCCGCTCCGCGCAGCCCGGACAACCGCCGAGCCGCTCCAGGTCCCAGACGTCGAGCTGGACGACTCCCCTGCCCCCGCCAAGCGCCCCGTCCGGTGCCCTATCCAGCGCTCCTGCGAGCGCCCGCTCGAACGCCTCCTCGACCTCATCCAGCCGCGGCTCGCGGAACTCTCCCGCCGCGGCCAGCCGTTCGAGCTCGCCGTTGCCGCCGCGGACCGGAATCAGCGAGACCACCCCGGCGCCCGCCTCCAGGGCGTGCTCCACCGAGCGGACCGCCCACTCCACCTGATCGTCGAAGGGCACGAACGGCACCCCGATCAGCACGAACGCCCGCACGGCGATGCCGCGCCCGGTGAGCCGCCGCGCCGCCCGGTCGAAGTCTTCGACGGTCATCCTCTTGTTGAGCCGCGGCAGCGCCTCGGGGTGGACCGTTTCGAGACCCATCGCCACCTCCAGCTCGCCCCCGAGCCGCGCCGCGAACTCGAAGCACCGCCGCCCCACCAGCTTCGGATGACACTCGACGACCACGCGCGCCGCGCCCGCGCAGAGCCCCAGGATCTCGTCGTCGTCGGCGCCCGGCACCGCCAGCTCGTCGAAGAAGTTGCTGGCGTTGTAGAGCTTGAGACGGGCCCCGGGCGGCAGCCCGCCGATCTCCTCCAGCGCCAGGCGGAGCTGCCGGGGGATGGCGCCCGCCGGGGTCGGCCCGTCGGTGGTGTGCCGCCACAGATCGCAGAACACGCAGGTGAACGGGCACTCGCGCCCGGCCAGGAAGACGGTGACGCAGTCGACCGGCGGACCGGCGGCGCCGCGCTCCTTGTCGACCAGCACGCCGAGCGGCCGGGTGAGGTCGACGGCCGGCTTGGGAGGGCGCAGGGCGCGGACGCGGCGGTCCTCGCCCGCGGCGCTCGTCCGGGTCGGCGGCACGTCGTCGCCGCGATCAGGCGGAGGCCGCCCGCGGCGCGGCGCGATGCAGCTCGGCGAAGTACTCCCGGTAGCGTTCGCCGTCGGCACCGAACCGGCGCGCGAACAGCTCGCCGCCGAGCGCGCCGTGCTGGAAGCGGCGCTTCTCGAAGACCGGGAAGTCGAGGTCGAACAGCGCCTTCATGCCGCGGCGGACGATCTCGCCCTTGAGCCGGTAGAGCGCCGCGGTCGAGCCGCGGGTCAGCTCGTCGAACCGGATCGCCTCGGCGACCCGGACGACCGCCGGCCGGGTGAGCGGGCTGAAGCCCTGGAAGCCATAGCGCCGCAGCGGCGCAAAGGTGCGCACGCACGAGCGGCTGAAGCCGCCGCTGTAGGTCAGCGAGTGCTTGACGGCCTCCACCCCCCAGCCCTCCTGGTAGAGCATCGAGTTGTTGACCACGCTGCGGATGGTGAGCTCCGGGTTCTCCTCGACCGGGTAGTCCTTGAGGTTCTCGTCGCCGCCGTCGCCGTCGGCCAGGTACCGCCAGTCGGGGTAGCGCTCGCGGATGCCGCGCAGCAGGGCCAGGGCGACGGTGGCGCACTCGACGTCGAGCGGCTTGTAGTCCTCGATGACCCGCACCGCCTCGAAAGGATCGAGATCGCCCTCCCCCACCTCGACGGCCTCGTGGAGCATCTCGCGGTCGGTGCGGCACAGGAACTCGCGCGCCTGTTCGAGATCCGCACCCGAGCCTTCCACCGACAGCGTGAACGCCTTGAGCCGCGCCGGGCTCTGACCGAGATCGAGCAGCGCCCGCTCGACGCACAAGAGGACCGCACCGCTGTCTACCCCGCCCGAGAAGAGGACGCCGATCGGCTCCCCGGCGTCGAGCCGCGCCGCCCACCGCCGCACCTCCTCGTAGAGGGCGCCGACGTAGGCCGCCCCGATCGCGTCCAGATCGGCGGGGCCGCTCGCCCGCGGCGGCGCGAAGAACCGCCGGTGGGTCGGATTGGGGTCGGGACAGCCGATCAGCCGCAGCGTCGTCACGTGGTGCGCCGGCACCATCCGCGTGTAGCTGGGGTGGAACTGATGCGCGTAGCCCTCGCCGGCCAGGAAGTCGCGGATCTGGTCGATGCGCTCGGCCACCACCAGCATCGGCCCGTCCGGCTCCTTGGCCAGGAAGTAGCGCAACGGCCGGTCCAGGCTGCGCGCCATCAGCACCCGCTCGCCGTCGCGCGCCACCAGGGCGAACGACCCCGGCAGCCGCTCCAGCTCCTCCGGCCGGCGGACCAGCAGCTCCTCGGCAGTGGCAAGCGGGACCGCCCCCAGGGCCTGGGTCGCGGGATCGATCAGGTTGACGACGCGGTGCAGGGGTGTGGCCACGGGAATCTCCCTCGGGACGGGTTGACTGTCGCAGCGGATTATAGGCAGGGTCGAATGAGTATCCTGGTACCGGCGCCCTGCGGAGTGAGCGATGTCACCCCGGAAGAACTGGACTCGACTGCCACCACCGCGGACCCGGGGGCGCACCTCGCTCGAGCACACGCTGGCCCACCGGCGGTCGGTGCGGGAGTTCGCGGCACGCGCGCTCAGCGCCGCCGACCTGTCGCAGCTCCTCTGGGCGGCGCAGGGAGTGACCAACGAGGAGGGGGACCGGACGGCGCCGTCGGCCGGCGGGCTGCGGCCGCTCGAAACGTACGTGGCGACCGCGGACGGGCTCTTCCACTACGACCCGGACGGCCATCGGCTGAAACGTCTGCCCGGCGCCGACGCGCGGCGGCTGATCTACGACGCGGCCGTCGAGCAGGAGCTGATTCTCGAGGCGCCGGCGGTCTTCGTGTTCGCGGCGGTGTTCGAGCGGACGGCGCGCAGATACGGCAAAGCCGACGCTTACCGCTACGTCTACCTGGAGGCCGGCCACGCGGCCCAGAACCTGCTCCTCGAGGCCGTTGCGCTGGGGCTGGGCGGAGTGGCGGTCGGGGCGTTCTGGAAGGCCAGGCTGCGCAAGGGGCTGGGCCTGTCGCGGAACCACGAGCCGGTCTACGTCGTGGCGGTGGGCGCACCTCGCTAGCCCGCACGTCCACAGTGGGCCCCTCGCTGGCCCCCTCCCCGCAGTGGGGACCCGGTGGCGCTACTCCTCCGGCGCGTGGCCGCGGCGGGTTCGCGGCCGCCTGGGAGGCCGCGGGCGGGCCACGGCGGCCCGGCGCCGCTCCTCGCCGCGGACGGCCTCCACCAGGTCACCCGCCGCGCGCCGGGACGCCTGGGCCAGGCCCGGTCTGCGGCCGGCCGTCTCGGCCAGCCACTCCTGGTTGATCCGCTCCAGCAGCTCGGCGACGGTCATCTGCCGCCGCCGCGCCATCTCCTCGAGCGAGGTCTGCAAGTCCCGGTTGAGCCGCCAGGCGCGAGCGTCCCGCTTGGCCATCCCCTACAGTCTGGTACCAGCCCGGCCCTCTAGTCAAATCCCCGGCTGTCGGGCCCTCGGCCGGACCGGGCGGAGGCCGGCGGGGGCGTCCGGGTCGTCCCGCCCGGGCTAAGATGGCCCCCAGCTCTCAAAGCACTACGCTCGGCTGCCCGTCCCGGGCGGCCGCGGCAGGGTCGTCGAGACCCGGGAGGTGACGATGATCTGGAGGACCTGGTCCATCTGGCAACGGCTCGCCGCCGCCCTGGTGGCGCTGGCCATCGCCGGCGCACTGGTCGCCGGCGCCGGCCGCCTGGCGTGGAGCCTGGTGGCGCTGCTGGCGATCTCGCTCGCGGCCTGGCGGGGCGGCAAGGGGTTCCATCACTGGTCGACGCCGATCCGTGTGAGCTGGACGATCGCGGTGCTGGCCACCCTCTGGCTGGTGCTGTATCTCGCTCTGTTGCCGGCGGCGGACAGCCTGGCCGGCGCCTACCCGCAGCTCGCGCTGGCCGAGCCGGTGGCCGGCGCGCTGAAGCCCCTCGTCGAGCTGGACGGCTACCGCCGCCTCTACCTGGCGCTGGCCGTCACCGTGCCGCTGCTGCTGTTCGCGTTCGGCGCCGGCCCCTTCTCGCAGAACGGTCTGATGGCCGCTCCCCCGACCCGCGCCTGCGCCGGTCCACCCACAGGCCGGCCACCGACTCCGATCGACGCCGTCGCTCCGGCGTCGGGCGAGGAGGGCTGAGCCATGCTGACGCTCATCGACACCGTCATCGGCTTCGCGGTGGTCATGCTGCTGCTCTCGTTCCTCATCAAGAGCCTGACCAGCGTGGTGAAGAACCACGTGCAGTACTACAGCCAGAACTTCCGCCGCGAGCTGGAGCGGGTGCTGCTCCCGCTGCCCGGCATGACCCTCAAGAAACTGGAGTCGGCCCTCGGCGGCATCGACTGGCGCAACGTCGGCGGCGAGCTGCTCGACCCCAATAATCTCAAGCCGATCCTCCAAAAGATCAATTCGAGGCTCGACCTCTCCGACCTCGCGGCCCGCCTGGCGGTTCACAAGTCGGCCCTCGACTTCGCCTTCGAGAAGCGCATGAAGAACCTGACCCTGGCTTGCGGCACGGCGCTCTGCCTGCTGCTCAACGTCAACGCCTTCACCATCTGGCAGACGCTCTACGAGAACGGCGAGCTGCGGACCAAGTTCAGCTCCGACGAGTACGTGGCCAAGGTCCTGGAGCAGGCCGAGGGGCAGGAGGAGAACGGCGAAGAGATGGAGCCGCCCGCCACTCCGGCCGCGGCAGCAGGGTCGCTGGATCCGCCGGCGACCCCGGAGCCGCCGGCCGCGAACCCGAGCCCGAGCGCAGAAACAGACCACGCCGCCCTCGGCAGAGACCGGGCGGCGTGGGCAGCCGAGCTCGACCGTTTCCGCAGCGAGGTGGACTTCGGCGTCGGCGCCATCTGGACGCAGCCCAAGCCGACCCTGCTGGAGTTTCTCTACCAGTTCATCGGCTCGCTGCTGACCGGCCTGCTGGCCAGCATCGGCGCGCCCTACCTGCACGACCTCCTGCGGACCGTGACGAGCTTCCGCAAGCCGTGACGGCACCTGCAGACTGCCCATCCACCGAGCGCGCGGCTCCGTGCCGGGCGTGGCGCGGAATGCCTCCGGCCTTAGTCGGCCCAGGCGAAGCCGCCGGCCTTGACCTTGGTGCGGACCTTCATTCTCGACTCCTTCCGTAACAAGACCTTTCACCCTACCCCGAGAGAAACCCACCCGAGAATGATCACGAGCCGCGCTGGGAGCCACTCCGCCACGGCGTCCGGTTGGCCGGATTGAGCGCCAGCTCGGCCAGCGTCTTGGCCAGCGGCTCGAACTCGAACCGCAGCTCCTCCCCGTCTGTCGGCAGCTCCGAGAACAACCACGCCAGCTCGGGCGCGGGCTTCTTCGCGGTCGTCAACCGAGCCTTGCCGGGCCGTGAACCAGTTCAACCCACCCGCCGACGCCACTCTTGTGGATCCCTGGCGCCGTGAAGAACCGCGATGATGAGCAACGCCTCGCCGCGTGACTCGTAGATCACGTTCTACGGGAAGTCGCCGACAATCGTTCGACGTGCCCGCCGGTAGACCACGGGTGCAGCTTCGGGGAACGCTTCGATGAAGACCAGGGTGCGTTCGAGCGACGCACGGAACCGCACGCCCAGACCCGGGCGCCGGCTCTCCAGATACTCGACAGCCTCGGCAACCTCTTCGAGGACGCCGAACTGGTAACGGCGCTTCATGCGCCGCGCGACAGGCGTTTCCTCAGCTGCTGGTCGAACTCTTCCTGGCTGAGCCAGGAGTCGGGGTCGCCGTTGTAGGACGCGAGGCGCTCCTCGATGAGCGCCTGCTGTTTCGGCGTGAGCGGCGGCAGCGTGCTGTCAAGAAGCACCATGGCGAGCGCTCGACGTTCCTCCTCCGGTAGCTCGAGAGCCTTTGCCTGCAGCTCAGCCTTCGTCATCTCAACCGTGATTATAAGGCTAGACCAGGGCTCCTCCAGAGGCCTCCCGTCAGCGACGAGGCGCTTTTTCGAACATCAGCTTCACGGCACCGCGCCCGACCAGGCCGTGGTGTCGCCGGATTCGAAGCCGTCGGTGAAGATGAGGGCGGGGCCGCGGTCGAGGAGGAAGGCGCCTTCGAGGCCGCCGGCGAGGACGGCTTCGAAGATCACGTAGCGGCCGTCGTTCGACATGTGGTAGCCGTCGGTGACGCCGCGGAGGGTGTCGACGACGCCGAGGCCGGGGACGGCGGTGACTCCTTCCTGGACCAGCAGGCGGTCGTCGAGGAACAGACCGGTGTCGACGTCGGTGTCGGGGTCGTCCCAGTCGCCGTACCAGAGCACCTCACCACCGTCGCTGATCTCGAGCGGGCCGGTGCCGAAGCCGGTGAGGGTGAAGACGCCGCCGATCGCGCCCAGGGTGTCGCCCTCCTGGACCAGCTTGGCGCCGTCGCGGACCAGCAGGGTGGCGGTGGCCGGGTCGCCGTCGAGGGTGCCGCGGTAGGTCTCCTGGCCGGCGGCGTTGAGGTCCAGCGAGGTGCCGGTGAGGCTGGACCAGGAGCGGCCGCCGACCGGCGACGGGTCGCCCTCCTGCGCCACCTCGCTGAAGCCGCCGTCCCAGAGGTAGATGGCGTCGGCGCCAGGGACGTCGACCGCGAAGAGCACGTCGCCGGCGTCGCTGAGGGCGGTCTCGTGCGGGCCGGTCCCGAAGTCGGTGAGGCCGGCCGCCTGGCCCGGCAGCACGTCCCCCTCGGCGGCGATCAGGGTGCTGGTGACGATGCCGCCGCTGCCGCTGTCGCTGGTCCAGACGTAGAGCGCGCGGTCGACGGTGGTGGGAATCGCCGGGTCGTCGACGCTGGCGGTGACCAGGAGCTGTTCGAGGTCGTTGATCTTGACGTCGAAGAAGCCGATGAGCGGGGTGCCCGGCGTCAAGTCGGGCGCCTCGCTTCCCTCCTGGACCACCAGTACGGTGCCGGTGAGCAGCGGCGCCGCGGTGTCGAGATAGGCGTGGACCGAGCTGTCCTCGCCGGCGGCGGCGCCGTCGAGAAAGAAATTGAACCCGCTCTGCCCCAGGTCGTTGAGGGTCACCGAGTCGAAACTCCCGAGCTCGATCCCCGCCGGGCCGTCCAGCGGGTCGCCCTCGCGCAGACCCAGCGCCCCGTCGCGCAGCAGCACCGAGTCGGCCGCCGGATCGGCGTCGGTGTCGGCCTCCACCAGCCAGTCGCCGGCGTCGTTGACCGCCAGATTGTCGATCGTCGTCACCAGCCCCACGCCCGGCACCGAGTCGCCCTCGACCACCAGCGGCGTGATGGCGGGAAAACCGCCGGCCGTTGCCGCCGAGCACAGGCCGATGGACAACAAGGCGGCTGTTTCAAGTGCACGTCGAGCGAGAGGGCGGGTTTCCAGGTAGTGAGAAACCGTCGAGTCCATGGGCTCCCTCCTGCAAGAACACGAAAATGCCCCGCGTCAGCGGTGCCGGGCCACCGCATCGTTTGCTGCCAGTCGGCGTTCTGCTCAGGCGCGGGCCGCCACCAGACGCCGGACCCTTCCAAGCTCGACCCCTCTCGCCTGCCACAGGTCGTACTGCGACTGCAAATTGACCCAGAACTCGGGGCTGGTGCGGAACGCCTTGGACAGCCGGTAGGCCATGGCTGGGCTGACGCCCGCCCGCTCGTTGAGAACGGCAGACAATGTCTTGCGCGCAACGCCCAGAGCCCTGGCGGCCTCGGTGACCGTCAGCCCTAGCGGCTCCAGGTAGTCCACCCTCAAGATCTCACCGGGATGTGGAGGGTCGTGCATCATGGTCCGTTCCTCGTCAGTGATAGTCCTCATAGTTCACCTGGCTGCAGTTGCGACCGTCGAAGGTGAAGGTTATGCGCCAGTTCCGATCGACGTCCACGGCCCACTCAGCCTTTCGGGCTCCCTTGAGACGATGCAGCCTTAGACCCGGAGCATCGAGGTCGCGCGTCGACGTCGCCGCATTGAGCCGCGCCAGGATGCGCCGGACCTTCGGGACATGACTCGCCTTCAACCCCCGCGCATCGCCGGAATGGAAGAACCGCGCCAGGTCACGGTGCTTGAACCCGACGATCACTGACCGATCGTAACCTGTAACGGGTCACTGGACAAAATCGAGCCTAACCCGGACCGAGAAGCTGCAGACGAATGGCCGACCGCGCCTGGAGACGGCGAAGGCCCGGCCCCTTAACGGCGGCACGCGCCGCCTAGCCGCCCAGCCCGCTGCCGCGGAGCTCGAGGTAGGTGTCGCCGGAGCCGGCGTTGTGGCGGATCTCGAGCGTCGCGCGGCGGGGCCCGGCTGCGGCGGGCTGGAAACGCAGGCCGAGGGTGCAGTCGCTGCCCGGCACCAGGTAGGGGGCCGCCTGGCAGGTGGCTGGCACGATCAGGAAGTCGCCGGCGTGGTCGCCACGGAGGCGGAAGTCGCGCAGCTCGAGCCGGCCGGTGCCGGGGTTGGAGAGGGTGATGGTGAGGATGGCGCTGCGATCCCCCACCGGCTGGGGGCCGAAATCGAGCCGGCCGGGCTCGGCGCGGATCGCCGGCACCGGTGGCGGCAGGCCGCTGCCGCCGAGCGGGATCTCGCGCGGGCCCGACAGGGCGTCGTGATCGAAGGCCAGGGCGGCGGTGCGCCGGCCCTCGGCAGTGGGCGCGAAGCGCACCACCATCTCGCAGCCGCCGCCAGGCGCCAGGACGCCCTCGGGCTGGCAGGAGCCGCCGGCGAGCGCGAAGTCGGCCGCCCCCTCGCCTCGCAGCGCCAGACGTCCGAGCCTGAGCGCCGCGGTGCCGCGGTTGGCGAGCGCCAGCCGCAGCTCGGCGGCGGTGGTGCGGCGCACCTGTCCAAAGTCGAGACTCTCGCGGTCCACCACCAACCGGGCAGCGACCGAGGTGCCCGTGAGCCGTACCCGCTGCTCGCCGCCGGCCGGCTCGGGGCTCAACAGCAGCTCGGCGCGGTGGGCGCCCTCGCGGCGCGGCCGGAAGGCGACCTCGACGGTGCACGAGCCGCCCGGTGCCAGCTCCTGGCCGCGGCAGCGGTCGCGTGAGGTGGTGAAGCCGTCGTCGTCCTGGCCGCCGATCGCCACCCGGCGGATGGTGGCGGCGGCGCTGCCGCGGTTCTCGAGCCGCACCTGCCGGGGCTCGGTCTCACCGCCGCCCGGGCCGCCGGCCCGCGCCTCGCCGAACTCGAGGCTGGTCACGTCGAGGACCAGCCGCGGCTGGACGCCGCGGCCGGTGAGCGGCACCTCGATCTCACCGGCCACCGGGTGGACGATCTGGAGCGCGGTCTGCAGCGAGCCCTCGACCCGCGGTGTAAAGACCACGTCGACCGAGCAGCTGCCACCGCCCGCCAGGGTGCCGGTGCAACCGTCGGCGGTCACTTCGAAACCGCGGCGCCGGTCGGCCAGCCGCGCCGCCACCTCGCCGAGCGCGGCGGCACGCCGGTTGGTCACCCGCACCGTCTGCTTGGCGCTCGCCTTGCCGAGGAGCTGGTCGCCGAAATCGAGGCTCAGCGGCGCCACGTCGAAGGCGGCTCCCGACCAGACGCCGACCCCCTCCAGCACGACCTGCGGCGCCTCACCGAAGGCGTCGCTGCGGAAGGCCAGCTCGGCGCGGCGCTCGCCGGCCGCACGCGGCGAGAAGACCAGCTCGATCGTGCACCGGTCGCCGGGGGCCAGGGTCGCGGCCGAGCAGCGGTCGCCGCGGCGGTCGAAGTCGCGCGCCGCCCCGCCCTCGACGCCCACCCCCTCGATGCGCAGCGGCGCGGTGCCCGAGTTGGTCACGGTCACCGGCGCCGGCTGGCTGGTGGCCGCCACCTCGGTCGGGGCGAAGACGAGCTCGGCCGGCTCGACGGCGAGCCGCGGCGCCACCCCGGTGCCAAGCACGGGGGCGCGCACCGGCGCCCGCAACTCCGCCGTCGTCAGCTCGAGCTCGGCCTCGCGGGGGCCGATCCCGGCCGGCGCGAACGCCAGCTCCAGCGCGCACTCGGCCCCGGGATCGAGGCTCGCGCCGGCGCACGTCCCCTCGTCCAGCGAGAACTCGGCGGCCGCCGGGCCGATGAGTGCAAGGCCGCTCACGGTCAGCGACCGCTCGCCGGCGTTGGCGACGGTCACCGCCTGGGTGGCGTCTTCGGCGCCCACGCGGCGCTCGCCGAACTCGACCTCGGCGGGGGTGAAGACCGGCTTCGGCGGCTTGGGCCGCAGGAGCAAGTAGGCACCGACCGCGACCGCAACCAGCAGCAGAACAGGTAGAACGGGGAACCGGCCGCCGGCTTTGCGTCGCCTTCGTCTTGGCCGCGGCCGCCGTGGCGGCCTCGCGGGTGGCGCCTGGTCGACGACTTGCGGGCCCGGCGACGCCGGCCGGGTCGGGAGGTCCTCGACCGCTCCCGGCCCCAGCGGCAGATCGAGAAGCCCGCCTCCGCTCGCCGCTCCGCCGGTCTCCGGGGACTTGCCGCGGGTGCGCCGCCGGGAATCGTCGCGCCGCGCCATGACTCCCGAGATTGTAGTGGAGCGCCAAGGCGCCAACGGCCCCTCACCCTGGACTACTTCACCCACTTTGCCTCGGCGAGTCGGTCGCTGCGCCGACGGTCCTGCTTACCCGAGGCCCCCTTACCTGGCTCCGCTCTGGGTCACCCACCTGCTGCCCGACTGCGGGACACCCTGCGAGATCGGATGACCGCTTCGCGTCTTGGCTCATGGAACCGGTGAGCCCGTTGCGACGCAGCGAGACAGAGGTCGGGCAACGGTAGACTCCCGGCGGCTGGCATCTGCCGGCGTCTGACCTGATCATGTCCTCCGCTCTCGACACGCTCCGCAAGCGCTTCGGGCACCGGGAGTTCCGGCCGCTGCAGGGCGAGGCGATCGAGGCGCTGCTGGCCGGGCGCGACGTCTTCCTGCTGATGCCCACCGGCGGCGGCAAGAGCCTCTGCTACCAGCTGCCGGCGCTGCTGATGCGGGGGACCGCGGTGGTGGCGTCGCCGCTGGTGGCGCTGATGAAGGACCAGGTGGACGCCCTCGAGGGCCTGGGAGTCGCCGCCGCGGCCTACAACTCGAGCCTCGACGGCGCCGCCGCCCGCCGGGTGCTGGCGCGGCTCCACGCCGGCGAGCTGGACCTGGTCTACGTGGCCCCCGAGCGGCTGGTGAGCGCGGAGTTCCTGGCCCGGCTCGACGGTCTCGAGCTGGCGCTCTTCGCCATCGACGAGGCGCACTGCGTCTCGCAGTGGGGCCACGACTTCCGGCCCGAGTACCGCCAGCTCGACGTCCTCGGGCAGCGCTACCCGGGCGTGCCGCGGATCGCCCTCACCGCCACCGCCGACCCCCACACCCGCGAGGACGTGGCGGCCCAGCTCGGGCTTGCCGAGCCGCTCTTCCTGGCCGGCGGCTTCGACCGGCCCAACATCCGCTACCGGGTGGTCCCCAAGTCGCGCCCGGTGGACCAGCTGCTCGAGCTCACGGCCGGGCAGCCCGAGGCCAGCGGCATCGTCTACTGCCTGACCCGGCGGCGCACCGAAGAGGTCGCCGCCGCGCTGGCCGAGGCGGGACTGCAGGCCGGCGCCTACCACGCCGGGCTCACCGCCGTCGAGCGCCGGCGGGTGCAGGAGCGGTTCTTGACTGGCGACCTGCGGACGGTGGTCGCCACCGTCGCCTTCGGCATGGGGATCGACAAGCCGGACGTGCGCTACGTGGTCCACCACGACCTGCCGCTGAGCGTCGAGGCCTACTACCAGGAGACCGGGCGCGCCGGCCGCGACGGGCTGCCGGCCGAGGCCCTGCTGCTCTACGCCCCGGGCGACGCCGGCCGCGCCTTCGCCCTCATCGAACGGGGGCGCAATCACGAGCAGCAACGAATCGAGCGCTTCAAGCTGCGGGCGATGATGGCCTACGCCGAGGGCGCCTCCTGCCGCCGCCAGGCGCTGCTCCACTACTTCGGCGAAGAGGCCCCGGCCGCCTGCGGCAACTGCGACGTCTGTCTGGACCCGCCCGAGACCGTCGACGCCACCGAGGAGGCGCGGATGGCGCTCTCCTGCGTCTTCCGGGTCGGCCAGCGCTTCGGCGCCCAGTACGTGGTCGACGTGCTGGTCGGCTCCACGAAGGAGCGGCTGCAGGCCAACGGCCACGACAAGCTCCCGACCTGGGGAGTCGGCCGCCACCATCCCCGCGAGCGCTGGGTGGCGCTGCTCCGCCAGCTGGTCCATGCCGGCTACCTGGAACAGGACCTCAGCCGCTACGCGGTGCTGAAGCTCACCGACCGCGCCGGCCCGCTGCTCCGCGGCGAGGAGACCCTGCGCCTGGCGCTGCCCCGGCACGTCGGAAGGCCAAGAACAGCGGGCCGATCGGGCACCAGCGGGTCGGCTGGCCAACGTCGCAGCCTGGCAGGCGATCCAGGTAGAGCATCCAGAAGGGAAGAACGACCCCTCTCGGCCGCTGAGGAGGAGCTGTTCGAGGAGTTGCGGAGCTTGCGCCGCCGGCTCGCTGCCGAGCAGGGCGTGCCGGCCTACGTGGTCTTCAACGACCGCACCCTCCGCGAGCTGGCGCGCCGCCGCCCGGGCTCACCGGGCGAGCTGCTCGACGTTCCCGGCGTCGGCCCGGCCAAACTCGACCGGTACGGCGCCGTCTTCCTCGAAGCCCTGAGCGACTCCTCCAAGGGCCCGGCGTCGGGGCAGGCGCTCGCGCCCGAGCAGCCGAGCCTGATCGGCGACGCGGACGTGCGCAGCCAGCAACCCCCAAGGCAATAGCACCCAGCCTTGCGAGGCACCGGCCGCGGGCTTTACCGGCGGGACTTTCGTGCCGGCGGCTGGGCGGCGTAACTCGCGCCCTGCTCCACTGCTGTCCTTGCGCCAATCGGAAGCCGATCACAGCAAGGCCGACCGAGCGGACCTTGGCTGGAACCCTACTCAGCTCTGCCTGCTCCAATCACCGGCAACCGGCCACAGCAACCCGGGCCCCGCCAGGTAGCAGGGCTTGGCCGAGACCCTACCCAGCTCGCGGATCCACCGACCCGCGAACGGAGGCGGCAACCCGGAGCCGTTGTCGAGAAGGGCTCGCTAACCAGCCGCCAGCGCTTCCAAATCCCGATCCTCGACGGCCTCGGGGCCGGCCAGGTCGGCCAGCAGCCGCGAGCCGGTGGAGTGGATCTGGTCGGCGAAGAGACGGCAGCGGGGCTCGGCGCGCTCCAGGTAGCGCTCGAGCAGCTCGCGGCGCTCGGGATGCTCGCGGGCCTGGTCGAGGAGGATGCGGCAGATCGCCGACTCGGCCAGCAGATTGGTGAGCCGCTCGGCGTGGAGCAGGGCGAAGCCGAAGTCGCGCCGCGGGTCCCAGCCCTTGAGCAGCGCCTTTGGCCGCGAGCCCAGCGGCGTACCCTGGAGCGAGCGCAGCTTGCTGCCGGCCAGGCGGGTGACGATGTGCTGCTCGGCGCCGTAGCACAGGCCCTGGACGCGGGCCACCCGGCGCTCGAGGGCGTCGGTGGCCGACACCGCGCGCCACTGGGCCTGGGCGCGGCGGCGCAGGAAGGCCTGCGGGTTCTTGAGGATGCCGTTGAGAGTGTCCTTGGTCGCCATCAGCGCCTGGATCTGGCTGGTGCCCTCGTAGATCGGCAGCACCACCGAGTCGCGGACCAGCTTCTCGGCGCCGTAGTCGGTGGTGTAGCCGTTGCCGCCGTGGATCTGCAGGCCGGTGCGGGCCATCTGGACGGCCCGCTCGGCGGTCAGGTACTTGAGCAGCGGCGTCGCCCGCCGCAGCCGCTTCTGGTGGTAGCGCACCCGCCGCTGCATCCGCCGGCGCTCGACCTCGTCCGCCGGCGGGTCGAACCGCAGCCGCAGCCCGTCCCATTCGGCGATCTCCTGGTGGACGGCGGCGTACATCGCCAGCGCCCGCAGGCCCTGGATGTCGGTGCGCATCTCGTCCAGGTAGTCGGCGATCATCTCGTGGCGGTCGATCGTCTTGCCCATCGCGCGCCGCTCGGCGGCGTAGTCGCGGGCCATCCGCCAGGCCGCCTCGCACAGGCCGATGGCCTGGAAGCCGACGCTGACCCGCGCCCCGTTCATCAGCACCAGCATGTGCTTGAAGCCCTCGCCGCGCTTGCCCACCAGCTGGGCCGGGGTCTTGTCGAAGGCCATCGCGGCGGTGACCGAGGCGTGGTGCCCGAGCTTCTCCTCGAGGCGCTCGATGCGGGCGTAGCGGGTGCGGGTGCCGTCGGGGTGGTCGTCATAGGTCTTGACCAGGAACATCGACAGCCCGCCAAGCCCGGCCTTGGGGTCGTCCGGGCCCGAGGCCTTCTCGGTGCGGGCGATGACGAAGTGGTATTTGCCGTGCCCGGTGGTGATGAAGATCTTCTGCCCGCTCAACGTCCAGTTGCCGTCGGCATCCTGCTCGCCCACCGTGCGCAGGGCGGCCATGTCGCTGCCGGCCTCGGGCTCGGTGATGTCCATGCAGCACCAGGCCTCGCCGCGGGTCACCTCGTCCATCTCCGCGGCGAAACGGGTGCGGGTGATGGCCAGCTTCTCGCGGTCGAACTCGGTCGTGCCCTCCTCGATCGACAGCGCCAGCATCGCCAGCGACATGCCCAGGTGGAACGAGTAGTGGGTCATCGCCGACTGCTCGGCGCGGCCCACCAGCTCGTTGTGGACGTTGTAGAGCAGGACCGGCGCGTTGACGCCGCCGAGCTCGCGCGGCAGCGACATGCCGTGCACGTCGAGCTCGCGGATCTTCTGGAAGATGGCCTCGAGCCGCGGCGGGAAGCTGGCCTCGCCGTCGGCGAACAGCACCCCCTCGCGGTCGATCTCGGCGGCGACCGGGGCGATCTCCTCGGCCACGAACTCGCCGAACATGGTGGCGATCTCGAGATAGAACTCGCGCGCCTCCTCGACGCTGCGGAAGCCGTCGGGCAGCTTCAGCCCGAACTCGCGGGCCTCGACGATCGGCCGCCAGTCGATCCCCTTTTCGAGATACCAGCGCAGGTCGTCGTTGTCGGTGAAGAAGTTAGCCATCGGTGTCACTCCTCGGTTGTCGGCTCGGGACGGAAGAGGCTGGTCTTGGCCACCCGCACCAGCTCGGCCAGGTTGCGCTCGCGGTCGGTGGTGCCGAGCGAGTCGTAGGTGGCGATGCTCGAGATCAGCAGATTGATCACCTGGTTGACGTAGGCCTCGGGATCGACCTCAGGCCACAGCCGGCCGCGCTCCTGGCCCTTGCGGATGTAGTCGCAGGTGGCGGTGATCCAGGGCCGGACCAGCCGGCCCATCAGCTCGCGGGTCTCGCGCGGCCGGTCGAGGATCTCGCGCAGCAGCAGCCGGGCGCGGTCGGGGTCGGCGCTGAAGAAGGCCACCATCTCCCCCAGCACGCCGTCGAACTGCCCGTGGCTCGAGCTGGCGGCAAGCAGCAGCTGGGGCAGCACCTGGTTGCCGTGCGCCAGCACCTGCTCGAGCACGCTCCGGCGCAGCTCTTCTTTGGACGGGAAGTGATACAGCAGCGACGGCTTGCGGATGCCGACCGCGTCGGCGATCTGCTGGAGGGTGGTGCCGTCGTAGCCGCGGGCCGCGAACAGCCGGGTCGCGTGCTCGAGGATCCGCTCGCGGACCTCGGAGGGCACCTGGCCCCGGGTGGCGACGCTCCCCAGCATCCTGGCGCGACTCTCTACCAACTGGTAGGGAGCTGTCAACCACCCGGACGGCTAGGTCGCCCCTATTCGCCCTCGGCGCCCCAGACCCCGGCCTGGTCCGGGTGTCCCAGCACCTTGATGGGGTAGAGCGCCTGGTACTGCGAGCCGGACGAGTCGTCCACGAACATCGAGATCTGGTCCCCAACCAGGCCGCCGGGGGTCACGGCCGCCCGGGTGCCGTCCTCCTGGTAGGTGAAGTCCTCGGTGGCGGCGGCTTCGCCATTTCGGTTCACGGCGCGACCCGCCGCACCTCGCCGATCAGGAACCGCTTGATCTGCGGCCAGGAGACCTTCCGCAGCATCCGCGGCATCGGCTCGGCCTCGCCGTCCTCGAAGAAGACGAGACTCTTGAGCAGATGGTACTCGTTGTAGTCGATCCGCTCGAAGCGCCGCCGGAGCAAGGTCAGGAGCGGCTCGAGGCCGTCCGCCGTCCGCAGGTAGAAGTAGAGGTCGACGAAGTCCTTGCGGCTGCCACGGCCGCCGATGGCGACCAGCTTCATCACCGCGACGTCGCGCGGATCGGCGAGCGCCAGGCCCCGGTAGGGCATGGCCGGGAACAACAGCGGCGCCTCGGCACGCAGAAAGCTCAGCCGCAGACCTTCGAGCACGGCGTGGAGCGTGTCCGCCGACCGGCTCTGGACCACCAGGCGTCCGTGGGCGGCCAGCTCCTCGGCCAGCCGGCCGGGATCGAAGGTGTCGGCGCGGAAGAAGTCCAGGTCCTCCGAGATCCTGTGACCAAACTGCAGCGCGAGTCCGGTGCCGCCGGCCAGCGTCCAACCGGCCAGCAGGTCGGCGGCCACCAGCCGGCGAACCAGCACCCAGGCCTCAGCGTCGAGGACTTTCGGATGCACCGTCGTCCGTCTCTTGCAGTATCAACCGCCAGTAGTTGCGCGTCCGCGGATCGACCGATCGGTGGGCCGCCGCAGCCCGCACCGCGTCGTCGCCGAAGAACCGACGCGCCGCCGCCACTTGCCGCCGGTCGCCGAACGCCAGCACCCGCCGCAGGACCCACCCAGGGTAACGGTCCAGATCTCCCGGCGCCAGCTTCCGGTCCCAGAACAGCGGCGCGAGGAGGCTCACCAACTGCCGCCGCGAGGCCCCCGGCGCGGATGCGCGGTCGGCCTCCTCCGAAACCATGCGAATTTCCAGGTAGCTCCCGAGCGCACGGGCGATCCGCCGCAGCGTGGCCACCTCGAACCGGTCCCAGCCCCCTTCATATCGATGCAGGGTCGGCGCGCTCGTCCCCGCCCGCTTCGCCAGCTCGGCCAGCGTCCACCCCTTCGCCACCCTCAGCCGCCGGATTTGCGCCCCGATCGGAGCAATCACAGAATTATCACCCACGATAATATCTTCCAACACCCGATGGCTGCCGTCAACCCTGAAGAGGCCTACCTTGATGCCGCCACTGCGGGAGGCGATTGGTTCCCTACGGGACGCTGAGGAGCCGGCCGGGGCGGGGCTCGACAGGGGCCTCGCCGCAAGCGCTTGCGACAAGCCTCGAAGGCTACGATCCGAGCAGCGCGCAGCGGTGAGGAGCGGCCGGCCTCCCCACTGAAGTCCGTCAGGCCGGCCGCGTCCCCTGGCATGCCCCGCCCCGGCCTGCTCCCGCCACCAGCCCTCCGACTGCGACCCTGACGGCTGCCCGACCAGCTACCCCTACCGCACGAGATGCCAGCTCGTCTGACGCCCCGCCAGATAGCGCACACGCTCGCCGTCGAACACCGCGCTCTGCTCCAGCTTGATCTGCACCAGCTCGCCGCCCCACTCGGGCACCGGCACCTTGACGTTACCCTCGACGGCGTAGCCGGTGTCCGGGTGAAGCGGCCAGTCGCCCTGGACCGGCGTCGGCCCCTGGTTGTCCCACATGCCGACGGTGGGACCGGGGGCGTGACCGAAGGCCCCCAGTGGATGCGTGTAGACGCTGGCCAGAATGCCTTCGGCTTCGGCAGCCGCCCGGGCCCGCGCCAGGATCTCGTTGCCGGGCCGGCCGGTCACGAACTCGGCGGTCAGCAGGTCCTGCCAGCGGTTGCCGGTCGCCAGCGCCTCGCGGAGCCCGGCCGGCGGCGCCGTCTCGCCGGCGCGCAGCACATAGCCCATCTCCTGGGTGTCGGTGCACAGCCGCAGGTAGCAGATGCCGACGTCGGTGTGGAGCACGTCGCCGCGGCGGATCACCCCGCCGCTGTCGCCGCAGAACGGCGTCGCCTCCAGACAGCCGCCGCCCGGGCGCTGAACGTTGACGTAGGGCATGAACCAGATCGGCAGCTGCAGCTCGGCGAACCGCTCGCGGATGTACCAGGCGACGTCGTCGGTGGTGGTCGCGCCGGGGGTGATCACCCGCTCGGAGAAGGCCTCGGCGATCACCCCGCGGGCCAGCGCCACCGCCTGCGGCCACAGCTCCAGCTCGGCCGCGGTGCGGGTCTCGAGCCAGCGCACCACCAGCTCCTCGGCGCCGGTCAGCCGGCTGCTCAGCTCGGGGCCCAGCGCCTCGGTCAGCCGCTCCTTCATGCCGGCGGTCAGCCCGTCGGCCACCGCCCAGTCGCGGCTGACGTCGACGCCGATGCGGCGCGGTTCGCGCTCCCTGACCACCTCGCCCAGCCGCCGCCACTGCTCGTCGAGGTCGCCGCCCTCCCAGACCGGGCGGTAGAGGTCGCCCAGCGGGTAGCGGCTCACGGTCAGCCGCTCGACGCCCTCGGCCTCGCCGCGGTCATGGAAGACCAGCATGGTGGTGCGCCGGGCGGCGTGGACCGGCTCGGGGACCAGGCTGAAGTAGACCGGGTCTTCGGCGTACTCGCGGTTGATCACCAGCCACATGTCGAGCCCCGCCTCGCGCATCAGTCGCGGCAGCCGGTGGTCGAGCCGCTCCTCGAGCACCGCGTTGACGACGGCGGGCCGGGCGCGCCACGGCAGCACGGCTGCCGTCGCCCCCGCGGCCGGTGTTCCCGACACGATGTCGCCGCCCGCCAGCGGGGCTACCGGCGTGGCGGCAGATGGCTCCGCGGCGGGCGCCACCTCGACCACCATCTCGATCTCGACCGCGATGCCGATCGGCAACGACGCCATCCCCACCGCCGCCCGGGCGTGCCGCCCCCGCTCGCCGAACACCTCGACCAGCAGGTCAGAGCAGCCGTTGACGACCTCGGGCTGGCGGGTGAAGCCGGGCGCCGAGTTGACCATCCCGGTGACCTTGACGATCCGCCACACCCGCGAAAGGTCGCCGATCTCCTGCCGCAGCGAGGCGAGCAGCGCGATCGCGGTCAGCCGCGCCGCCTCGTACCCCTCTTCGACCGACAGGTCCTCGCCCAGCCGCCCCGTCACGTACCCGCCATCCGCCTTCAGCGGCCCGTGACCGGCCAGGAACACCAACTCCCCCGCCCGCACCGCCCGCACGTAGTTCGCCACCGGCGCCGGCGGCTCCGGCAGCTCGATCCCCAACTCCGCCAACCGCCCCTCCGGATCGAACGCCTCTTCCCCTGCGACGGCAGGAGCCGCCAACGACCAGAACAGCAGAACAGGAAAACATAGACCCCAGAAGCGCGTCATCGCCCCCTCCTCGATGTTGAAACCCGAATTCGGATGCTACACGCCCCGAACCAGAAGAAGCTTCCGGGTAGGGCTGCAGAGGCGAGGCCGATCGGGCGCCCTGGGCGGGGTGCTACCCGCGCTCGGTCAGAACGTCGCGCCGACCCAACGCTCGTTTCGGCACCGGCTGGCGGGCTCGCACGCGCGTGTGGCCTCGCGCGGCTCCAGAAACCAGGACAGCCGCGCCAGCCAGCCCCACCTCATGTTCCAGGTAGGTCAACCACCCAATTCGGCGGCACGGGGTGGCAACGCAATGACTCGCCCCGCGGTGCCTGCTGGCAGTCAGGGTTACGGGAGCCGCGCCTCCTTGCGAAGTCGTGGGTCAGCCGCTGGGCCGCGCAGGGGCCGGCCGGGGTGGGGCTCGACAGGGG
The DNA here is from genome assembly GCA_041567315.1 of Thermoanaerobaculia bacterium. GTDB lineage: Bacteria > Acidobacteriota > Thermoanaerobaculia > Multivoradales > JAHEKO01. Next base: position 28,352 of record JBFGCA010000003.1, on the reverse strand, counting down.
CCTCTCCGCAAGCGCTTGCGAGAAGCCCCGAAGGCTACGGAGCGGTCAGCGCGCAGCGGTGAGGAGCGGCGGGCCTCCCCTCCCCGCAACCTCGATACCCTTGCTGCTAGACTCTTCATTCCGGGCTCGCGAGCCCCCCCGCCAGGATGTACGAACAGTTCTACGGCTTCTACGAGTCGCCGTTCAACATCACCCCCGATCCGCGCTTCCTGTTCTTCAGCGATCGGCACCAGGAGGCCTTCGACCACCTGGTCTTCGGCCTCCGCGAGCGCAAGGGCTTCATCCAGGTCACCGGCGAGGTCGGCACCGGCAAGACGACGCTCTGCCGCGCGCTGCTCGAAGAGCTGGGACCCAACTACCGGACCGCACTGATCCTGAATCCGCTCCTGACCAGCGAGCAGCTGGTCTACTCGATCCTGGTCGAGCTGGGGCTCGAGCCGCCGAGCCGCGACCACATGGAGTGCCTCGATCAGCTCAACCGGCTGCTGCTCGACGAGTTCGCGGCCGGTAACGACGTGGTGCTGTTCATCGACGAGGCGCAGGATCTGTCGATGGAGCTGATGGAGCAGGTGCGGTTGCTCTCCAACCTGGAGACCGATCAGCGCAAGCTGCTGCAGATCGTGCTCATCGGCCAGCCCGAGCTGCGGCGCATGCTCGACAACCCGGCACTGCGCCAGCTGCGACAGCGGATTACGGTGCGCTACCACCTGACGCCGCTGTCGTTCGACGAGACCGACTTCTACGTCCGCCACCGGTTGCGGGTGGCCGGGGCCAACTCGGTCCCCACCTTCAGCCGCTGGGCGATGCGTCGCATCTACGCCTACTCGGGCGGCGTCCCGCGGCTGATCAACGCGATCTGCGACAAGACCCTGCTCTGCGGGTACGTGAGCGGCGCCCATCACCTGACCGGCGGTCACGTGCGGCGCGCCATCCGCGAGCTGGAGGGCCGCTTCGTATGAGCCTGATCGGCGACGCGCTCGGCCGGGCGCGCGAGGAGGCGGCGCGCCGCGACGCCATCCGCCGCGGCGTGCCGCCGCCCCATACGGCGGTGGCACGGCGCGAAAGCCCCTCCTGGATCTGGGGCCTGGTGGTGCTGCTGGCGGTGGGACTGGGAATGAGCCTGCTGGCGGTGCTGCTGCTGCTCCGCCGCGAGCCGCCGGCCAACGCGGCGGTGACCGCGGCGCCCACGGCGACCGTGGCGGTGCCCGGTGTGGCGGCGCCAGGGTCCGCAGCCGCATCCCTCGCCGGCTCGCCAGAGGCATCACCCGCCACCGCGCCCGGCGCGGCAGCGGCCCCGAGTGCGGGTCCGGCCGGCGGGACTCCCACCGCAGCAGGTTCCACTGTCGGGGAGGTCGTGACCGACCCGGCGCGAGGCGCGACCCCGGAGGCCGGGTCGGCTGGCGCGTCGTCTTCCGCCCGCGGCAGGCCGGCTGCGCCGCCGGCCCCGGCGCCGGCCCCTTCGCGGACCGCCGGCAGCACCCGCGGCGGGTCGCGGGCGACCGCCCCGCCCGCGGCTGCCGAGCACGTCGCCCGGGACGAGTCGGGGGTGCTGGTGACGCTGCCCAGCGCCGACCCGGGCAGCTCGCCCCGCGACTTCGCCGACGCGGCGGCGGCCGGCGAGGCGCGGGTCTTTGTCCGCGAGGCGGTGCTGCCCGACGGCGCCACGCTGACCCTGGGCGGCATCGCCTGGTCGGAGACCGGCCCGTTTGCGCTGCTCAACGGCCGGGTGGTGGGACCCGGCGAGCGGGTCGAGGGCTACCGGGTGGTCGAGATCGAGCCGCGGCGGGTGCAGCTCCGGGGCCACGCCGGCACGCTGTTCATCGGGCTCGAGTAGAGCTTGCTGCCGGCGCCCTGCTCGGCGTCGCTGCTGGCTCCGCCACCGGCAGCAGGCCGCGGCTCTGCAGGAACGAGAGCATCAGCTCGAAGAGCCGTTCCGTGCGGTCGATCAGGCGGTGGTCGCCGTCGCCGAACAGCACCAGCTCGCAGGGCGCCGTCGCCGTGGCCGCCAGCTCGGCCACCCGCCGCCAGTCCACCTGGTCGTCGCGCTGCCCCTGGAGCAGCAGCGACGGCACGGCGAGCCGCGCCGCCAGGTCCTCCTGGCGATGGGCGCGGAGGTCCTCGATCAAGCCCCATCCGACTTCCCAGGTGCCCAGCTCGGCGGTCAGCTCGGTGCTCCCTTCCCGGCGCCAGCGCTCCATGGCCTCCACGCCGGCCCAGGCGGAGATCGAGCGCTCGAGACCCAGTGCCGGGGCGACGCAGAGTCCGGCCAACACGCCGTCCGGGCGCGTGGCCGCGTACCACAGCCCGGTCAGGCCGCCCATCGACGAGCCCACCACCACCACCCGGGGCAGGCCGCGGCGGGCCAGCTCGGCGTGGACCCGGGCGGCGTCCCGGACGTTGCGGCCGAGGGTGAGGCCCAGCATCGAGCCGTCCGAGTCGCCGTGGCCCTGGAAGTCGAAGGAGCAGAACGGGATCCCGGCCCCCACCCACCGCCGGCGGAAGAACAGCGCCTTCTCGCCGTCCTGGCGCGAGCCGAAGCCGTGCATGTAGAGGATGGCGAAGGGCGCTTGCCGATCGCCCGGGGGGACTTCCAGGTAGACGCTCAGCGACGGCGTCTCGGCGCCCGAGCCGGCCTGCGGGGATCTCGCCGGCTCTTCCCCGGCGAGGGAGAGCCGAAAGCGCTCCCCGGAGCCGTTGGCGTCCGCTGCCGCCGGAGGCGGTAGCGGGCGGGTCATGCCGGCGCGCGGCCGGCGGGCTCCGACGAGGTCGCGCCCGCAGGCTCCGGCACGGCTGCCGCGGCCGGCGCCGGCGCCCGGTCGGTGGCCAGCAGACGGCTGTCGGCGCGGCCGGCAGCGTCGCAGGGATCGAGCCGGGCGATGGCGTCGACCCCGGCGGCCGCCAACCGGCGGGCCGCCGCCGCCGGCCGGGCATCGCCCTCGCGGGCGTGCGACCAGCGGGCCTGCTCGACCAGCAGCGCCAGCTCGAAAGCCCGCCCCAGGGTGAGGGCGAAGCGGCGCGCCCCGGCCTCGACCCGCGGCGGCTCTGCGGCCGCCGCGCGCCACCAGGTGGCCGCCCGCTCGAACGCCCGGCGGGCCGTCATCGCGGCGGTCGCCAGCTGCGAAACGTCCCCGTCGCCGGCCACCGGCCCCAGCGTCCGCTCCAGCTCGCCGGCGAGGACCTCGAGATCCGGATCCGCCGCCAGCGCCCGCAGCGCGTCGAGGGCGAGCACGTTGGTCGTTCCCTCCCAGATGGGCAGCACCTGGGCGTCGCGCAGCAGCGCCGGCAGCCCGGTGTCCTCCACGTAGCCGGCGCCGCCGAAGCTCTCCAGCACCTCGCTCAGCACGGCCACCGCCTGCCGCGCGGTGGTCAGCTTGGCCACCGGGGTCAGCACCCGCCACAGCCGCCGCTCGGCGTCGCTCGCCTCGCCGGCCTCGGCGCGGCCCATCAGCTCGACCACCCGGAAGGTGAGATGGAAGGCCCCTTCCAGCTCCGCCTGGAGCGCCGCCAGGGTGTCGAGGTGAAGCGGTTGCTCGGCCAGCGGCTTGCCGAAGGCGGTGCGCCTGCCGGCGTAGTCGCGCGCCAGGGCGAGACCGCGCCGCATCAGGGCGATGGCGCTGACCGCGTTCCACATGCGGGTGACGTTGAGCATCGGGGCGATGTTGCGGACGCCGCCGGTGAGCCCCGCCACCGGCTCGGCCGGCACGCCCTCCAGGGTCAGCGAGGCGGTGGGCAGCTTGCGGGTGCCGAGCTTGTCCTTGAGCCGCTCGATGCGCACTCTTTGGAGCCTCCCCGCCGCGTCGCGCAGCTCGAGGTAGAACAGCGCCAGCCCGCGGCTGCCCGCCGGGCTGCCTTCGGGCCGGGCCAGGGTGAGCGCCATCTGCGAGTCCACCGCCGAGGTGAACCACTTGCGGCCCCACAGCCGCCAGCCGCCGGCCTCGCCACCCTCACGGCGGGCAACCGTCTCGGTGCCGCCCACGTCCGAGCCGCCGGGAGTCTCGGTCATCCACTGGCCGCTGGTCCAGGATCGCGCCGGGTCGCGGCTGGTGAGACGCGGCAGCGCACGGGCGACGAGCGCCTCGTTGCCGGCCTCGAGCAGGGCGCGGGCGGCGCCGTCGGTCATCGCCAGCGGGCAGCTGTAGATGTCGGTCGAGGCGGTGAACAGATAGACCATCGCCATCTGGTGGAACCGCGAGGCGGCGCCGTGGGCGCCCTCGTAGGCGATCGCCACCAGCCCCTTCTCCGCGGCCAACCGCTCCGCCCGCCGCCAGACCCGGGTGGGCTCGACCCGGTCGACCCGGTTGCCCCAGGCGTCCCAGCGGGTCAGCACCGGCTCGTTGGGCAGGTCCTCGAGCTGCAGCCGATAGAGCTCGCCACCCGCCAGCTCGCCCATCCGGTCGAGCTGGGGCTCGATCTCGCTCAGCACCGCCGCCGGCAGCACCCGCCGCAGATATGTCCGCAGCATCCGGTCGTCGCGGTACTGGTTGCCGAGCTCGGGCGGCTGCTGGACGAAGCTCATGAGGTGATTCTACGCCTACCGCTACACTTCGGCGGCCATGGAGTACCGCAGCCTCGGCAGCGCCGGCGTCCGGGTGTCGCCGCTGTGTCTGGGCACGATGATGTTCGGCGAGTGGGGCAACCCGGACCACGACGAGTGCATCCGCATCATCCACCGAGCCCTCGATCTGGGCGTCAATTTCATCGACACCGCCAACATCTACTCGGCGGGCGAGTCCGAGGAGATCGTCGGCAAGGCGCTGCGCGGCCGCCGCGAGCAGGCGGTGCTGGCGACCAAGGTGTTTGGCGCCATGGGCGACGGCCCGAATCAGCGCGGCCTGTCGCGCAAGGCCATCCACGAGCAGGCCGAGGCCAGTCTGCGGCGGCTGGGCACCGACGTCATCGACCTCTACCAGATCCACCGGCCGGACCCCGACGTCCGGTGGGAGGAGACCCTGCGGGCGCTCGACGACCTGGTGCGGCAGGGCAAGGTCCGCTACCTCGGATGCTCGACCAATCACTACGACGTCGAAGGCCAGAGACGGCTGCCGGCCTGGGAGATCGTCCAGACGCTGTGGCTGAGCGATCGCCACGGCTGGGAGCGGTTCGTGGCCCTGCAGCCCCCCTACTCGATCCTGCGCCGGGCGATGGAGAGCGAGCACTTCCCGATGTGCCGGCGCTTCGGGATTGCCAACATCGTGTGGAGTCCGCTCGAGGGCGGGTGGCTGACCGGCAAATACCGCCGGGGCGCCGCCAACCCGGCCGACAGCCCACGGGCGCGGAACTGGACGGGCGACCTCTCCGACGCCCGCTTCGAGCGCCGGCTCGAGGTGGTCGAGGAGCTGGTCCAGATGGCCGCCGCGCGTGGCGTGCCGCTGGCCGAGCTGGCCCTGGCCTGGGTGCTCCGCCAGCCGGCGGTGACCTCGGCGACCATCGGGCCGCGCACCGCCGAGCAGCTCGACAGCTGTTTACGGGCGCTGGAGACCGAGGTCGCCGCCGCGGACGCCGCGCGGATCGACCAGCTCGTGCCGCCGGGCGACTCGGTGCTGTAAGGGTGCGCCGCGTGGGGACCCGCAGCGGCCGATACTCGGCGCCACCCTCGGGTCGGCCGCTCCCCGGACCGCGCGAGCCTCGCGAAGGAGAACGACCCATGTCCGAGAGAGTCCCCGGCCCTGACGCCGTGAACGGTCTGCTGCCGCCGCCTGACGAGCTGGCCACGCGCTGCGCGGGTGTCGCCCGGAGAACGCAGTCTCGAGCCCGGCCGCTCGTCCTGCCGGTCCTTGCTCTGGCCCTGGCGCTGTCGGGCGCCTGCCGCTCGGCCCCGGCGCCGGCGCCGCGCACCCACGAGCTGCTGGGCGCGACGCTGTGGCTCCAGACCTCGGTGGAGTATCCGGCCGGGGCGGTCCAGGCCTACCGGCTGGCCCGGGTGCGGCTCGAGCAGGCGCTGGCCGACCCGGCGTGGACCGCCTCCTCGGAGCAGCTCGAGAGCGGCGGCTACGCCACCCTGCCGCCGGCGGTCATCCTCGACGTCGACGAGACGGTGCTCGACAACTCGCCGTTCGAGGCGCGGCTGGTGCTCGACGAGGAGGAGTACGACCCGGCCGGCAACTGGCCGCGCTGGGTCCACGAGGCGGCGGCCGCCGCCGTCCCCGGTGCCGTCGAGTTCACCACCTGGGCCGCCGAGCGCGGGGTGGCGGTCTTCTACGTCACCAACCGCAATCACGACCTCGAGGAGCCGACCCGCCGCAACCTCGAGGCGCTGGGCTTCCCGCTGCTCGCCGACCGCGACCCGCTGCTCACCCGCTACGAGCGCCCGGAGTGGCAGAGCGAGAAGGCGGGCCGACGGCGCCACGTCGCCGAGACCCACCGCATCCTGCTGCTGATCGGCGACGACGCCAGCGACTTCGCCACCGGCTTCCGCGCTTCCCTCGAGGAGCGCCGCCGCCGTCTCGCCGAGACCGCCGCCTACTGGGGCGAGCGCTGGATCGTGGTCCCCAACCCGGTCCACGGCTCCTGGGAGCGCGCCCTCTACGACTGGGGGGACGGCCTGTCGCGGGCCGAGAAGCTCGAATACAAGTACCGCGCCCTCCAGCCGAGGCGGTGAGCATCCGGCGTCGAGATCAGGGAACGGCGCCCGACCACTGCGAGCTGTCGCCGGACTCGAAGTCGTCGGCGAAGATCGCGGCCGGCCGGTAGCGCCGGCCCTGGATGCGACGGACGCCCGCGCCGGCGACCGAGCCCTGGCTGGTCCACGCCGCCACGAACCTGCCGTCGCCGGTACCGGCGACGGCGGCGTAGTCCTGGGCGTTGGTCGTGTAGCCGTTGACCTGGAACTGGGAGCCGAGGGGCTCCCCGGCGACGCCGAGCACCTGCGCCTGGATGCTGGTCAGGTCGTCGTCGTCGCCGGCCGAGGAGAAGCTGTGCCAGGCCACGAGCAGCCCGCCGTCCCGGTAACGGGTAACGCGCGCGAAGCGCTGGGCGCCCTCGGTCACGGCGTTGACCTGGAACTGGTCTTCGAGCCCCGGCTCGACGGGGAAGCGGCGCGCCTGGATGCTGTAGCTCGAGTCGTCCGACCCGGGCGAGCCAAAGCTCTCCCAGACGACGACGAAGCCGCCGTCGGAGCCGAACGAAACGTCGGGGCCGAGCTGGTTGCCGCCGACGGAGGTGTTGACCTGGAAGATCTCGCCGGCCGGGGTGCCGTCGGTGGCCAACACGCGCGCGTCGATCTCGGTGCCGGTAGAGCCCCGCTGCCAGACGACGACGAAACCGCCGCCGGGGCCGGCGGCGACGGCCGGCGCGCGCTGCTCTCCGCTGTCGCTCAGCAGCAGCCCGTCGTTGGTGGGCAGGCCATCGGCGTCGAAGCGCCGCCCGCGAATGGCCGAGTCGCCTAAGCCTCCGGGGCCGACCGTCCTCCAAACCACCAGGAAGCCACCGCCGAGCGCCGCCGCGACGTCCGGAACGACCTGGAATCCGGTGGTGACCACGTTGACCTGGAACTGGGCCCCGAGCGGATCGCCGGCGGCATCGAACCGCTGCGCCTGGATGCTGGTCAGGTCGTCGTCGTTACCCGCTGAGGTGTCGCTCTCCCAGACCACGACGAAAGAGCCGTCCGCGGCGACCGCCACCGCCGGAATCTCCTCCCTACCGCCGGTGGTGAACGTGTTGATCGCGAACTCGGCTCCGAGCGGAGCGCCATCGGCGGCGAAACGCCGCCCCCGGATCTGCGGGGTGGCCAGAGAGGTCTCCCAGACGACCACGAACGAGCCATCGGGCGCCACGCCCACGTCGGCCGCCGACTCGGGTCCGGAATCGGCCGAGCTGACCCTGAACTGCGGACCATCGGGCACCGGCTGCGCCCGGGCGACGGCCAGGGCACCCGCCGCGACCAGCATCGCGCAGGCGGTCGAAGGTCGCATGAGTCCCGCCAGTGTAAACCCGCCGAGGCCCCGGTACCCGGGCCGGATGCCAACGACGCCCTCAACCCCGGCGCCAGGCCCCGCGTAACAACGAGAAGCGGGTGCGGCATCGGGCGCGCGCTCCGGACACCGCGGGCCCGCGGTATGATGCCGCCCGGCGCTTTGGGTCCTCTACCCAGCCCGCTGCCAGCAAACGGCGCCGTTCTCCCGCAATCCAGACCAAGGAGCTGCCAAGTGAAGGGGTTGCCCAAGATCGTTCTCGCTACCTTACTGGCCGCAGCAGGCGCCTTCTGGATCGTCCCCGATCGCGCCGCCGCCGCCGAGTGGAGCCACTGGCGGGGGCCGGCGCGCAACGGGACTTCGCCCGAGACCGGGCTGGTGGCGAGCTGGTCGACCGGCGGCGAGAACCTGATCTGGCGGGTCGACTTCGTCGGCCGCTCGACGCCGGTCGTCTTCCAGGGCCGGGTGTGCGCCAACGGCCGCGCCGGCGAGGGGATCACCCGCCAGGAGATGGTCGCCTGCTTCGACGCCGGGACCGGCGAGAAGCTCTGGGAGCGGCGCTTCAACGTCTACCACACCTCGGTGCCGTGGACCCGGGTGGGCTGGGCCAACCTGGCCGCCGATCCCGAGACCGGCTATCTCTACGTCCAGGGCGTCGGCGGGCTGTTCTTCTGTCTCGACTCGCGCGACGGCTCGGTCGTCTGGCAGCGCAAGCTGGTCGAGGAGTTCGCCTTCATGGAGGGCTACGGGGGCCGCACCCAGACGCCGCTGGTCGACGGCGAGCGGCTGATCGTCACCTTCGCCAACGCCGGCTGGGGGGCCGAGGCGCGGCCGCTCCATCGCTACCGGGCCTTCGACAAGCGGACCGGCGAGCTGCTGTGGGTGTCGACGCCGGCCTCGTCGATGAGCGACAAGAACACCCAGTCGACCCCCGCCGTGCTGGTGGCCGGCGGGCGGCGGCTGATCGTCGCCGGCAACGGCAGCGGCGGCATCTACGCCGTCGAGGCGGCGACCGGCGAGCCGGTCTGGGGCTTCGAGCTCTCCCAGCGCGGCATCAACACCTCGGTGCTGGTCGACGGCACCACGGTCTTCGCCGCCCACAGCGAAGAGAACCTCGACGAGGGCACGATGGGCCGGGTGGTGGCGATCGACGGCACCGGCACCGGCGACGTCACCGCCAGCCACGAGCTGTGGCGGGCGCCGCTGGGGGTGGGGTTCTCCTCGCCGGCGCTCGATGGCGGCGTGCTCTACGTGATCGACAACTCGGCCAACCTCTACGCCCTCGACGTCGCCGGCGGCGAGCAGCGCTGGCAGCTCGACCTGGGCCGGGTGGGCAAGGGCTCGCCGGTGGTGGCCGACGGCAAGGTCTACGCCACCGAGGTCAACGGCCGGTTCCTGATCGTCGAGCCCGGGGCCGACGGCGGACGAACTCTCGACGCCGAGCAGATCCGCGCGCCCGACGGGCGCCGCCCCGAGATCTACGGCTCGCCGGCGGTGGCCTACGGGCGGATCTACTTCACCACCGAGGAGGGGCTGTACTGCCTGGGCGACCCCGAGCGGCCGTTCCGGGTCGAGCCCGGGACCGCCCCGGCGCCGCCGGCCGAGGAGCGGTCGCCGGCCGGGGCCGAGGCGGCGCGCCTGAGGGTGGTCCCCGCCGAAGCGCTGATCCGCACCGGCGAGACCGCGCGCTTCCGGGCGGTGGCCTTCGACGCCCTGGGCCGGGTGATCGGCGAGCTGCCGGCCGAGTGGTCGCTGGCCGGCCTGGCCGGCACCGTCGGTGCCGACGGCGTCGTCACCCCCGACCCCGCCGCCGGCTCGCAGGCCGCTCTGGTGACCGCCCGGGCCGGCGGACTGGAAGCCAGCGGCCGGTTGCGGGCGCTGGCGCCCTTGCCGCTCGTCGAGGACTTCGAGGCCGTCGAGCCCGGCGGCCGGCCGGGCTACATGATGGGCTACCTGTCCCCCTTCCAGGTCGTCGAGCTGGACGGCAACCGGGTGCTCTCCAAGCAGCCCTCGCCGGTCCAGATCCACCGTCACCTGACCTTCCTGGGGCACCCGGACGAGGCCGGCTACACCTTCGAGGCCGACCTCCGGGGCAGCCGGGACGGCGACACCCTGCCCGACATGGGGCTCATCAACGGCGGCTACACCATGGAGCTGATGGGCAACCATCAGCGGCTCGAGGTCCACTCCTGGCAGTCGGGGCTGCGGATGATGCAGACCGTCGACTACCCGTGGGAGCCCGGCGTCTGGTACCGCATGAAGCTCCGCGTCGACGCCGGCGCCGAGCGCGCCACCGTGCGGGGCAAGGCGTGGCGTCGCGACGCTCCCGAGCCCGAAGCGTGGACGATCGAGCTGGAGGACCCGCTGCCCATCGTCGACGGCGCGCCCGGGCTGTCCGGCTACTCCCCCACACCCGTCTATTTCGACAACCTCAAGGTGACCTCCAATCCATGACCCGACCACTCCAGCTTCCAGCTTTCCTTCTCCTTGCCGCGCTGCCGGCGACGCTGTCGCCGGGCGCCGCCTCCGGCGCCGAGCCCGAGGTGGCGATGTTCGGCGGCACCCCGCAGCGCAACATGATCTCGGCCGAGACCGGGCTGCCCGCGCGCTGGGACGTCAAGACCGGCGAGAACGTCAAGTGGCGCCAGCCGCTGGGCTCGCAGAGCTACGGCGGACCGGTGGCGGCCGGCGGCAAGGTCTTCGTCGGCACCAACAACGAGGGCGGGCGCGACCCGGCGATCGAAGGCGACCGCGGCAACGTGCTGGTGTTCGACGCAAGCAGCGGCGAGTTCCTGTGGCAGGCGGCGCACGCCAAGCTGCCGGCCGGCCGCGTCCACGACTGGCCGCTCCAGGGCGTCTGCTCGGCCCCCTACGTCGAGGGCGATCGGCTCTATTACGTCTCCAACCGGGCCGAGCTGATCGCCGCCGACGTCGAGGGCTTCCGCGACGGCGAGAACGACGGCCCCTTCACCGCCGAGAAGCGCACCGGCGCCACCGACGAGGACGTGGTCTGGAAGCTGGACATGATCGGCGAGCTGTCGGTCTTCCCGCACAACCTGGCGGCCGGCAGCCCCACCGCCGCCGGCGACCTGCTGTTCACCGTCACCGGCAACGGGGTGGACGAGGGGCACGTCAACATCCCCGCCACCCGCGCCCCCAGCTTCATCGCGGTCGACAAGAGGACCGGCAAGCTGGTCTGGGAGTCCGATCTCCCGGGTGGCAACATCCTCCACGGCCAGTGGTCCAACCCCGCCTACGCGGTGATCGGCGGCCGGCCGCAGGTGATCTTCCCGGGCGGCGACGGCTGGGTCTACGCGCTCGAGCCGGCGACCGGCAAGCCGATCTGGAAGTTCGACCTCAACCCCAAGGACTCGGTCTGGGAGCTGGGCGGCATGGGCACCCGCAACAACATCATCGGCACGCCGGTGATCTACAAGGAGCGGGTCTACCTGGGGGTCGGCCAGGACCCCGAGCACGGCGAGGGCGTCGGCCACTTCTGGGTCATCGACGCCACCGGGACCGGCGACGTCACCGGCAAGGCGGCGGTCTGGCATCGCGGCGGCGAGGACTTCCACCGCACCATCTCGACGGCGGCGATCTACCAGGGCATCGTCTACATCCCCGACCTGAGCGGCTTCCTCTACGCTCTCGACGCCGAGACCGGCGAGCACTACTGGACCTACGACACTTTCGCCGCGGTCTGGGGCTCGGCCTTCGCCGCCGACGGCAAGGTCTACCTGGGCGACGAGGACGGCGACGTGGTGGTGCTCGAGGCCGGCAAGGGCAGGGACGGTGAGCCGGTGGTGCTGTCCGAGACCAACCTGGGCAGCGCGGTCTACACCACCCCGATCGCCTACCGGGGCACCCTCTACGTGGCCAGCCGCAACATGCTCTTCGCCCTCGCCGAGGGAGCCGATGACCGGCCCGACGTGCCGGCCAAAGGCAAGTAGGCGACTGCGGTGACGGTGGCCGGCGGCATGCGGCTGGCGGAGCGGGTGGCCGAGGCCCGCGCGCGGCTCGACGCCCACGTGCGGGAGATGGTGGCCTGGCACTTCTCCCCCGAGACCGGCTGCCCCTTCTGGCTCGAGTTCGCCGCCAAGCTGCCCTTCGATCCGCGCGAGAAGATCCGGGGCTACGCCGACCTCGAGCGGCTGGGCCACTTCGAGGACGACTGGCTGCGCGGCGGTCCGGTGCGACGCTGGCTGCCGCGCGGGCTCGCCGGCCAGCCGCTCTACGTGTTCGAGACCGGCGGCTCGACCGGGCTGCCCAAGACCCGCCTCAACGTCCGCGACTTCCAGCACGACTACGAGCTGTTCAGCGGCACCCTCGACGAGCGCGGCTTCCCGCTCGGCGCCGACTGGCTGATGCTGGGGCCGACCGGGCCGCGGCGGCTGCGGCTGGCCATCGAGCACCTGGCCCAGCACCGCGGCGGGCTGTGCTTCCACGTCGATCTCGACCCGCGCTGGGTCAACAAGCTGCTGGCCGCCGGCCGCCACCGCGAGCTCGAGGCCTACAAGGAGCACGTCGTCGACCAGGGGCTCAAGGTGCTGCGCGCCCACGACGGCGTGCGCTGTCTGTTCACCACCCCCAAGCTGCTCGAGGCGCTGTGCGAGAAGGTCGACCTCGGCAGGGCCGGCATCCGCGGCATCTTCTGCGGCGGCACCGAGATGAACGCCCAGTTCCATCGCTTTGCCCGCGAGGAGCTGGTGCCGGGCATCGACTTCGTGCCCACCTACGGCAACACGCTGATGGGGCTGGCCTGCTCGAAGCCCTTCGATCCCGACGCCCGCGACTACACGATCACCTACTACCCGCCGGCGCCGCGCGCGGTCTTCGAGCTGGTCGACCCGGACGACCCCGGCCGCACGGTGGACTACGGCGAGACCGGGCGGGTGATGCTCACCACCCTGACCCCGGAGTTCTTCATGCCGCGGTTCCTCGAGCGCGACGAGGGCGAGCGCGCCGAGCCCATCGAGCTCTACCCGTGGGACGGGGTCTCCAACCTGCGCCTCTTCGCGCCGCTCGAGGAGTCGGTGGTGGTGGGGGTCTACTGAGGTCTCTAGCCCCGCGATGCTGCACCTGCCGCTGCTGAGGGCCGGCCAGGCCTACCGCAGCCTCACGGTCACGGTGCTCGACGACCTGGCCGGCGGCGAGCCGGTGGCCGAGGTCAGCCAGGCCAACCCGGGGCTGATCGCCAGGGACCTGGCGCGAGCGGCCGACCACCGGCGGGAGCTGGCGGCGCTGCCGGTGGCCGAGCTGCTGGCGATCTCGCGCCGCGCCGGCAAGCTGTTCGCCGAGGCCGAGCTGCCGGTCGGCAAGGCGACCCAGTCGCCGGAGGACTACGTGCGGCAGGTGTCGGCCACCACCGGGCTGCCCCGGACCCTGGCGCGGGCCAACATGGCCAAGGCCCGCTTCGTGATGGAGGAGATGGAGACGGTGCTCGGCGGGCTGACCCGCGGACTCGAACTCGAGATCCTGGACCGCGGCCACGGTCTGCAGGACGGGCGCCCCCTCTCCTACCGCCGCCAGACCGACGTCCTCGGCGCCGTGCTGCCCTCCAACTCGCCGGGCGTGCACTCGCTGTGGATCCCGGCTCTCGCCCTCAAGACGCCGCTCGCGCTCAAGCCCGGCAGCCGCGAGCCGTGGACCCCCTACCGCATCGCCCAGGCCTGGCTGGCCGCCGGCTGCCCGCCGGCGGCGTTGAGCTGCTACCCCAGCGGCTACGACGGCGCCCGCGAGCTGCTGCTGCGCTGCGGCCGCTCGCTGCTCTACGGCGATCGCTCGACGGTCGAGCCCTGGGAGACCGATCCGCGGGTCCAGATCCACGGCCCGGGCTGGAGCAAGGTGCTGCTCGAGGGCGACGCCGCCGAGCGCTGGGAGGAGCACCTGGAGCTCATCGCCGAGTCGGTGGCCGCCAACGGCGGCCGTTCCTGTATCAACGCCTCGGGGGTGTGGACCTCCGCCCACGGCCGCCAGCTGGCCGCGGCGCTGGCCGCCCGCCTGGCGGCCATCGAGGCGCTGCCGCTGGACCACCCGCGGGCGGCGCTCGCCGCCTTCCCCGATCGCCGGGCCGCCGAGCGGGTCTCGGCCTGGATCGACGCCCGCCTCCGCCGCCCCGGCGCCGAGGACGTGACCGCCCGGCTGCGGCCCGGCGGCCGCGTCGCCGAGGCCGGCGGCTGCGCCTTCCTGCTGCCGACCGTGGTCTACTGCTCCGACCCCGCCCATCCCCTGGCCCAGGCCGAGCTGCTGTTCCCCTTCGTGGCGGTAGTCGAGGCGCCCCGCCGCGACCTGGCCCGCCGTCTCGGCCCCACTCTGGTGCTCAGCGCGCTGACCGAGGACCCGGCCCTGCGCGACGAGCTGCTCGCCGCCCCCGGCGTCGAGCGGCTCAACTTCGGGCCCGTGCCGACCACCAGAGTGGACTGGAGCCAGCCGCACGAGGGCAACCTGTTCGAGCACCTCTACCGCCAGCGCGCCTACCAGGCCGCCGCCGGCTGACGGGCGATGACCGCTGCGGGGCGTCTACAGCGCCGGCTGGGGCGGCCGCCGTGGGACCGGCTGGTCCTGGCCGTGGTCGGGCTGGCGCTGTTTCTGCCGGGTCTCGGCTGGCGTGACCTGTGGAACCCCGACGAGCCGCGCTACGCCGAGGTGGCCCGCGAGATGCGGCTCTCGGGCGACTATCTGGTGCCGCATTTCAACGACCAGATCTACACCCAGAAGCCACCGCTGTTCTTCTGGGCGATCAACGCCGCGGCGCTGGTCACCGGCAAGCTGGACGAGACCAGCGTCCGGCTGCCCTCGGCCCTGGCGGCGGTCGGCACCCTGCTGCTGGTCTACGGGCTGGGCCGGCGGTTGTTCACCCCGCGCGCGGCCTGGCTGTCGGCGGCGGTCTTCGCCACCTGCGTCAAGGTCCCGTGGCAGGCGCGGCACGGGCAGATCGACATGCTGCTGGCGCTGCTGGTGGCCGGCGCGGTCTACTGCTGGGTCCGCGGGCTGCAGGAAGATCGGTCCCTCTACTACCGGCTCTTCTTCGTCCTCACCGGTCTCGCCACCGTCACCAAGGGCCCGGCCGGCCTGCTCCCGGCGCTGCTCGCCATCGTCTCCTTCCTGCTGGTCGCCGGCCGGCGGCGCGAGCTGCGCCGCTTCGGGATCGGGCTCGGGCTGCTGATCTGGGTGGCGGTGGTGCTGGCCTGGCTGGTCCCCGCCGCCCTCGGCGCCGGGGCACCCTACCTGCGCGAGATGATCGTCACCCAGAACGTCGACCGCTTCCTGGCCACCAAAGACCTGGACATCGTCCACGGGCATCTCAAGCCCTGGTACTACTTCCTGGAGGTCATCCCCACCGAGTTCTTCCCCTGGTCCTTCCTGCTGCCCGGGGCGCTGGTCGCCGGCTGGCGCGAGCTCCGCGGCCGGGAGCGGCCGGGGCTGCTATTCAGTCTCTGCTGGCTGGCCGCGACCGTGGTCTTCTTCAGCCTGTCGCCCAGCAAGCGGAGCGTCTACGTCTTCCAGTGCTACCCGGCGCTGGCGCTGCTGGTCGGCGCCGGGCTGGACGCCACGGTCCGCAGCTGGCCGCGGTACAGCCGCTGGCTGATGGTCCCGCCGGTGCTGCTGGCGGCGGTCCTGGCGGCGGCGGCCGCCGCCGTCCCGCGGGCGCTCCACGAGCTGCCCGAGGCCGCCGCTCTCGCGCCGCGGGTACCGGTGGCGACGGCCGTGGTCCTCGCCGTGCTGGCGGCGGTCTACGCCTTGGCAGGCCTTCTGGCGCTGCGGGGGCGACCGCTGTGGACCGCTGCCACGGTGGCCGCCGGCACCGCCCTGCTGTCGGCCGCCGCCCTGCTGCTGCTCGCCCCAAGGCTCGATGCCGTCAAGTCGAGCCGGCCGCTGGCCGAGCGCTTCAGCCGTGAGGCCGGCCCCGGCGAGCCGCTCGCCTTCGCCGGGAGGCTGGAGGCCGGCTTCCTGTTCTATGCCGAGCGTTACGCCACCGAGCTGCCAGACGAGGCCGCGGCCCACGCCTGGGCACGGCGCCCCGGCCGGGTGTGGCTGATGGCCGAGCAGCGCTTTCTGGCCAGGCTCGAGCGTCCGCTCCCGCTCGAGGAGGTGGCCCGCGACCCCGACCACGAGCGTGGCTTCGTGCTGCTGCGGTCGCCGGCGGCGGCCTCCGGCGGCACCGCCGGCCGATAACATCCACAAGTCGCCAGGAGGCGACGCGTACAATGCCACCCACCGCGAAGACCATGCGCGCCGATCCCCCGACCCCCGGCCCGACCGCCGGAGGCCGCTGGGAGGCCGAGCTGGGGACGGTCCGGGTGTGTTTCGGCAACGGCCGTCTGGCCGAGCTGGGCGAGGCGGCCCGCGACCTGGGGGCCAGCCGGGTGTTGTTGGTGACCGACCCCGGGCTGGTCGCCGCCGGCCACGCCGCGGCGGCAGAGACCGCCCTGCGGGCGGCCGGTCTGGCGGTGGCGGCGTATTCCGAAGTGCCGGCGAATCCCACCTCCGAGGACGTCGAGCGCGGCGCCGCCCGAGCCGCCGCCCACCGGCCGGACCTGATCGTGGCGCTCGGCGGCGGCAGCGCCATGGACTTCGCCAAGGGGATCAACTTCCTCCACACCAACGGTGGCCGGATGGCCGACTACCGGGGTCTCCAGCGGCCGGCACGGCCCCTGCTTGCGTCGATCGGCGTGCCCACCACCGCCGGCACCGGCAGCGACGCCCAGTCCTACGCCCTGATCTCCGACCCCGCTACCCATCGCAAGATGGCCTGCGGGTCGCCGCAGGCCCGCTTCCGGACCGTGCTGCTCGACCCGCGGCTACTGCTCACCGCCCCCCGCCGCGTGGCCGCCGCCGCGGCCCTGGACGCCCTGTCGCACGCCGTGGAATCGGCCGTCACCAGGCGCCGGAATCCGCTCTCCGACCTCTACGCCCGCGAGGCCTGGCGGCTGCTGGAGGGGGCCTGCGAGCGGGCTCTGGCCGCGACCGGTAGAAGCGAGAACGAGACCCAGGGGACGGAGTCCTGGAGCGCCATGCTCCTCGGGGCCCATCTTGCCGGCGCCGCCATCGAGCAGTCGATGCTCGGCGCCGCCCACGCTTGCGCCAACCCGCTGACCGCCCGATTCGGGGTGATCCACGGGGAGGCCGTGGCGCTGATGCTGCCTCACGTCGTGCGCTTCAACGCCGCCGCCGGGGAGGACGGCTATGCCGCCCTGGCGCGCACCGCCGGCCTGGAAGGCATCCCCGCCGAGGCGGTGGCAGGCCGGCTCGAGGCGCTGCGCGAAGCAGCCGGCCTCCCCTCCCGGCTGTCCGACTGCGGCGTCGAGCGCCCCGACCTGACCAGGCTGGCAGCCGACGCCACGGAGGAGTGGACCGGCCGCTTCAACCCGCGGCCGGTTACCGAAGACGACCTCGAAAGCCTCTATGAATCGGCCTTCTAGCTCCTCCTCCTACCCCCCGGCAGCGCCATTGCCGAGGAACGGCAACGCCGCACAATGCTCCGCTGCGCCGTCAGACGGCCCGGGGGAATTGCGCTACGGGCCGCCGGGCCGCGGCCCGAAGCGCCGGCAGCCGGCGGCTGGCTGGGCGGAGCCGGGTGAAACGGCGCCGGTGGTCGACGACACGCCGGTCTGGACTGCGTCGCCACGCCCGGTTTCTGTACTACCCAGCTCCTTTGCTCGATCCCACAGGCGGATCTCGTGGCCTGCCGGTCTCGCCCAGGCCCTCGCACTCCTGGCGCTACTCGTCCTGCCCGTGCCAACAACCGCCACGGCCGCGACGGCCGAGGAGTGGCCCAGCTTTCGTGGCGATCCGGGCCTTTCCGGCGTCGCCGCCGCCGAGCTGCCGGCCGCGCCCGCCCTGCTCTGGACCTTCGCGGCCGGCGAGGGGATCGAGGCCACCGCCGCGATTGCCGGCGGTCGGGTCTTTCTCGGCTCGCTGGACGGCACCTTCTCCGCTCTCGACGCCGCCACCGGCCGGCCGCTGTGGAGCCGGCAGGTGGAGGCCGAGATCAAGTCCTCGCCGCTGGTGGCGGCCGGCAGCGTCTACTTCGGGGACGAGAGCGGCGCGGTCCACGCCCTCGACGCCGCGACCGGCGAGCCGCGCTGGCGCGCCACCACCGGCGGCGGCGTCACCTCGTCGCCCAACCTGGCCGGCGGCTGCCTGCTGGTGGGCTCCTACGACAACTTCCTCTACTGCCTGGACCCGGCCACCGGCACCGAGCGCTGGAAGCTGGAGACCGAGGGCTACGTCAACGCCACCCCCGCGGTGTGGCGCGACCAGGCGATCTCGGCCGGCTGCGACGGCCAGCTACGGCTGGTGCGGCTCGCCGACGGCCGGGAGACCGCGGCGGTGCCGCTGGGCGGCTACGTCGGCGCCAGCGCGGCGATCGCGGGCAACCGCGCCTTCGTCGGCAGCTTCGAGAACCAGGTGCTGGGGATCGACCTCGAGCGCGCCGCCGTGGCCTGGACCTACGCCAACCCCGAGGGCAGCCACCCGTTCTACGCCTCGGCCGCCGTCAGCGGCGAGCTGGTTGTGGTCGGCGGGCGCGACCGGCTGGTCCACGCCCTGGATCCAACCACCGGCGAGGCGCGCTGGACCCATCCGGCCGGTGCCCGGGTCGACGCCTCGCCGGTGATCGCCGGCGATCGCGCCTGGGTGGCGACGCTGGCCGGCGAGCTGCTGGCCCTAAACCTGGCCGACGGCCGTCGCGTATGGTCATTCGAGACCGGCTCGGCCTTCTCGGCCTCGCCCGCGGTCGCCGCCGGCCGGTTGGTGATCGGCGACCAGGACGGTACCGTCTACGCGTTCGGCCGCGCCCCGGAGACCGACCCTTGACCACCCGACCCGAGCCCGCCACCGCCGGAACCGACGCCGCCGAGGCCGAGGTCGGGAGCGTCTTCGTCTCCAACTACCCGCCGTTCTCCTTCTGGCGCCGCGAGGCCCTCGGCGAGGCGCTGGCGGCGCTCGACGGTCCGCCGCGGCCGGGCACTCCGCTGGGTCTCTACCTCCACGTGCCGTTCTGCCGCAAGCGGTGCAAGTTCTGCTACTTCCGGGTCTACACCGACAAGAACTCGAGCGAGATCGGCGGCTATCTGGACGCCCTGGCCCGCGAGGTCGAGCTGCTGGCCGAGCGGCCGGCGGTCGCCGGGCGGCCGCTCGACTTCGTCTACTTCGGCGGCGGCACGCCCTCCTACATCAGCGTCAAGCACCTCGAGGCGCTGGTCGGGCGGCTGCAGGCGGCGCTGCCGTGGACCGGCGCCGAGGAGGTGACCTTCGAGTGCGAGCCGGGGACCCTGACCCGCACCAAGCTCGAGGCGATCCGCGGCATCGGGGTGACCCGGCTCAGCCTGGGCATCGAGAGCTGGGACGACGAGGTGCTGCGCGAGAACGGCCGCGCCCACTTGTCGCACGAGATCGAGCGCTGCCTGCCCTGGATCCGCGAGCTGGAGTTCGAGCAGCTCAACGTCGACCTGATCGCCGGGATGATGGGCGAGAGCTGGCCGAGCTGGCGCGAGAGCGTGCGGCGGACGGTCGAGATCGGCCCCGACAGCGTCACCGTCTACCAGATGGAGCTGCCCTTCAACACCCGCTACGCCCGTCACCTGCTGGACGGCACCCTGGGGGCGGCACCGGCCGACTGGGAGACCAAGCGTCACTGGCACGACTACGCCTTCGAACAGCTCGAGCTCGCCGGCTACGTCCCGTCGAGCGCCTACACCATGGTCCGCGGCGACCGCGAGTGCCGCTTCCGCTACCGCGACGCGGTGTGGCGGGGCTGCGACCTGCTGGGCACCGGGGTCGCTTCGTTCTCGCACCTGTCGGGCGTGCACTTCCAGAACGTCGACGGCTGGGGCGAGTACCTGGCGCTGGTCGGCGAGGACCGGCTGCCGCTGGGCCGGGCGCTCCCCACCACCCCCTTCGAGCGCTTGACCCGCGAGCTCATCCTGCAGCTCAAGACCGGCGGCGTCGACGCTGCCTACTTCCGCGGCAAGTTCGGGAGCGAGATCGGCGACCGCTTCGCCGGACCGCTCGAGCGGCTCGCCGATCGCGGCATGCTGGCAGTCGACGGCGACCGGGTGCGGCTGACCCGCCGGGGACTGCTCAGGGTCGACACCCTGCTGCCCGAGTTCTACGACGCCGCCTACCGGGGCGGCCGGTATACCTGAGGAGGCCGGAGAGGAGCCTGTTTCGATGAGGAGAGCGTTGATTCCGACCCTCAAGCTGGCGCTGCTGCTGGCGCTGCTGCCGGCGCGGCTGGCGGCCGCCGACTGGCCGCAGTTCCGGGGACCCGACCGCGACGGCCGCTCGGCCGAGACCGGGCTGCTCACCTCGTGGCCGGCCGGCGGACCCGAGGTCCTGTGGCGGATCGAGCTGGGCGAGGGCTACTCGGGGATCTCGGTGGTCGGCGACCGCCTGTTCACCCTGTACGCCACCAGCTCCGGCGAGTACCTGGCCGCCTTCGACCGCCGCGACGGCCGCCAGCTCTGGCGGCTGCGGCTCGACGACCGCTATCGCGACGGCCAGGGCAACGGGCCGCGCTCGACCCCGACTGTGGACGGCGAGGTGGTCTACGCGTTCGGAGCGCGGAGCGTCCTGGTCGCCGCCGCGGCCGCCGACGGCCGCGAGCTGTGGCGGCGGGACCTCAAGCAGACCGTCGGCGCCCGACCCCCGCAGTGGGGGGCCTCGACCTCGCCGCTGGTCGAGGGCGAGCTGCTGATCGTCGACGCCGGGGGCGCCCCCGACGCCTCGGTGGTGGCCCTCGACCGGCGGACCGGGGAGACGGTGTGGACCGGCGGGTCGGACAAGGCGGGCTACTCCTCGCCGCTGGCGGTGACCGTCGGTGGCGTGCGTCAGGTGCTGCTGTTCACCGGCACGCGGCTCGTCTCGGTGGCCCCCGCCGACGGCAAGGTGCTGTGGAAGCGGGGCTGGCGCACCTCCTACGACGTCAACGCGGCGGTGCCGGTCTTCATCCCGCCCGACCGGGTGTTCGTGGCCTCGGGCTACGACACCGGCGGCGCCCTGCTGCGGATCCGGGTCGCCGGCGGCCGCACCTCGGCCGAGGAGCTGTGGAGCAGCCGCGGGATGAAGAACCAGTTCAGCAGCTCGGTCTATCTCGACGGTCATCTCTACGGCTTCGACAACTCCATCCTCAAGTGTCTCGACGCCGCCTCGGGCGAGGAGCGTTGGAAGGCGCGCGGCTTCGGACACGGCTCGCTGACCTACGCCGACGGCCGCCTCATCGTGCTCGGCGACCGCGGGCGGCTGGCGCTGGTCGAGGCCACCCCCGAGGCCTACCGCGAGAAAGCGGCCTTCGAGGTGTGGTCGGCCAAGAGCTGGACGGTGCCCACCCTCGCCGACGGCCGGCTGTACCTGCGCAACGAGCGCGAGATGCTGGCGCTCAAGGTGGGCGGATGAGCCGCTCGCCGCGGCTGGCGGCCGCCGCTCCGCCCTTCGCCCTCGCGCTGCTCGCGCTCCTCTCACCGGCCGGCGCGCAGACCGGCACGACCGAGGAGCCCGAGGTCGCCGAGACCGGGACCACCGAGACCGCGATCGCCGAGACACCGGCGGCGCCCGATCCGGCGGCGCGCCGCGAGGAGACCCTGCTGGTCGAGGCCAGCCTGCCCTATCTGCCGACCTCCAACACCATCGCCACCAAGCTGCCGATGGCGCTGGCGGCGACGCCGGCCAACGTCGGCGTGGTCAGCGGCCCGCTGATCGAGGAGCAGCGGGCGGTGGTGCTGAGCGACGCGCTCGAGAACGTCAGCGGTCTCAACGTCCAGACCGGGTTCGGGCTGTTCGACTTCTTCGTGGTCCGCGGTTTCGACTCGCTGACCAGCGGTCTGGTGCTGACCGACGGCGCCCCCGAGCCGGAGGCCACCTTCTACCAGCTCTACAACGCCGAGCGGGTGGAGGTGCTCAAGGGCCCGGCCGGCTTCCTCTACGGCCCCAACCCGCTGGCCGGGGCGGTCAACATCGTACGCAAGCAGCCGGTGCCGACCGACTTCACGGTCGTCGAAGCGGCGGCCGGCAGCTTCGACACCCTCGACGGCCGGCTGGACCTCAATCGCTCGGTCGCCGGCGGCGCCGCCGCCTTCCGCCTCAACGGCCTGTGGCGGCAGAGCGACGGCTGGCGCGACGGCCGCGAAAACGAGGTCGCCGCCGTCAACCCCGCCTTCACCTGGCGCCCCGGGGAGCGCACCACGATCAACCTCAACCTCGAGCACCTGGCGTCCGACTTCATCCCCGACGCCGGGCTGCCGATCGTCGGCACCGCCCCGGCCGACGTGCCGCGGCGGCGCTCCTACGCCTCGCCCTTCGATCGCTCGGAGCAGAAGGTCAACCGCTTTCAGCTCGACGTCGAGCGCCAGCTCGGCGACGAGCTCACCCTGCGCAACAAGCTCTACTACCGGGAGCTGGACTGGGTCACCGACGGCACCTTCTTCCAGTTCCTGTTCCCCGACGTCGAGGGCCGGCCGCAGATCTTCCGCGCCCTGCTGGGTCTGGACGACCGCCAGCGCTTCCTCGGCAACCAGCTCGAGGCCACCTTCGGGGCCACCACCGGCAACGCCCGCCACCGGCTGCTGGTCGGTCTCGAGGTGGCGCGGCTGGACGACGTGTTCACCCTCGACGCCGGACTGCTGCCGCCGATCGATCTGCTGTCGCCGGCGGAGTTCGCGGTCGAGCCGCCCCCGCGCTTCCCGTTCCAGAGCGGCGACACCCGCAGCGAGATCGTCGCCCCGTACCTGATCGACCAGATCGAGCTCACCGAGCGCGTGTCGGTGCTGGTGGGCGCGCGCTGGGACGCCATCGACTTCGAGGACGGGGTGACCGGCACCTCGCGGAGCGACGGCGAGCTGAGCCCGATCCTGGGCGCCGTGGTGCAGCCCATCGAGGGGCTCGCTTTCTACGCCAACGTCGCCGAGTCGTTCGCCTCCGCCTCGCCGCGGCTGGCGGGCGAGCGGCGGCCCGAGGAGAGCCGGCAGTTCGAGCTCGGGGTGCGCCGCGCGCTGCTCGACGACCGGCTGCGGACCACGGTGGCCTTGTTCCAGATCGAGCGCGACAACATCGCCATCCCCGACGACAACGGGATCACCCAGCAGGCCGGCGACCAGCGGGCGCGAGGCGTCGAGCTGGAACTGGCCGCCGAGACCCGCGACGGGTTGCGCCTGTTCCTGGCCTACGCCTACACCGACTCCGAGCTGACCCGCTTCACCGAGTTCGTCGTCGACCCCTTCACCGGCGCCGGTACCGCCTTCGATCGCTCGGGCAACCGCTCGGCCTTCTCTCCCGAGCACCTGGCCAACGCCTGGGCGAGCCGGCGGCTGGGCCGGCGCTGGACGGTGGGCGGCGGTCTGCGCTGGGTCGGCGAGCAGTTCATCGCCGAGGACAACGTCACCCGCCTCGACGGCTATCTGCTGCTCGACGCGGCGGTGATCCTGCGCCACGGACCCTGGCGCTGGAGCCTGCACCTCGACAACCTCACCGACCAGGACTACGAGACCCGCGGGTTTGGCGCTCTGTCGGTGATCCCGGGCCGGCCGTTCGCCGCCGCCCTCGGCGTCGCCTACCGGCTGTGAACTCTCCTGAGGTGATCGTCTGTGGCGGCGGTCCGGCCGGCGCCACCACCGCCACCCTGCTGGCCAAGCACGGCCATCGGGTGCTGCTGCTCGAGCGCTCGGCGGAGCCCGCCTTCAAGGTCGGCGAGTCGCTGATGCCCGCCACCTGGTGGACCTTCGAGCGGCTCGGGATGCTGGCGCCGATGCGGCGCAGCCGCTTCCCGGTCAAGGCCAGCGTCCAGTTCTTCGCCGCCGACGGCCGCGCCTCGACTCCGTTCTATTTCGAGGACCAAGACCCCCACGAGAGCTCGCGCACCTGGCAGGTGCTGCGCAGCGAGTTCGACCAGCTGCTGCTCGACAACGCCGCCGCGCACGGGGTCGCGGTGCGCCGCGGGGTGGCGGTCCGCGAGGTGCTCTTCGAAAGCGGCCGGGCGGTGGGCGTGCGGGCCGGTGCGGCCGCGGAGGTCCCCGAGGAGCTTTCCTGCCGGGTGGTGGTCGACGCCACCGGTCAGAGCGCGCTGCTGGCCAACCGGCTGCGCACCCGCCGGATGGACCGGCGGCTGCGCAACGCCTCGCTGTTCACCCACTACGAGGGTGGGCGGCGCGACTCCGGCAGGGACGAGGGGGCGACCCTCATCTTCCATTCGCCACGGCGCGACACCTGGTGGTGGTCGATCCCGCTTCCCGCCGAGCGGGTGAGCATCGGAGTGGTCGGCCCGGTGGACCACCTGGTCGCCGGCCGCGAGGGCGGTCCGGAGCGCACCTTCGCCGAGGAGCTGGCGCGGTGCCCGGCGCTGGCGGAGCGGCTCGCGGGGGCGCGTCAGGTCGAGCCGGTGCGGGCGATCCGCGACTTCTCCTACCGCGCCACCGCGGTCGCCGGCGAAGGCTGGGTGCTGGCCGGCGACGCCTTCGGGTTCATCGACCCGATCTACTCGACCGGCGTGTTCCTGGCTCTCAAGTCGGGCGAGATGGCGGCCGACGCCGTCCACGAGGCGCTGGCGGCCGACGACCCGTCGGCCGCGCGACTGGGCCGCTTCGGACCCGAGCTGCGGGCGGGGATGGAGGCGCTGCGCCGCCTGGTCGACGCCTTCTACGATCCGGCGTTCAGCTTCCGGGGATTCCTCGAGACCCATCCCGAATGCCACGGCGAGCTGGTCGATCTGCTGATGGGCAACGTCTTCCGGCGCCCGGTGGACCGCCTGCTGAGGGCGCTCGAGGCGACCACCGGCCCGGTGGCGGCGGGGGCCGCCCATTGAGGCACCCGCGGAGCCGGTGGCTCTTGTTCGCCGCCCTCGGGCTCCTCTACCTGCTCCACAACGACTTCTGGCTGTGGAGCGAGCCGCGGTCCTGGCTGGGGCTGCCGGCCGGGCTGGTCTATCACCTGGGCTACTGTCTGGCCGCCGCCCTGCTGATGGCGCTCGTGGTGCGCCGCGCCTGGCCGGCCGATCTTCCCGACTGATCCGGTCGCGGCCCCCGACGGGGACCGCGCCCGACGCCCTCCGGCGATCCGCACCGTGACCCTGGCCATCGTCCTCCTCTACCTGGCCGCCGTGCTGACGGTGGGCTTCCTGGCCCACCGCCTGTTCCGCGGCACCGGCGAGGACTATTTCCTGGCCACCCGCACCATCGGCCCGTTCGTGCTGCTGATGACCCTGTTCGGCACCCACATGACCGCCTTCAGCCTGCTCGGCGCCTCGGGCGAGGCCTATCACCGCGGGATCGGGGTGTTCAGCCTGATGGCCTCCAGCTCGGCGCTGGTGGCGCCGGCGCTGTTCTACTTCCTGGGGCTGCCGCTGTGGGCGATCGGCAAGCGCCACGGTTTCTTGACCCAGGTGCAGTTCTTCCGCGAGCGCTGGGGCTCGCAGACGCTGGCCCTGGCGCTGTTCGCGCTGCTGGTGGCGCTGCTGGTCCCCTATCTGCTGATCGGGGTGCTGGGCGGCGGCATCGCCTTCGAGGAGATCACCACCGGCCGGGTGCCGCGCTGGGCGGGGAGCCTGCTGATCTGCGCCATCGTCAGCGCCTACGTGACCTACGGCGGGCTGCGCTCCACCGCCTGGGTCAACACGCTCCAGACCCTGGTGTTCATGGGGCTGGGAGCGGCGACCTTCGTGGTGGTGGTGCGCAGCCTCGGCGGTCTGGGGCCGGCGCTCGCCCGCGTCGATCCGGGGCTGCTGCTCCACGGCGACCGGATCGGCGGCGCCGAGCTGGTTTCCTACACCCTGGTGCCGCTGTCGGTCGGCATGTTCCCGCACATCTTCATGCACTGGCTCACCGCCCGCCGCGCCACCGCCTTCCGGCTGCCGATCGTCGCCTACCCGCTGTGCATCGCCGTGGTCTGGGTGCCCAGCGTCCTGCTCGGGGTGCTGGGCAGCGCCGAGGTGCCGGGGTTGGCCGGCTCCGAGGCCAGCTCCATCCTGGTGCGGATGATCCGGCTCCACGCCCCCGAGGCGCTGGCCGGGCTGCTGGCGGCCGGGGTGCTGGCGGCGGTGATGTCGTCGCTCGACTCGCAGGCGCTGTCGCTGAGCACCCTGTTCACCCAGGACGTGGCGCGCCGGCTGCCCGGGCTCGAAGCCATGGACGAGCGGCGGCAGGTGCTGCTCGGCCGGCTCTTCGTGGTCGGGGTGCTGGCTGCCTGCTACCTGCTGTCGCTGGTCGCCGAGCGCAGCATCTTCCGGCTCGGGGTGTGGTCGTTCACCGGCTTCGCGGCGCTCGTGCCGCTGCCGGTGGCGGCGCTCTACTGGCGGCGCAGCACCGCCACCGGGGCGCTGGCGGCGGTGCTCAGCGTGGCGGCGCTGTGGGCGCTCGCCTTCCTGGGTGGCTGGCCGGCCCCGGAGTCCTGGCTGGGCCGGACCGGCGTCGAGCCGGTGGCCTGGATGCTCCCGGTCTCGGCGCTGGCGATGGTCGCCGGATCGCTGCTCTCCAGGCCCCCCGAGTTCGCCCGCGTGGCCCGCTTCTTCCCGCCGGAAGGGACGGCCGAGACGCCGGCGCAGCCGCGCTGAGCGGCGTGGTAGCCTGCCCGCGCCCACGTCTCCGAGGGAGCACCGCCCGACAGATGAGGATCGCCTACGTGGCCGCCGGCGCCGGCGGCATGTACTGCGGCAGCTGCCTGCACGACAACACCCTGGCGGCGGCGCTGATCGCCGAGGGACACGAGGTGGCGCTGCTCCCCACCTATACGCCGCTGCGCACCGACGAGGTGGACGTCAGCCGCCGCGGGGTCTTCTACGGCGCGGTCAACGTCTATCTGCAGCAGAAGCTGCCGCTCTTCCGGCGCACCCCGCGCGCCCTCGACCGGCTGCTCGACCGGCCACGGCTGCTGGGCTGGGTGGGCCGCCTGGCGGGTGCCACCGACGCCCGCGACCTGGGGGCGCTGACCCTGTCGGTGTTGCAGGGCGAGGACGGCCACCAGCGCAAGGAGCTGGAGCGGCTGCTCGACTGGCTGGCCGAGTTCCGCCCCGAGGTGGTGCAGCTCACCAACGCGTTCTTCCTCGGCGTCGGGACCGCGATCCGGCGCCGGCTGGGGGTCCCGGTGGTCTGCGGACTGACCGGCGAGGACCTGTTCATGGAGGAGCTGCGCGAGCCGTACCGGGGCCAGGTCGTCGAGGAGCTGCGCCGCCGGGCCGGCCGGATCGACGGCTTCGTGGCCACCAGCAGGTACTACGCCGACGCCATGAGCGAGCTGCTGCGGGTGGAGCGCAGCCACATCCACGTGGTGCCGCTGGGCATCCACCTCGAGGGCTTCGCTCCCGGCGACGGCGCTGGGAGCGAAGGCGACGCCCTCACCATCGGCTATCTGGCCCGGATCTGCCCCGAGAAGGGTCTCGAGCTGCTGGTCGAGGCCTTCCGGCTGCTGGCCGCCGAGCCCGGCGGCGAGCGGCTGCGGCTGGCGATCGCCGGCTATCTGGGCAAGCGCGACGCCCCCTACCTGGCGCGGCTGCGCGAACGCCTGGCGGAGTGGGGGCTGGCGGCGGCGGTCGAGGTGGTGGGCGAGGTGGACCGGCGGCGCAAGCTCGAGTTCCTGCAGCGGATCGACCTGCTGTCGGTCCCCGCCACCTACCGCGAGCCCAAGGGTCTCTACGTGCTCGAGGCGCTGGCCTGTGGGGTGCCGGTGGTGCAGCCCCGTCATGGCGCCTTCCCCGAGCTGATCGAGGCCACCGGCGGCGGGCTGCTGGTCGACCCCGGCTCGGCGCCGGCGCTGGCCGCCGGGCTGCGCCAGCTGATCGACAGCCCGCAGCGCCGCTGGGAGCTGGGCAGCGCCGGCCGGCGGGCGGTGGTCGAGCGCTTCGGCGACCGCCAGATGGCGCGGCGGACGGCGGCGGTCTACGAGTCGCTCCGGCGGCGCGCGCCGGTGCTCGCCGAGGCGCTCTCGTGAGCGATCCGCCCGGCGGAGCGGCGCTCTCCGAGTTCCGTACCCGGCGCCGCGTCGAGTTCGCCGACACCGACCTGGGCGGCATCGTCCACTTCGCGCGCTTCTTCGTCTTCATGGAGACCGCCGAGCACGAGTTCCTGCGTGCCCTCGGCACCGAGGTCCACGCCCGGGTCGACGGCCGTGAGATCGGCTGGCCGCGGGTCGCCGCCTCCTGCGAGTACCTCAGCCCGGCGCGCTTTGGCGACGAGCTCGAGATCCGGCTGCGGGTGGCCCGCAAGGGCCGCCGCTCGATGAGCTACGCGGTGACCTTCCACCGCGGCGAGACGCTGCTGGCGCGCGGCACCATCTCCTCGGTCTGCTGCCTGATGGACGGCGCCGAGGGCCTCGAGGCGATCGCCATCCCCGAGCCGCTGGCGTCGCGGATAGCCGAAGCCGGCCCGGACTAGTGGACCGTAACGGATGAAAGCGTAGTGGATGATCGAGTCCTCGGTTTCGAGGTCAAGGCGCGGCGACGCAGGCATAGCGGGACTATGG
>JBFGCA010000002.1:0-100462 GCA_041567315.1 Thermoanaerobaculia bacterium | reverse complement strand
CTTCGGGCCCGCCTGACGCTCGGCGCCCGGCGCCGGCGAGCGGTGGCTCGCGCCACCGGCTCGGCGCCGGCAAGTGTCCTGGAATCAGGGGGTTGGGGAGGGGCGGGCCGTGTGATATCTTGGCGCCGCATCGGGAGGGAGATGCCCAGCGCCCACATGGAACTGTACGAGGAGGAGTTCGAGAGCCTCGGCGAGGCTCTTCGCCGGCTGCGGCACGACTCCAATGCCAAGGCCGTCTTCCTGATCGACAAGAACGGTCAGCAGATCGCCGCCGCCGGCGAGGTCCAGGAGTTCGACAGCACCTCGTTGGCCTCGCTGACCGCCGGCAACGTCGCCGCCACCGACGGACTGGCCAAGCTGATCGGCGAGCGCGAGTTCTCGGTGCTGTTCCACGAAGGCGAGCGCGACCACATCCACATCTCGATCGTCGCCCGGCGGGCGATCCTGCTGGTGATCTTCGACGAGCGCTCGTCGCTCGGCCTGGTGCGGCTGCGTGTCAAGCGGGCGAGCGCCGAGATGGAGAAGATCTTCGACGAGATGAGCCGCAAGAGCGAGGTCGGGGCACCGGTCGGGGCCGAGCCCAGTCCGTTCTCCGAGATCACCGACGAGGACATCGACTCGTTGTTCAGCGACTGACCCCGGATGCCCCGACCGATGCGAGCCGGGAGAGGGCCGGGAGGACGATCGGCCGGTGACTGCAGAGCGGCAGCCCACGAGCCCTTGGCGCCGCCACCGGGAGCCGCGCCATGACCTTCATCAACTACGCCGCCAAGGAGATCAACTGCAAGATCGTCTACTACGGCCCCGGCCTCGGCGGCAAGACCACCAACCTGCAGCACATCTTCAACAAGACGGCCCCCGAGCGCAAAGGCAAGATGATCTCGCTGGCCACCGAGGCCGACCGCACGCTGTTCTTCGACTTCCTGCCGCTCGACCTCGGCACCATCCGCGGCTTCACCACCCGGTTCCACCTCTACACGGTGCCCGGCCAGGTGTTCTACGACGCCAGCCGCAAGCTGATCCTCAAGGGCGTGGACGGGGTGGTTTTCGTGGCCGACAGCCAGCGTGAGCGGATGGAGGCCAACGTCGAGTCGATCCGCAACCTGGAGGCCAACCTGGCGGAGCACGACTTCGAGCTGGCGACCGTCCCCTACGCGCTGCAGTTCAACAAGCGCGACCTGGACAACATCATGCCGGTGGACGAGATGTACCGCATGCTCAACTTCAAACGCGAGCCCACCTTCGAGGCCGTCGCCACCGAGGGGACCGGGGTGTTCGAGACCCTCAAGTCGGTGGCCAAACAGATTCTGGTCGAGCTGCGCAAGAGGTAGGTGAAGATTGATGGCGAAGACCAAGGCCAAGACCGCGAAGGCGACGAAGACCAAGGCGGCCCCCAAGGCCAAGAAGACGGCGGCCAAGAAGACGGCAGCCAAGAAGACGGCAGCCAAGAAGACGGCGGCCAAGAAGACGGCGGCCAAGAAGGCTGCGGCCAGGAAGACCTCCAAGGCCAGGAAGCCCGCCAAGAAGAGGGCGGCGGCCGCCAAGGCGGCGCGGACCGCGCGCGACGACGGTGCCATCCTGAAGGCCTACGAACAGGCCCTCAAGGCGCTCTACGACGAGCGCTGGGGCGAGGCCGCCAAGCTGTTCGAGCAGGTGATCGCGGGCTCCGAGCACAGCGATCTCAACGACCGCGCCCGGCGCTATCTCCAGGTCTGCCGGCGGCGGCTCGGCAAGGGCGCCCAGCCGGACCCCGAGGATCCGTTCCTGGCCGCGGTCGTCGAGCGCAACCGCGGCAACCTCGAAGAGGCGCTGAGCCTGGCGATCCGCGGCGGCCGCGCCAAAAAGGACGATCGGTTCGCTTTTCTGGCCGCTTCCATCTGCTGTCTCACCGGCGACCTCGACAAGGCCGCCGAGCACCTGGCCCAGGCCATCGAGCTCAACCCAAAGAACCGGGTCTATGCGTTCCACGACTCCGACTTCCAGGGCCTCCGGGAAAGCGCCGACCACGCCCACCTCTTCCGCTGAGCCCAGGCCCCTGGTGGGCGTGGCGCTGGCCGCGGGCCGGGGCACCCGGCTGCGCTCGGCACGCCCCAAGGTGCTCCACGAGGTCGCCGGCCGGCCGCTTCTCGCCTGGGCGCTGGAGGCGGTCCGGGCCGCCGGCTGCCGCCGGCTGCTGGTGGTGGTGGGGCACGGCGCCGAAGAGGTCAAGGCGGCGGTGCCGCGCGAGGTCGGCTGGGTGCCTCAGGAGGAGCTGCGGGGCACCGGTGACGCCCTGGCCCGGGTCGAGGGCCACCTCGACGGCCCGGCGCTGCTGCTGGTGGTCTCCGGGGACGCCCCCCTGGTCACGCCCGCGACGCTGGGCACCCTGGTCGAGCGCGCCACCGCCGGCTGGGGAGCGATGGCGGTCGCCGAGCTGGATTCGCCCGGCTCGCTGGGCCGGGTGATCGCCTCGCCTGACGGCACCCTCGAGCGGATCGTCGAGGCCGCCGACGCCACCGACGAACAGCTGGCCGTCAGGCTGGTCAACGCCGGCTGTTATGCGTTACCCGCTCCGGAGGTGTTCGACTACCTCCGCGGAGTGGAAGCCGACAACGCCAAGGGCGAGTACTACCTGACCGACGCCCTGGGGGCGGCGGCGGCCGACGGCCGGCCGGTGGCGCTCCACCGGCTGACCGATCCCGGCGAGGCGCTGGGGGTCAACGACCGCGCCGACCTGGCGCGCGTCCACGCCCTGCTGCTGCGGCGCCAGACCGCGGCGCTGATGGCGGCCGGGGTCACCGTGCTCGACCCCGAGCGCACGGTGGTCGAGGCGGGGGTGTCGGTGGGCGAGGACGTGGTGCTCCATCCCGGGGTGAGCCTGCTCGGCGACACCCGGCTGGGGGCCGGCTGCACCCTCCATCAGGGGGCCTGGATCCGCGACTCGGTGCTCGGCGCCGGGGTCACCGTCGAGCCCTACTCGGTCCTCGACGGGGCGCGGGTCGGCGACCGCTGCCGGCTGGGACCCTTCGCCCGGCTGCGGCCCGGCACGGTGCTGGGCGACGGCGCCAAGGTGGGCAACTTCGTGGAGGTCAAGAACTCCCGGCTGGGGGCGGGGGTGAAGGCCAGTCACCTCGCCTACGTCGGCGACGCCGAAGTGGGCGAGGGCGCCAACCTGGGGGCCGGGGTGGTGACCTGCAACTACGATGGGGTCAGCAAGCACCGGACCGAGATCGGTCGCCGCGCCTTCATCGGCAGCGATACGATGCTGGTGGCGCCGGTCCGGGTCGGGGACGAGGCGGTGACCGGTGCCGGCTCGGTGGTGACCAAGGACGTGCCCGACGGCGCCCTCGCGGTCGAGCGCTCCCGCCAGCGCAACGTGATCGGCTGGTCGGGGCGCCGCAAGGACGAAGAAAAGGCCTAAGCAAGAACTAAGCAAGAAGGACCAAGGAAGATGTGCGGCATCGTCGGCTACGTGGGCGAGCGCGAGGTGGTGCCCCTGCTGATCGCCGGGCTGCGCAGCCTCGAATACCGCGGCTACGACTCGGCCGGGGTGGTGGTGCGGCGCGACGGCCAGCTGGCGGCGGTCAAGGCCGAGGGCAAGTTGGACCGGCTGGTCAGCAAGCTCGAGAAGCAGCCGCTGGCGGGCTCCTACGGCCTCGGCCACACCCGCTGGGCCACCCACGGTCCGCCCTCGGAGCGCAACGCCCATCCGGTGGTCGACTCGCGCGGGCGGCTGGCCCTCATCCACAACGGCATCATCGAGAACTTCCTCGAGCTCAAGCGACGTCTCCGGGACGAGGGCTGGGAGTTCACCTCCGACACCGACACCGAGGTGGTGGCCAACCTGATCAGCTCCTATCTGGAGGACGACCTGCGGGCGGCCACCCGCCGGGCGGTCCGCGAGCTCGACGGCATGTACGCCTTCGCCACCGTCTCGACGGTGTCGGCCGACCAGGAGATCGTCGCCGCCCGGTACGGGCCGCCGCTGGTCATCGGGATCGGCGAAGGCGAGCTCTTCCTGGCCTCGGACCCGGCGGCGCTCCTGGCCTACACCCAGCGGGTGGTGTTCCTCGAGAACGGCGACCTGGCGCGGATCACCCGCGGCGGTCTCGAGGTCGAGGACGCCTCGGGGGCGCCGGTCGAGCGCGCCGAAGTGCGGCTCAACTGGGACCCCATCCAGACCGAGAA
Organism: Thermoanaerobaculia bacterium; assembly: GCA_041567315.1. Taxonomy (GTDB): domain Bacteria; phylum Acidobacteriota; class Thermoanaerobaculia; order Multivoradales; family JAHEKO01. The sequence goes on along the minus strand of JBFGCA010000002.1, from coordinate 96,295 downwards.
GGGCGGCTACAAGCACTTCATGCTCAAGGAGATCCACGAGCAGCCGCAGGCCGTTCAGGACACCTTCGCGGGCCGCGTCGATTTCGAGTCGGGGTCGGTGGGGTTCGAGACCCTGGAGCTGGCGGCCACCGAGGCCGAGCGGCTCGAGCGCCTCCACCTGCTGGCCTGCGGCACCTCGTGGCACGCTGCCCTGGTCGGCAAGTTCATGCTCGAGGCGCTGGTGCGGATCCCGGTCGAGGTCGACTACGGCTCCGAGTACCGCTACCGCGATCCCATCGTCGGCGAGCGGGTGCTGGCGCTGGGCATCTCGCAGTCCGGAGAGACCGCCGACACCCTGTCGGCGATGGAGGCGGCGCGCCAGCGCGGCGCCCGGCTGTTCGCCATCTGCAACGTGCCGGGGAGCCAGGCGACGCGGATCAGCAGCGGGGTTATCTACACCCACGCCGGGCCCGAGATCGGGGTCGCCTCGACCAAGGCCTTCACCACCCAGCTCACCGCCCTCTACTTGCTGGCGCTCTACCTCAGGGCGCGGCGCGGGCTCGGGCTCGAGCCCGCCCACCTGGCCGCCCTCGCCCATCTGCCGCAGGCCGTCGACGCGGTGCTGCAGCGCGAGGCCGAGCTCGAGGAGCTGGCGCGGCGCTACTTCCGCCACGAGAACTTCCTCTACCTGGGCCGCGGCATCAACTACCCGATCGCCCTCGAGGGAGCTCTCAAGCTCAAGGAGATCTCCTACAGCCACGCCGAGGGCTATCCGGCCGGCGAGATGAAGCACGGCCCCATCGCGCTGATCGACGAGGACTTCCCGGTGGTGGCGGTGGCCACCGGCCGCCAGGTCTTCGACAAGGTGCGGAGCAACCTGCAGGAGGTCAAGGCCCGCGACGGGGTGGTGATCGCGTTGACCGACCGCGACCCCGAGAGCCTCGAGGGAGTGGCCGACGAGGTGATCCCGGTGCCGCGGGTGCCGGAGCTGCTGCAGCCGGTGGTCAACGTGGTGCCGCTGCAGCTGTTCGCCTATCACGTCGCGGTGCGCCGCGGCGCCGACGTCGACCAGCCCCGCAATCTGGCCAAGAGCGTGACGGTGGAGTAGCGGTGGCGCCACCGGCCGGCCCGGCGCTCGACTTCGAGCGCGACCTCAACCCACAGCAGCTCGCCGCGGTGACCCACGGCGACGGGCCGCAGCTGGTGCTGGCCGGCGCCGGCTCCGGCAAGACGCGGGTCATCACCTACCGGGTCGCCTATCTGGTCCAGCGGCTGGCGGTCGACCCGGCGGCGATCGTGGCGGTGACCTTCACCAACAAGGCGGCGGCCGAGATGCGCGAGCGGGTCGAGCGGCTGCTCGGGACGGAGGCCCTGGCCACCTTCGTCGGCACCTTCCACCGCTTTGCCCTGCGGCTGCTCAGACGCTGGGGCGACCGCGTCGGTCTCGAGCCCGGCTTCATCATCTGCGACGACGCCGACCAGCTGGCGCTGGTCAAGAAGGCGCTGGCCGCCGAGCAGCTGTCGGAGAGCGCCTTCACCCCCCGCGCCGTGCTGGCGGCGATCGGCTCGGCCAAGAACCGGCTGCTCGATCCGGCCGCCTACGAGGCGGCGGCGCGCGGCTTCTTCGCGCAGCGGGTGGCGGCGGTCTACCGGCGCTACCAGGGCCTGCTGCGGCAGGCCTCGGGGGTGGACTTCGACGACATGCTGCGGCTGGCGGTCAGGCTGCTGGCCCGCGAGGAGGACGTCCGCGCCCGGCTGCGCGAGCGCGTCCGTTATCTCCTGGTCGACGAGTTCCAGGACACCAACCTCGCCCAGATGCGTCTGGTCCAGGAGCTGGTGGGCGGCGACGGCAACCTCACCGCGGTGGGCGACGAGGACCAGGGGATCTACCGCTGGCGCGGGGCCGACCTCGACAACGTGCTCAACTTCGAGGCCAGCTTCCCGGGCGCGGTGGTGCGCAAGCTGGAGCGCAACTACCGCTCCACCCAGCGTATCCTCGACGTCGCCGGCCAACTGGTCGCCCACAACCGCAACCGGCGGGGCAAGAAGCTGTGGACCGACGCCGGCGCCGGCGAGCCGCTGGAGCTCTACAAGGCGCGCGACGAGCAGGACGAGGCGCACTGGGTGGTGAGCGCGCTGCTCGAGCGGCGCCAGGAGTGCCCGCTGCGCGAGATGGCGGTGCTGGTGCGTACCAACGCCCAGACCCGGGCCTTCGAGGAGGAGCTGCTCGAGCGCGAGGTCCCCTACACCCTGGTCGGCGGGGTGCGCTTCTACGAGCGCGCCGAGATCAAGGATCTGGTGGCCTATCTGCGCGCCATCCACAACCCGCGCGACAACCTGTCGTTGCTGCGCATCCTCAACCGCCCGCCGCGCGGCATCGGCAAGGCCACCCGTGAGCTGCTGGCCGAGCGGGCGGCGGATTTCGGCGGCGTCTACTGGGACGCGCTCTGCAACCTCGAGCCGGGCAGCCTGCCGCAGCGGAGCGGCCGGGCGCTCGCCAGCTTCCGGGAGCTGATCGCCGAGCTCCGCGAGGCAGCCCCCGGGCTGTCGCTCGCCGCCCTGCTCGGCCAGCTGATCGAGCGCACCGGCTACGCGGCGATGTACGACGCCGAGGAGTCCGAGGGCCAGGCCAAGCTGGAGAACGTCGCCGAGTTCGTGAGCGCCGCCGAAGAGTTCAGCGAGCGGGCCGCCAACGGCAGCGGCGAGGAGCTGCTCACCGCCTTCCTGGACCACGTGGCGCTGGTCAGCGACCTCGACGGCTGGCAACGCGAGCAGGGCGTCTCGCTGATGACCCTGCACAGCGCCAAGGGGCTCGAGTTCCGGGCCGCCGCGGTCGCCGGCCTCGAAGAGGGGCTGCTGCCGCACTTCAACGTCGGTGGCGCGCCGGAGGACATTGAGGAGGAGCGGCGGCTGCTCTACGTCGGCATGACCCGGGCGCGCGAGCGGCTGCTGCTCTCCTGCGCGCGGCGCCGCCGCGTCGCCGGCCGCTATCAGGAGCGCGAGCCGTCGCGCTTCCTGGCCGAGCTGCCGGCCGCCGAGATCGAGGTCAGCGAGAGCCCGGAGCTGTTCGTCGACTCGCGGACCCGCGGCGCCTACGCCTTCTTCGGCAGCGGCGACCGCCGCGACCGGGTCGAGGAGCCGGCGGCCGGCGGCCGGCTGTCCAAGGGCCGGCGGGTGCTCCACCCCACCCTCGGCGAGGGGGTGCTCCTCGACTCCGAGGGTGAGGGCGACCAGCGCAAGCTGACCGTCGTCTTCCAGCGCGCCGGCAAGCGCAAGCTGCTCGCCAAGTACGCCCACCTCGAGCTGCTGTAGGCGTCGGTGGAGGAATTCGGTCGGGTCGGCTGGCGAGCGCAGCGGCGGGCGGCAGCGGGGCGCGGGCCTGGGCTAAGATGGGCTTAAAGATGTTCCGCTTCCGCGACCTTCGAGGCTGCCGGGGTGCAGCAGATGGCTGAGCTGCCGGCGGCCGGCGCTGCCGGCAAGACCGCCGCCGGCGAGCCGGCCGGCCATCACAAGGATGCCATCCTCGACCGGCTGGCCCAGCAGGCCAACGTCGCCCAGTTCGTCAGCTACGGACCCGATCTCGAGCAGCGCTACGCCTGGGTCCGCGGCCACTCTCCCAACCACGAGTTCGCCTCGCTGGAGGAGGCGGTGGCGACGCTGCTCGGCTCCTCGCCCGAGCGCTCGGTCAACCTCCGCACCTTCCACCCGCTCAACCCCAAGAGCCGGGAGTTCGTCTACGGCCGCACCGCGGCCGACGAGGTGCTGGCCGACCTCCGGCGGTTGGCCGCCAGTGGTCTCTACGTCATCGTCAACGAGACCGTCGACATCCACGACGGCGGAGTCTCGGGGGTGGCTTTCGGCGAGGCGGTGGAGTTCGCGCCCGAGGACACGCCGCGGTGCGTCGAGAAGGAGGGGACGGCCGCCATGCCCCGCGAGCTGGCCGGCCGCCTGTTCCGCACCGTCTACGGGTTCGAGCCGGCGCTGCCGGAGCGCCCGGGCGGCGGGCGCGGGCTGCGGGTCGAGTTCAGCCTCCATCCGCTGCGGCGCGGCTACCGCCACGATCACACCATCATCTGGGAGATCGAGGAGGTGGGTCCGCCCCCCGAGGGCGCGGTCGTCTCCTGGCCCAACCGCTTCAGCCGCTTCGTGGGCGACAAGGCCTTCGGGCTGCTGATGGCCGACCTGCTGGGCCTGCCGGTGCCCCGCACCCTGGTCATCCCCCGCAAGCTGCCGCCCTTCGGGTTCGGCACCGACACCGGCTGCGCCGAGACCTGGATCCGCACCTGCCCGGTCGAGCAGGTGCCGGGCCGCTTCACCACCCGCCGCGGCTGGCTGGACCCCTACGCGCTGATGCACGAGGAGGACCCGGAGGGCACCGCCATCGCCTCGCTGCTCAGCCAGCAGGGAGTGGAGGCGGCCTTCTCGGGCGCCCTGGTGGCGCAACCCGGCGCCGGGCCGTTGATCGAGGGCGTCGCCGGCCGCGGCGACGAGTTCATGATCGGGCGGCGCGGCCCGGAGGAGCTGCCCGAGGCGGTCGAGGCGGCGCTGCTCGGGCTCTACGGCCGGGCGGCGGAGATCCTGGGGCCGGTCCGCTTCGAGTGGGTGCACGACGGTGAGAAGCCGTGGATCGTCCAGCTCCACCGCGGCGAGGGGACCGCCGTCGGCCGCACCGTCTACCCCGGCGAGGCGGAGCGCTTCCATGAGTACGAGGTGAGCCGCGGCATCGACCCGCTGCGCGAGCTGATCCGCCGGGTCGAGGGCACCGGCGAGGGGATCGTGCTGATCGGCCGGGTCGGCGTCACCAGCCACTTCGGCGACGTGCTGCGCCGCGCGCGGATCCCCTCGCGGATCGAGGACCCGGCCCCATGAGATAACGGTCTCGCGTCCGGCGACGCCGACCCCGCGAGCGCCGGACAGGGGACCAGGAGCCTCTGCCATGCGCCGTTCGACCGGTCTCCTGTTGACCGCCACCCTGACCGGTGCGCTGGCCGCCGCCTGCGCGCCACCGGGGCCGGACCCGGTACTGTGGTTCGTCCACGCCACTGATCCGCACCTTTTCGAGGAGATGGACGGGCAGGCCGAGGCGGCCCGCCAGCGCCAGGAGCGGCTCAACCGTGAGGCCTTCCAGGACCTGCTGACCGCGCTCCGCCTGCTGCCGGGGCGGGACGGCAAGCCGGCGTTCATGGTGCTCACCGGGGACCTCGGAATCGCCACCTCGGCCGGAGAGCCGCCGGCTCGGGACCGGAGCGAACAGGTCCGCGAGCTGGCCGAGCTGCTGGCCGCCAGCCCGGTGGAGAAGATCTACCTGGTGCCGGGCGAGAGCGACGTCGCCGGCGAGCGCGCGGCGGGGCTGCCCGAGGCCGGGGTGTTCTTCGAGCGGCTGGCCGAGGCGCTGGCCGGCAAGCCGGTCACGGTCCGCGACCTCACCCGCTGCTACCACTCGGCCGAGGGGCCGCTGGAGGGCTGCTTCGTCGACGTCGCTCAGACCTACCGGCTGGTGGGGTTTCCCTCGCACTCCTTCCGCAATCGGCGCCGAGAGGAGCCGACCGCGGCGCAGCAGCAGCCGGGTGAGGCAGAGCCGGCTGGCCGGCAGGAGGACCGCTACGCCGAGAACGAGTCGGACCAGCAATGGCAGCTCGGCCGTCTCGAGGCCCTGCTCGACGACGCCCGCGCCAAAGGTCGCCGGGCTTTGGTCCTCTCGCACGTCCCCAATCTGGACGATCCGGCCCGTCTGGCGCGGAGCCGGTTCTCCCCGCCCGACGGCGCCGCCTGGGAGACCGAGCTGGGCTACGGCAACCCCCGGCGGCCCGAGGCGGGTTTCTGGAACGTCAGCGAGACGGTGTTCCAGGACTGGAAGCGGCTGATCGACGCCGACGGCGTGGCGGCGGTCCTCTCGGGTCACCTCCACGACGCGCACCGGGAGCTGTACCGGCCGCCGTACGCCTGGTCGACGCCGTCGGCCCAGCGGCCGGCCCCGGGGAAGCTCCTGCTGGCGCCGCCGCTGGCGGTTAGTGACCAGGTCGACTCGCCGTTCCAGGCGCGGGGGTTCGCGCTGGTCGGACTCGCCGCCGACGGCGTCCGGCAGCGGCTCTACTGGTATGACCCGACGGCGAGGAGCTTCCGCGCCGAGCCGGGCCCGGCGGAGCGGCCCGCACGGCCGCGCGGCGGCGCGCTGGGGGCACTCGCCGCCTGGCTGGAAGCCCTCTTCACCGGTCTCGCGCCGCTGGCCCGGGTGGCGGTGGTGAGCATCGCCCTGCTGGCCGCTTTCCTGACCGCCGCCCATCTGTGGAAGATCCCGGCCCCGACCGGCCGGCTATCGTCGGCGCCGTCGGCCGACGACGCGGCCGCCGAGTCCAAGGAGGGCCTCGCCGACCCGTTCAAGAGCAACTTCGGGCGCACCGTGGTGAGCGGCCTGAGCGGTCTGGCGGTGGTCGCCTTCCTGGACGCCTTCTGGGGCGAGGCGGGCGGCGGCAACCAGAGCAAGGCGCTCTACGTGGTCTTCTTCGTGGCCTTCTTCTTCCTCTTCCTGGTGCTCTTCGCGGTCACGCGGGGGGCGGTGGAGGCGCTGCGCAGCCGGATCGCGGTCGAGCAGTCCAACCCGCAGCGCCGAGAGGCGCCGGAGCAGTCGGCGGCCCGGGCCGCGCCAGCCGGTCCCGCGCCCCCGGCCAGGGCGCCGGGAGACCCTTCGAAACGGGCCGCCCGCCTGGTGTTCTGGGACACCGCGCTGGGGTTCATGGTGGGCAAGAACCAGTCGAGGACCGTGGCCCTCGGCGAGGAGATCCTCGACCTGCAGATCGCCATGATCGACACCGCGGATCAGGTGCGAGAGGAGCTGCACGCCGCCATCCTGCGCGCCTTGCGCGAGGCCGCGCAACGGCACGCGGCGGCCGCCGGCGGGAAGCCGCGCGAGGTGGAGGACACCGACATCCGGGTCAACGTCAGCGCGCTCTCCGCCGATGGCTCGAGGGTGCTGTACGTCTCGCTGGACCCCGGCAGCATGGCGAGCGAGTTCTCCAGCGCCTCGATCGCCTGGGTGTGCGTGGCCGGCGGCGTGGCGCGCTGGTTCAAGACCTCCTACCTGAAGCTGCAACCCCGCGTCGAGCTGCTGGCCGCGACCTCCGGCCGACTACCGCATCTCAAGAAGCCGCTCTACCTGGACCACTACTTCGAAGATCGCGGGGAGGAGGACTACCAGGGCTTCATGGTCCTGCCGATCCCCTGGCGGCGGCGCGGGTTGGAGGACGTCAAGTACCACCCGGCGGGCATCCACCTGTCCTTCCGGACGGACGACCTCATGGACTGGCTGTGGCAGGGTCTGGAGGGTAAGACCCCCGGCGATCCCTCGTCCTCCTACCGGCAGTGGTCGAGCCTGATCGACAACCAGCCGACGCCGGATTCGGCCTGGACCGCGGATCCGTTCCTGCGGGCTTCCCTGCGGCAGGCGCTGCGGGTGCTGGGGCCGGCCCTGAGCCGCTTCAACGAGACCCTCTTCCGGTCGCAGATCCTGCCGCGGAAGCGGACCTGGTAGAAGGGGAGCGGTGACCTTCTATCTCGACCGCGGCGATCTCGACCGCAAGGAGCGGCGGCGGGCCTACCGGGTGGAGGCCGAGATGGCGCTCTCGGCCCTCGACTGCGCGATCGACGGCGGGCGGGCGGCCTACGTCTCGAGCGAGCTGACCACCGGCCGCCGCTACTACGCCCTGCTGGCGGAGGTCGGCGCCCGCAAGCCGTCGGAACTGAAAGCGAAGCTGGGCCGAGCGGGCTACCGGCGGCGGCTCTTCGACCCCAACTGCCGCGCCGCCGGCGAGTTCGCGCGCCGGGTCGAGGCCCGGGTGGCAGACGGCACGGTGGTCGTCAACCCGGCGCCCTTCGCCGCCCCCGGCTGGACGCAGCCCGAGTATCTGGCCTTCTGGGAGAAGCTGCTGAGGACGCGGGTGGCCGAGGTGCACTTCAACCGCGGCTGGCCCTACAGCAACGGCTGCGTCTTCGAGTTCCTGGTGACCCGCGACCAGGGGCTCCCGGCCTACGACGCCGACGGCCGCCCGCTGGATGTGGAGCAGGGCGCCGCGGCGGTGGCGGCGGCCGTCGAGCGGCTGTCGGCCGAGGGCTTCGAGCCCAGGATCCTGCGCCGCCACCTGGCGCGGCTGCGCGCCTTCTAACCGCTCACCCGGCCGGCTCGCGCCACCTCAGGCGCGCCCGCCCTCGAGGTAGTCCTCCTTGAGGATGGCGTAGAGGTAGTTGTCGACCCGCCGGCCGCCGAGCAGGAAGTAGCCGCGGAGCCGCCCTTCGCGGGTGAAGCCGACCTTCTCGAGCACCCGCTGCGAGGCCACGTTGTCGACCGCGCAGCGGGCCTCGACCCGCGCCAGGGGGGTCTCCAGGAAGAGGTCGGCCAGCAGCAGACCGAGAGCCTGGGGCATCAGACCGCGGTTCTGATAGGCGGTCGACAGCGCGTAGCCGGTCTCGGCCAGGCCGTGGTCCCAGTTGGTCACCACCAGCGTGATCCAGCCGGCCGCAGCCTGATCGCAGCGGATGATCCACTGGAACTTCTCGCCGCGCCCGCGGTGGAGGTCGGTCACTTTCTGGTTGGCCAGCTCGGCCCCCAGCTGGGCCAGCGTCAGGTCGCCCAGCGGCTGGTGGCGGCGCACGCTGGGCTCGGCCCGCCAGCGCCTGAGCAGCCGGGCGTCGCCGACGTGGGCCGGCCGCAGCGTGACCCGGGGCTCGGGCAGCGGGGTGACGTCGGGCTGCATTTCGCGGCGTGCCTCGCGCAGCATCGGGCGATGCGGGCGGAGCGGGTCAGCAGCCGCCGGCGTCGCCGCCGGCCGTCGCCGGCAGCGCCGCCCACCGCGCCGCGGTCCGCCCGGAGAGCATCGACAGCAGGAGCATATAGCAGTAGCCGTGGACGAACAGGTAGAGGAAGGGCAGCGAGAGCCACATGCCGAGACGCCAGCCGACGGCGAGGCAGCCGAGGAAGTAGACGGCCAGCACCCCCTCGACCACCGTCCACAGGTTGCGCGGCACCCGGTAGCGCTTGCCGCGCCAGCCGCCCGCGGCGCCCTCGATGCGGTACTTCGGGGTGCGCTCGAAGACCCCGCCGCGGCGCATCAGCCCGGCCACCACCGCCCGGCTGTTGTTGATCGCCAGCCCGATGCCGAGACCCATCAGCGCCGGCAGGTACTTGAGCTCGCCGTGCCAGCGGCGGCCGGCCTCGACCTGGCTGGCCACGTAGAAGGCCAGCACCGACAGGGTGGCGCCGGCAAACAGCGGCAGGTCGACCATCAGCACCAGCGGCAGATCCGAGCCGCGGCGGAGCAGCATGGCGGGGAAGATGAGCAGCGACAGCGCGACCATCAGCAGATAGCTCAGGTTGTTGGTCAGGTGGACGAAGGCCTCGAGCTTGACGCGGGCCGGCAGCGGTGCCCTGAGGATGCGGCCGAGCAGTTTGCGCGCCGTCTGCAGCGAGCCCTTGGCCCAGCGATACTGCTGGCTCTTGAAGGCGTTGATCTCGACCGGCAGCTCGGCGGGAACCTCGACCTCGGGCAGGAACCGGAAGCGCCAGCCGGCGAGCTGCGCCCGGTAGGAGAGGTCGAGGTCCTCGGTCAGGGTGTCGTGCTGCCAGCCGCCGGCGTCGACGATCGCCTGCCGGCGCCAGATCCCCGCCGTGCCGTTGAAGTTGAAGAAGCGCCCCGCCAGGTTGCGCGCCGCGTGCTCGATGACGAAGTGGCCGTCGAGCAGGATCGCCTGGATGCGGGTGAGCAGCGAATAGTCGCGGTTGATGTGCCCCCAGCGCGCCTGGACCATGCCGATCGCAGGGTCCTGGAAGTGCGGGACGGTCTGCTTGAGGAAGCCGGGCTGCGGCACGAAGTCGGCGTCGAAGACCGCCAGCAGCTCGCCGCTGGCCCGTTCCATGCCGGCGGCGAGCGCCCCCGCCTTGTACCCGCGCCGGTCGCGGCGGTGGAGGTGATGGATGCGGAAGCCGCGCCGCCGGTGGCGCTCCACGCGCTCGGCGACCACCTCCGAGGTCTCGTCGGTCGAGTCGTCGAGGACCTGGATCTCGAGCCGGGCGCGCGGGTAGTCGAGGTCGCAGACGGCGTCGATCAGCCGGCCGGCCACGTAGAGCTCGTTGTAGAGGGGCAGCTGCACCGTGACCAGCGGCCACTCCGCGGGCTCGGGCGGTGCGGGGCGCCGGCGATCGGCCCGGTAGTAGAGTGCCAGCAGCGCCAGCCGATGGACGCCGTAGACGGCGAGCGTGCCGAGGACCAGATAGTAGAGTGCGAGAAGGGCCCGCGCCAGAGGAAGCGGGAGGAGCTCGGCCATCATCGCCTCCCGTGCGGCCCGCCGCACGCCGTCGGCCGCTCGGCGCCGCGCTGGCGCCCGTCCTGGCGCTGCTGCTGGCTCATGCCGGTCTGCTGGCCACCTTCGATCTGGCGGCGCGGCCGGTCGTCGCGCTGGTCTGGCTGGCGGCGGCGGGGGCCGCGCTGGCGTGGGCCGGCCGGAGATCGAGCGAGCTGTCCTGGCAAGCCATTCTCCTGGTCGCCGCCGGTCTGCGGCTGCTGCTTCTCCCCCTGACCCCCACGCTCTCGGACGACCTCTACCGCTACCTGTGGGACGGGAGGGTGGTGGGGGCCGGTCACAACCCCTACCTGCTGGCGCCGGACGCCCCCGAGCTCGAGCCGCTGCGCGACGCGCTCTGGGAACGCCTTCCCCATCGCCAGGTGGCGACCGTCTATCCGCCTCTGGCGATGGGGCTCTTTAGTATAGCGGCCCGGCTGCCGGCGCCCGTTTTCACCCTCAAGACGCTGCTCTCGGTCGCCGACCTGGCGAGCTGCTGGCTGCTGCTGGTGCTGGCCCGCCGGCTGGGGGTCGCCGCCGGCCGGGCCGTGTGGTACGCCTGGAACCCCCTGGTCACCCTCGAGGTGGCGGGCATGGGCCACGTCGACGCGCTCGGAGTGCCGGCGATGCTGGGCGCCGTGGCGCTGCTGCTGGCGGCCCCCGGCCGTCGCTGCGAGCAGCGGGCGATGGCGGGGGGCGCGGGAGCGGGGCGGGCGATCGCGGCCGGGGCGGCGGCGGCGGCCGGCGTGCTGGTCAAGCTGGTGCCGGCGGTCGCCCTGCCCGCCTGGGCGCGGCTCGGCCGGCGGCCGTGGCGTTTCCTGCTGGTCGCCGGCCTGGTGACCGCCGCCGGGGTGCTGCCGATCGCGGCGAGCGCCGGCGGGCTGCCGCCGGGACTGCTGGCCTACGGGGTCTCCTGGGAGTTCAACGGACCGCTCTACGAGCCGCTGTGGCGGCTGCTCGACCGGTTGGGGACAACGCCTGCGCTCCACGCCGGTCTCGACGCGCTCAAGGAGCGCACGGGGGAGCACGACTTCTGGAACCGGTTCTACCCCTTCAACTACCCGCAGCTGCATGCCAAGCTGCTCCTTGCCCTGGTCCTCGCGGTGGCGCTGGTGGTGGCCTGGCGCGAGCGCCGGCCGGTGGCCGCCACCGGCCGCGCACTGGGGGCAGCCGTGCTCTGCTCGGCCACCGTCTATCCCTGGTATCTGCTCTGGCTGCTGCCGTGGGCGGCGCTCGGCGGCCACGGCGCCTGGCGCCTGCTGTCGTTGACGATCCTGCTCACCTATCTGCCCCAGACGACGGCGGTGCCGCTCTTCCCGTGGCTGTTCGCGCTGATCTGGGTCCCCTTCTGGCTGCTCCTCGTCCGCTCCCGATGGTCCACCGCCTGACGCTTTCCTACCGCGGCGCCGCCTACGCCGGCTGGCAGCGCCAGCCGAACGCGCTGGCCGTCCAGCAGGTGGTCGAGGAGGCGCTCGCCGACCTGCTCGGCGAGGCGGTCAAGGTGGTGGGCGCGGGCCGCACCGACGCCGGCGTCCACGCTCGCGGTCAGGTGGCCCACCTCGAGCCGGCGGCGGGCTCGGACCGGGAGTTTCCGCTGGGGGGTCTGGTGCACGGGACCAATCGGCGCCTGCCTGAAGACATACGGGTCCTCGCCGCCGACCGGATGCCGGCCGGCTTCCACGCCCGCAAGCACGCCGCCGCCAAGGAGTACCGCTACCGGCTGAGCCGGGCGCCGGTGCTGTCGCCGCTGGACGCTCCCTACGTCGTGCGGGTGGGCGGCGCCTTGGACCTCGCCGCCATGGTCCGGGCGACCGAGGCTCTCGCCGGCGAGCACGACTTCTCGGCCTTCGCGCTGGCCGGCGGCGCCCACCGCCAGCCGCGGCGGCGGATCTTCGCCGCCGCCTGGCGTGAAGAGGGCGAGGAGCTGGTCTTCACGATCCGCGGGACGGGCTTCCTGCGCGGCATGGTGCGCGGGCTGGTCGGCACCCTAGTCGAGGTCGGGCGCGGGCGCCGCACCCCGGCCGGGTTCGCCGCCCTGCTGGCCGGCGGCGCGCGCGACGCGGCCGGTCCCACCGCCCCGGCCCACGGGCTGGTGCTCGAGGCGGTCTCCTATCCGGCGCGCTGGTCGCCGGTGTGATATTTTCGGCCTCCCGCCATGCCGGATCTCTCCCAACTGGCCGCGGCCGGCTCGCCCGAGGAACGCCTGCTGCGCCGCATCGACCTCGACCGGCTGCCCCGCCACGTGGCCGTCATCATGGACGGCAACGGGCGCTGGGCCAAGGCCCGCAACCTGCCCCGCGTCGAGGGGCACCGGGCGGGCGTGGCGGCGGTGCGCGACACCATCGAGGCTGCCGCCCAGCTCGGCCTCGAGGCCCTCACCCTCTACGCCTTCTCGGTGGAGAACTGGAAGCGTCCCCGCTACGAGGTGTGGACGCTGATGAACCTGCTCAAGGAGTACCTCAGGCGCGAGATCGACAACCTGGTCGAGAACGACGTCCGCTTCCGGGTGATGGGCCGCTGGCGCGAGCTCGACCCCTCGGTGGTGGAGGCGCTCGAGCGCGGGCTCGAGGCCACCCGCGACTGCCGCGGCATGCGCCTCAACATCGCCCTCAACTACTCGGGGCGCTGCGAGATTGTCGACGCCTGCCGCCAGATCGTCACCGACTGGGCGAGCGGCAAGCGGGCCGACATCGACGAGGAGACCCTCGACCGCTACCTCTACACCGCGGGGCTCCCCGACCCCGACCTGCTGATCCGCACCTCGGGCGAGATGCGGGTCAGCAACTTCCTGCTCTGGCAGATCGCCTACACCGAGATCTGGGTCACCCGCACCCAGTGGCCCGACTTCCGCCGCCGCCACCTGCTGCGGGCGATCGTCGAGTTCCAGGCCCGCGACCGGCGCTACGGGGCGGTGGACGAAGAGGATCAGGGGTTCATCGCCGGCCAGCGACAGAGCTGACCGGCGTTCGCTCGCCGGTCGCATGCAGCGGCTCCTGACAGCTCTGGTCGCGCTGCCGCTGGCCCTGGCGGCGGTCTTCGTTCTGCCGGCCGGCTGGTTCTTCGCCCTCGTCCTGGTGCTCCTGGTCCTGGCCGCGTTGGAGTACGTCAGCCTCGGCCGCCGCTGGGCTCCCCGCGGGCCGCTGTGGGTGCTGCCGGTGCTGGTGCCGCCCGCCGCCTGGGCGCTGGGTCCCGGGCTCCCCGGCGGCCCGGCCCAGGTCCCGCTGCTCGTTCACGAGCTGCTGCTGGCGGCGGCGGTGCTGTCGGTCGGGGTGGGCGTCGTCGTGCTGCTGGCCCGCACCCCGGTGGAGGAGGGCATGGCCGCCCTGGGGATCCTGGCCTTCGGCCTGCCCTACCTGGCGCTGCCGGCCGCGAGCCTCTACCACCTGCAGCTCGCCGACCCCTGGCTGCTGCTGCTCGTGCTGGCGGTCGTCTGGCTGGGCGACACGGCCGCCTACTACGTGGGATCGGCCTGGGGGCGGCGGCGCCTGGCGCCGCGGGTGAGCCCCAAGAAGACCTGGGAGGGAGCGGCGGCCAACCTGGCGGCGTCGCTCCTGGCGGCGGTGGCGTGGAGCTTCCTGCACCTGGGCCGGCCCAGCGCGCGGGTGCTCGCCCTGGCCGCCGCCGCCTCGGTGGCGGGCCAGCTGGGCGATCTCGTGGAGTCGATCGTCAAGCGCGGCGCCGGGGTCAAGGACTCGGGCGGCCTGTTGCCGGGCCACGGCGGCTTCCTCGACCGGCTCGACGCCCTGCTGTTCGCGGCGCCGGTCTTTCTGTTCGGCGTCTGGTGGCTGGGCGGCGAGCTGGCGGTGGGCTCGTAGCCCCGTCCGGCCGGGGTATGATGCCGGGCGCCGCCGCCGGCGGGGCGGGCCGCGGGTCGGCACGCCGCTTGCTGGACTCCAGCCCGAGCCCGGGTCCCGCCCGCCACTCCCACCACCCGCCGGCCGCTATGGAGCGAGCATCTTGGATCTGCTGAGCAACACCGCCGCCTTCATCTTCGCCCTGGGCGTCATCATCTTCGTCCACGAGGCCGGCCATCTGCTGATGGCCAAGGCCTTCGACGTCCGGGTGCTGACCTTCTCGCTCGGCTTCGGCAAGCGGATCTGGGGCTTCAGGCGCGGCGAGACCGACTACCGGGTGTCGCTGGTGCCGCTGGGCGGGTTCGTGCAGCTGGGCGGTGAGGATCCCGACGATCTCACCGGTGACCCGCGGGAGTTCATGGCCAAGCCACGCTGGCAGCGGGTGCTGGTCTATCTGGCCGGCCCGGCGATGAACGTGGTGCTGGCGGTGGTGCTGACGGCCCTGGTCTTCATGCTCGGCATCGAGGTCACCTCGCTGCCCGAGATCCCGCCCGTGGTGGGCACCGTGGTCGCCGGCTCGCCGGCCGACGAGGCCGGCCTGGAGCCCGGCGACCGGGTGGTGGCCATCGACGGCCGGCCGGTCGGCAAGTGGGACGAGGTGCAGTTCGCGCTGCTCACGGCGCCGGGCCGCGAGGTGGTCCTGGCCATCGAGCGGCAGGGTCGACGGCGCGAGGTCCGGCTGGTGCCCGAGACCGTGCCGCGCTACGAGTTCGGCGACGCCGGCGTTTACCCGACGGTGCTGCCGCGGGTGGCGCAGGTGATCGCCGGCAGCCCGGCCGCGGCCGCGGGTTTCCACCCCGGCGACGAGGTGGTGAAGGCGGACGGCCGCCCGCTGGCCGGCTGGGAGGGCTTCGTCGAGCACATCGAGGCCCGGCCCGGGCAGACGGTGGCGGTCACCGTCCGCCGCGGCAGCGAGGACCTGACGCTCGAGGTGGTGCCCCGCGACGAGGACGGCCGCGGCAAGATCGGCCTGCGCCCGGGCTACTTCCAGCGTCTCGGCCTGCTGCCCGCCCTGCGCGAAAGCGTCCGCTTCAACCTCGAGGTCACCCGCCACACCTTCGCCGTCCTCGGCAAGATCTTCAGCGGCCGGCTGGCCGCCAAGAGCGCCCTGTCCGGACCGATCGAGATCGCGGCGCTCAGCGGCGCGGCGGCACGCACCGGCTTCAAGCACCTGCTCCACCTGATGGGGCTGATCAGCATCAGCATCGCCATCCTCAACCTGCTGCCCATCCCGGTCCTCGACGGTGGCCAGATCCTGATCCTGATGATCGAGGTGGTGCGCCGCCGCGACCTGTCGATCAAGGTCAAGGAGCGGATCAACCAGGTGGGCCTGGTGCTGATCGTCACCCTGATGGTGGTGGTGATCTACTTCGATCTCTTGAAGAACATCCCCCAGGGTCTCCTGCCGGGGTCCTAGAGCCCCGGCACCCAGAGGCCAACGGACCAGAAAGGACGGCTGCGGAGATGGCGCTCGCGATCGGCGATGAGGCTCCCAACTTCGATCTCACCTCGACCGAGGACGTGGTTCTGATGCTCCGCGACGAGGTGCCCCGCACCTCGGTGCTGCTCTACTTCTTCGCCGCCACCGCCGACGAGCGCGCCCGCCGCGACCTCGCCGCCCTGGCCACCCGCAGCCGCCAGCTCGCCGAGCGCCAGACCGCAGTCATCGGCGTCTCCCCCGCCAAGCTCGACGACCTCAAGGCTCTGCAGCGCGAGCTCGACCTCCCCTTCCCCCTCCTCGAAGACGACCGCGGCTTCTCCGCCCACTACGGCGTCACCCCCCCGGCCGAAGACCAACAGCCCCAGCCCGCCCTCGTCGCCGTCGACCGCCGCCAGCGCGTCCTCTGGCTCGCCAACCCCCTGACCTCCCTCGAAGCCGCCTGGCCCGACCTCGAAAAAGCCCTCACCCGTCTCCCCTCCCCCACCGCCAACTACCCCCGCTCCGTCATCAACCGCCTCGTCGACCGCTGGATCAACTGAGCTGGCGAGGCCTCGCAGGCCTGCCGGGGCACGTAGCCGCTTGGCGCAGCAGGGTGCCCTCGGTCTTTCAGGAAAGAGGCAGGGAGATACGCTGAAATCAAGCTCGTGGTGAGCTGCGAGCCACGAGAGAGCCACAGAACTTGTGGCTAGCGGATCTCGCGCAGCAGCGTCAGGTCGCGGGCGTGTCCTTGGCCGTCGGAACCGCGCGGGGTCTCCAGGATCATCGGCACCTTGCGGAGGCTTGGGTCGCGGAGGAGGCGTTTGAAGAGGGCGGTGCCGATGGCGCCGTGGCCGAGGTTGGCGTGGCGGTCGCGGTGGGAGGCGAAGGGGGTGCGGGAGTCGTTGAGGTGGAGGGCGCTGGGCTCGGTGGGGCCGAAGAGGGCGCGGAGGCGGATCAAGAAGCGGCGGTAGCCGCGGGCCTGGTGGACGGCGTAGCCGGCGGCGAAGACGTGGCAGGTGTCGACGCAGACGCCGAGGCGGTCGGGGCGGCCGGTGAGGCGGCGGATCTCGGCGAGCTGCTCGAGGCGGTGGCCGAGGACGGTGCCCTGGCCGGTGGTGGTCTCGAGGAGGAGGCGAGTGGGGCCGCGGTGGCGGTCGAGGACGCGGGCCAGGGTGTCGGCGGCGCGCTCGAGGCCGGCGGTCTCGCCGCGCCCCATGTGGGCGCCGGGGTGGAGGACCAGGAAGTCGACGCCCAGGCGGTCGCAGCGATCGAGGTGGGCGGCGAGGGCGCGGCGCGAGCGAGCGAGGACCGTGCGGTCGGCGGCGGCGGGGTTGATGAGGTAGGCGGCGTGGGCGACGAGGAGGCCGATCGGGGAGGTGGCGTGGGCGCGGCGGAAGCGGGCCGCTTCGCCGCGGGCCAGCGGCCGGAGGCGCCACTGGCCGGGGCTGGCGACGAAGATCTGGAGGGTGTCGCAGCCCAGCTCGGCGCCGCGGTCGAGGGCGCGCTGGTAGCCGCCGGCGATCGAGACGTGGGCGCCGAGGGGGGGCCGCTTCACCGCGCCCAGATGGTCTCATGGCTGCTACACTCCGCGAATGCTGGCGCGGGCGCTCCGAGCACTCGGCTGGCTGGCCTTCGGCGGACTGGTGGTCGGGGTCTTCGGGTTCGCGGCCTATTTCTCGTTCAGCCTGTTCGTGCGCAGCGGCGTGACCACGGTGCCAGCGCTGGAGGGTCTACCCGAGGACCAGGCGTTGGGGCGTCTGGCCGACACCGGGCTGAAGGTCCGGCGACGGCCGGCGGCGGACCGCTACGACGCCGAGATGGCGGCGGGGCACGTGCTCCAGCAGACCCCCGGGGCCGGCAGCCTGGTCAAGCAGGACAGCGAGGTCGAGATCGTGATGTCGCTGGGCCCCGAGCTGCTCGAGGTGCCGGACCTGGTGGGCAAGGCGCTGCAGACCGCCCAGGTGACGCTCAGCGCCGCCGGTCTGGCGGTGGGCCGCACCGCCGGGGTCTACCGGGCGGGCGCCCAGCCGGGGACGGTGGTCGATCAGGTGCCGCCGCCGGGGGCGCGGGTGGGGCGCTCGGCGGCGGTGGCGCTGTATCTGTGTCTCGACAGCCCGACCGACACCTTCGTGATGCCCGATCTGGCCTACCGCGATTTCCGCCTGGTGCGGCACTTCTTCGACCGCCGCGGCTTCCGGCTGGGGAGCGTCAAGTTCGAGCCCTACGAGGGGATCGCTCCAGGCATCGTGCTCCGCCAGTACCCGCTGCCGGGCCATCCGCTGCACCGGCGCGACGTCATCTCGCTGGTGGTCACCGCCGAGGAGAGGGTGGGGGCCTGAACCCGTGCTGATCGCCCCTTCGCTGCTGGCGGCCGACCTGGCCGACCTCAAGGGCGCCGCCGACCTGTGCCGTCGGGGTGGGGCCGATCTGCTCCACGTCGACGTGATGGACGGCCATTTCGTCCCCAACCTGACGATCGGCGCGCCGGTGGTGCGGGCGCTGGCGCGCTGCTCGGAGCTGCCGCTCGACGTCCACCTGATGGTCTCCAACCCCGAGCGGCTGCTCGACGACTATCTGGAGGCCGGCGCCGCCTGGCTGTCGGTGCACTGGGAGGCGGCGACCCACCTCGACCGGCTGCTGGAGCGGATCCGGCGGGGCGGTGCCAGGGCCGGAGTGGCGCTCAACCCGGCCACCCCGGTGGAGGTGTTGGCAGACATCTTGCCAGGGCTCGACTTCGTGCTGCTGATGTCGGTCAACCCCGGCTTTGCCGGTCAAAGCTTCCTGCCCTACGTTCTCGACAAGGCGCGGCGGCTGCGGCGGATGGTGGCCCAGCGGGGACTGGGCGTGCCGCTGGCGATGGACGGCGGCATCGGGGAGGCGAACATCCGCCAGGTGGTGGAGGCCGGCGTCGAGCTCTGCGTTGCCGGCTCGGCGGTGTTCGGCGCCGCCGATCCGCCGGCGGCGATCGGCGAGCTGCGCCGGCGGGCACTGGGAGAGGCGGCGTGAGGGCGGGCCGGCGTCTGCCGCCACCCGTCCGGGCGGCGGTACTGCTGCTGGCCGTGCTGGCGGTCACGTTGGCCGGCTGCAAGAGCGGCAAGCCCAAGGAGAACCCGATCCTCCGGCTGTCTTCGGAGGAGGCGCTGGCCCGCGGCGAGGAGCTGATGGAGCGTAAGAAGTACGCGCAGGCCCGCGAGTACTTCACCCACGCCTTCGAGGTGGCCCCCAACTCGGCCAGCGGCCGCCAGGCGCTGCTGCGCGTCGCCGACGCCTTCTATCTGGACGGCGGCGAGAACAACTACATCCGCGCCGAGGCCAAGTACCGGGACTTCCAGAACCGCTTCCCGACCAGCGATCGCGGCGCCTACGTCCAGCTCCAGATGGCCAACAGCCTGGCCGAGCGCGTCCTCAGGCCCGACCGCGACCAGACCTCGACCCGCAAGGCGATCGAGGCCTACGAGGACCTGCTACGGCTCTATCCCACCTCGGGCTATGCGCCGGACGCCCGGACCAGGCTGGTCGAGCTGCGCAACACCCTGGCCGAGCACGAGTTCATCATCGGGCGCTACAACATGCGCCGCCGGCTGTGGCGCGGTGCCATCGGCCGGCTCGAAGCGTTGATGGCGGAGTACCCGAACTACCCGGAGAAGGACAAGGCGCTCTATCACCTGGGGCTCGCCTACCGGGGCGCCCGCGAGAGGGAGAAGGCGATCGAGACCTTTGCGCGGCTGCGCGAGGAGTTCAAGGACAGTCCCTGGGTGGCCAAGATCCCGGAGGTCAAGATCCGGGAGGAGAAGGTCCCCGACGTGAAGGTCGCCGAGGAGAAGGCGCCGGACGGGAAGGCCCCCGATGCAGTCTCCTCCGACGAGGGGGAAGCCGACGTCGAGGAAGCCGACGTCGAGGGAGTCGACGAAGAGGAAGCCGAGGAGGACGGCCCCGAGGAAGAGGATCCCGACGAGGAGGAGCCCGGCGGGGGGGCGACGCAGGAAGGGGCGGCAAGATGAAGCGGAGTTTCTTGTGCGGCGGGGTGGTGGTCCTGCTGCTCGCGGCCTGTGGGCCGACGGTGCTGCCGCCGCGTCAGCCCGCCGCCGACGAGCTCGAGGAGATCAAGGCCCGGCTGCTCGAGCTGCAGCGCAAAGCGGCGATCGCCGAGGTCGAGATGGAGCGGCTGCGCCAGCAGGTGGCGAGCCTGCAGGCGGCGGGCGGCGGCAGGCCGCCGGTGGCCAGGCCGCCCGCGGCGCCGCCGGCCCCCAGCGCCGCGTCCGCCGGGGAGGCCGAGATCGAGTCCTCGGACCTGGAGCTGGACGACGACGAGCCACCGGTCGGCTCGCCGGCCGGCCCTGCTGCGGGGCACCCTGCCGGGTCTTCCGACGGCTCGTCCGGAGCGCCGGCCGCGGCTCCGCCGGTCGCCGCTCCGCCGACCCCGTCCGCGGCGCCGGCTGCCGAGCCCGCCGAGGCCGGAGGCGCCGCCGCGCCGCTCGACCCCGCGGCCCAGGCGCTCTACGACCGCGGCTACACGCTCTACCACCAGGGCCGCTACGTCGACGCCGAGAGCAGCTTCCAGCGCTTCCTGCAGGCCTATCCGGCCACCGACCTGTCCGACAACGCCCAGTACTGGATCGGCGAGAGCCGTTTCGCGAGGGGCGACTACGACGGCGCCCTGGCGGCCTTCGACGAGACCGTCCAGCGCTATCCGGGGAGCAACAAGGTGCCCGACGCGCTGGTCAAGGCGGGGGACTGTCTGGCCAGGCTGGGGGCGCCGGCGGAGGCTCGGGCCCGCTACGACGAGGTCCTGCGTCGCTTCCCGTTGACGGCGGCGGCGGCGATGGCCGAGGAGCGGCGGGGACAGATACCTTGAGGGGTGTGAAACTGTCGCTTGACAGTGCCGAAGCAAAACCGGTACGTTGTCGATGATCGCGCCCGTTAGTCCTTGATCTCTCGATACTTAGGGGGTCCGGAGCTATGCCGTCACGCCGCCTGATTCGTCCGGCAATGGCCGTCGTGGTCGCGGGGATTCTGGCCGGCGGAGCCCTCGGCACCTGGCCGGCCGGAGCGGCGGCGGCTACGCGTCCCCCCACCAACCTGCGCCTGGTGGGCGATCACTGGACGCCCTGGGACCCCCCGACCTCCTTTCCGGAGGGCACCGAGGTCTACGTGATCCAGCGCGGCGACACGCTGTGGGACCTGGCGAGCCGTTTCTACGGCAATCCCTATCTATGGCCGCAGCTCTGGGAGCGCAACCCCTACATCCTGGACGCGCACTGGATCTACCCGGGCGATCCGCTGGTGGTGGGGGTCGAGGTGACGCCGCTCGAGGACCTGGAGTCGCGGGCCGCGGCTGCGGTCCCGAGCGCCGGAGAGCCGGGCGGGCAGGGGCCCGATCGACCGGCCTCGCCGCCCCAGGCGCTGGGTGCCGAGGACGACATCTACTGCAGCGGCTTCGTGGCCGATCCGGACGAGACCTTCGCGCTGCGGATCGCGGGCTCCGAATACGACCATCTGACCCCCGATCTGGCGGGCCGCGGCCGCCGGGGTGCCGGCCGCGGGTCCGGCCGCTACGGCGGGACCGGCACCGCCAAGCTCAACCTGACCGTGGGCGACGTCGTCTACGTCGACGGTAGCGACGGTCTGCAGCCCGGCGCCCTCTACACCGTCGTGGTACCGAAAGGGCTGATGCGCCACCCGGAAACCGGCGAGGTCGTCGGCAGGTACTACGGCTATCAGGGCCGCGTGCAGATCCTCTCGGTACAGGCGGAGTCGGCGATCGCCGAGATCGTCCATTCCTGCTCGGCGTCGATGGTGGGGGACTTCCTGCGGCCGTTCGTCCCGGAGCCGGTGCCGCTGGCGCGGCGCTCGGGGCTGCGCTCGATCAACGACCC
This sequence comes from Thermoanaerobaculia bacterium, assembly GCA_041567315.1. Taxonomy (GTDB): domain Bacteria; phylum Acidobacteriota; class Thermoanaerobaculia; order Multivoradales; family JAHEKO01. The sequence goes on along the minus strand of JBFGCA010000002.1, from coordinate 74,837 downwards.
CGTTTCCCGCGAGCGGCTGGTGGAGGCGCCGGTGGTTCTCGGCTCGGGGACCGGGCTGGTCTCGCTGGGCCAGGGTCACGTGGTGTTCATCGACCGCGGGGCGCAGCACGGCGTGACGCCGGGCGACATCTTCACGATCTATCGCCAGACGCCGCCCGGCCAGCCCCCGATGGTGGTCGGCGAGCTGGCGGTGCTCTCGGTCAACGAGCGCGCCTCGCTGGCGAAGATCCTCGAGTCGCGCTACGCGATCTACGTCGGCGACCGACTGGACCCCAAGCCCAACTAGGCTCCTAGACCGGTTCGTCGCGCCGCCCGGACGTACCCTGTCGCGACTGGCGGCAGCGCTCGACTGTGGTATCCTCCGTCGCGCAAAAAAAAGCTGGCGAGCATTGGTGGTCAAGCAGAACCTGAACGGTCGTCTGTACCAGATCGTCGACGAACTGGTCCGTCGCGGTGTCACCCTCGACCAGGCCAGGCGCGAGTTCGAGAAGCAGTACATCGTGGCGACGTTGCGGAGCCAGGAGGGCAACCTGTCGCGCTCCGCCAAGAGCCTGGGCGTCCACCGGAACACGCTGCGCAACAAGGTCTCCGACCTGGGCATCGTGGCCGGCGACTACGCCGCGACCCGCCGGCGGCTGCGGCGCTAGGCCGTCCGGCGGCGGGGGTAGGGCCGTCTCGGCCCCCGGCGGCCGCCGGCCAACCGACCTCCGTTGCGCGGTTGGCCCCGGGAGGGGATTTTCGGCTCCGATTCTGCTATACTCCGCGGTTGAGGCGAGGCCTGTCGGCCTCCCCCGCCTGTCCGGCGGTCGGTCCATGCCTCGGTTGCCCGATGTCCTCGGGCAACGGCATCTCTCCTAAATCACCACCCGTCATGCCGAGTAGGAACCCGTACAGGCGGAGCACATCCGGTTGCCGTGCTGCCGGCCGAGGTGCGCCCCGATGAGGCGGCTGCTCGCCTGCCGTGCCGCCCTCGCTGCGCCGGCCACGCTGCTGCTGCTGCTGCTGCCGTCGGCCGTGCCGACGGGTGGCTCGGCGTCGCTCGCCGAGCTGGAGACCCCGGCCCTCGAGCCCGAGGAGGTCTACCTGCTCGAGGAGTTGGCGACCTGGGTGCGCGGGGCGCCGCTCACCCAGGGGCTGCTGATGGTCGACCAGCCCAACGTGGCCGAGGCGGTGCGCCGCCGTGCTCGCAGCTTCGAGATGTTCCGGCGGCTCGGTGACGAGACGGCGCGCAGCAAGCGGGTGAGCGGCCTACCTTACGGCGGGCTGATCCTGCAGGCCGCCCAGCGGCATCAGGTCGACGAGCTGCTGCTGGCGGCGATGATGGAGGCCGAATCGGGCTTCGATCCACTGGCGGTCTCCGCGCAGGGCGCTCTCGGTCTGATGCAGGTGATGCCCGAGACCGCGGAGCACTACAACCGCGGCGACGCGGCCCTGGATCCGGCGGTCAACGTCGATCTGGGGGCCCGCTACCTGGCCGACCTGCTGGAGCTGTTCGACGGCGACGTGGCGCTGGCGCTGGCGGCCTACAACGCCGGGCCGGGCAACGTGCTGCGCTACGGCGGGGTGCCGCCCTTCCGCGAGACGCGGCGCTATCTGGATCGCGTGCTGGACCGCTACGTGGTCCACCAGCAGGCGGTCTGGCACTCGACCGAAGTCAGCGCCTGGATCTTCTGATCCGCCGCCCGGCGGAGGGAGGCTACTGCTTGGAGGAGGCCTCCACCTTCTCGGGTCCGTCCTCGTCGTCGCTCTTGAGGCCCCGGCGGAAGTTGCGGATGCCTTCACCCAGTCCGCGGCCGAGCTGGGGGAGCTTGGAAGCGCCGAAGATCACCAGGACGATGAGCAGGATGACGAGCAGCTCTTGCATACTTGGCATCGGCCACCTCTTTCCGGACGCGTTCGCCGACGGGCGTCCTGCCGGCCGCCTTGCGACCGGACCTCCATCCTAGCAGACCGACGCTCGCCGCCACGCCGGGCCGAGCCGTCGGGCCACGGAGCGGGTCTCGGGGAGCCGCCCGAGATGGTGCAGGGCGCGCTCCAGGGTGGGCGCGATCAGGGGCCGGTGCCGGGGCCAGCCGCGGCGGGCGAAGCTCTCGAAGGTGCCGATGGCCTTGAGCGTCCGCTGGGCGGCGGCGCGGTGGTACTGGAGCCGGTCGTCGCGCGTGGCGAGGCGCGTTGCCAGCAGCGGCTCGAGCACCGGCGCGGGTGGGAACAGGCTGTCGTTGAGGAGCGAGGCCAGATCGTAGAACCGCGGTCCCAGACGCAGGTCCTGATGATCGAGGACGCAGAGCCCCGGGGCCGGGCCGCGGGGCACCATGTTGCGGGCCATGAAGTCGCGGTGACAGGGCACCAGCGGGCCCTCGCCCAGATGGCGGCAGCACTCCTCGAGGCCGGCGCGGAGGTCCCGCGCCACCGCCGGCTCGCCGGTCAGGCCGTGGGGCTCGAGAAAGGCCTCCCAGGTGCGGTCCAGCTCGCTCCCGAGCAGCGCCCGGTCGAGCGGCGGGTTGAGCCGCGCCACCCCCCCCGGGTCGAGCCGCCCGATGCGGTCGGCGAGCTCGACCGCCTGCTCGAGATAGGGGGTCAGCCGCCGCCAGCCGCCGCCGAGCTCGAAGAGCGTGCGGTGGCCGGCGTCCTCGAGCAGCATGAAGCCGGCACGGCAGTCGGCGGCGAGGATCGCCGGCACCGGCACGCCGGCCCCGTCGAGCAGACGGCCGGCGAGTCGGAAGCGGCGGCAGGCGTCGCGGACGGCGGGCGGATACCAGGAGGCGATGGCGCTGCCGCCAGCCGCCAGCTCGAGCCGCCAGTAGCGGCGCGGCGAGACGTCGCCGGCCAGTCGTTCTGCGGCGGTGAATCGCCGCTCGCGGGCCGCGAGCCAGGCGGCGAGACGAGGCGGCAATGGCTCCTCGCCGGCCGTCCGGATCGCGGCACTCACGGCGGTCAAGCTACCATGTGGGTTGTTTGACAGCCCTCGACGGGCCGACGATAATTCCCCCCTGTCGCTTCGCGCCGAGGAGGACGATTCTGGACGCCAAACTCCGACAGGTGTTGCGCGATCTCCGCGGCGCCCTGTCGCGGGCGCTGTCGGAGTCTTCCGACGTGACGCGCTCGATGCACCGCATCCGTGAAGAGGGCTGGTCGGTCTATCTCGTCGTCGACCGCAAGCGTGAGGACGAGACCCCGGAGGCCTTCGAGCTCACCCCCCGCGGCGCCGACCCGGTGTTCCGCATCAACGGCCGCGACCTCTCCTTCCTGCGCTCGATCGGCATCGACCCCACCCGCCGCATGCGCCGCCGCCGCGGCCGCTGAGCGCGGGCTCGGCACGCCACGACGCGGTCAGGTCGTGCCCGGCCGCAGCCACGCGAAGGTGTAGTTCCGTCCTGCACCCCGGCCCTCGCGGCGATAGCTCCACAGCTCTCCGGTGGAGCAGCGGGTGCAGGCCTCGATGTGCTGCACCCGCTCGATCCCGCCCGCAGCGAGCTGGTGGGTCGCCGCCGCCGGCAGATCCAGGTGAGGGCGGCCGGTGGCCCGGGCTTTGACCACTGCCGCATGACTGGCGCCGGCGACCCGCTCGGCGACGTCGCCGCCGACCTCGTAGCAGCAAGGGCCGATCGCCGGCCCGATCCATGCCGTGAGCGTCCCCGGATCGCCACCCAGCCGGTGGAGCGCCGCCGCCACGACGCCCTCGGCGATGCCGCGCCATCCCGCATGGACCGCCGCCACCCGATCGCCGCCCGCCACCACCACCGGCACGCAGTCGGCCGTCGCGACGCTCAGAGCCAGTCCCGCCTGCCGCGTCACCAGCGCGTCCCCCTCGCCGCACGCCCCGCTCTCCGCGCTCACCACCCGCGCCGAGTGCACCTGCCGCAGCCAGGCGAGCCCCAGCTCGCCATCCGCCACGGCTCCCAGCGCGTCGCGCCGCCCCCCGCTCGGCCCGCGCCCCACGAACGAGACCTCCACCGCCCCGTCGCCCGCGCTCCAGACCCACCACCCGTTGACCTGCCGGGGGCAGTTGGTCTTGTCTGACGGCATGTCGGGATTCTAAGGCGGTCGAGCAGCAGGTTAGAGCCTGAGCTTCGGACTGTCGGCGTGGCTAGGCTTCCGTCTCGATCTTCGCAGCGTTGGTGGAGACTAGAGCCGGGTAGAGAGAAACGGAAATTTCCTCTGCCTCGACGTGGCGAGATCCGAACTCGGGCGGATGACGTCGGCGTGGTCCAGAGCTCGGTAGAGCGACGCAACGGCTTGAAGTTCTCAAGACGGCGAGGCACTACTCGAGGCGCAGTTCAGCGCCGAAGCCCAGAATCAGGTAGAGAGGGTGGGCTGTCTCCTCAGACCGGGCGTCGCCCCACTTGTTCCACCACCAACACCTCCGCGCGGGCCCGCGTGGTCGCCACCAAGGCTTTTGGCGCTTAGCTGCTCTTGACGATGGTCAGCTCGACGCACAGCGGTCCGCGCGGTGGGTCAGCCCTCACGGACCGCGCAGGAGCCGGCCGGGGTGGGGCTCGACAGGGGCCTCGCCGCAAGCGCTTGCGACAATCCTCGAAGTCTACGGACCGGGCAGCGCGCAGCGGTGAGGAGCGGCCGGCCTCCCCTCTGAAGTCTGTCAGGCCGGCCGCGTCCCCTGGCATGCCCCGCCCCGGCCGGCTCTCGCCCCGCCCGTTGAAGCTGACCCACCGCCCAAGGCCTGCTCGAGAGGGCACCACTCCTTGGTCTAAAATTGCCCATTCATGCCACAGTGCTTCCAGCTACCAAGGCCCGCCACCGCGTGATCCACTTTCTGCGGGTCAGCAAGCGGTTTCCGGGGCGGACTGCGCTCGAGGACGTGAGCTTCGAGCTGGCGCCGGGGGAGTTCGCGTTTCTGACCGGGCCGAGCGGGGCCGGCAAGTCGACCCTGTTGAAGCTCATCTACCGCGAGCTGACGCCGACCAGCGGGCAGATCCTGGTCAACGGGCGCAACGTCGCGTCGCTGCCGGCCAAGAAGATCCCCTATCTGAGACGCTCGATCGGCGTCGTCTTCCAGAACTTCCGGCTGATCCCGCGCAAGACCGTGTTCGAGAACGTCGGCTACCTGCCGCGGATCCTCGGCATGCCGCTGCGCGAGCAGAAGGAGATGGCCTACCGGACGCTCCGCCGGGTCGAGCTGGCGCACCGGATGAGCGCCTTCCCGGGCGAGCTCTCGGGCGGTGAGCAGCAGCGGGTGGCGATCGCCCGGGCGCTGATCGGCGACCCCGAGATCCTGATCGCCGACGAGCCCACCGGCAACCTGGACCCGCAGCTCTCGTGGGAGATCCTGCGGTTGTTCGTGGAGATCCACCGCAAGGGCACCACCGTGCTGGTCGCCACCCACGAGCCCGAGCTGCTGCGGACCGTGGGCGGCAGGGTGCTGATGCTCGACCGCGGGCGGCTGGTCGACGACCGCTGGCTGAAGCCGGGACAACGGGCGCCGGCGGACGAGCGCGAGCCGGCTCCGGTCCCGGCGACGGCGCCGCGGTGAGACGGCTGGCGGTCTTCCGGGTCGTCGCCTACTTTCTGCGCGAGGCGGCGGTCAGCCTGGGGCGCAGCTGGCGGGTCAGCCTGCTGGCGGTGGTCACCATCGCCGCCAGCGTCTTTATCGGCGGGACCTTCCTGCTGCTCATCGAGAACCTGTCGCGGGTGGTGGCCGAGTGGCGAGGCGAGGCCCGGATCGTGGTCTATCTCGATCCCGCGCAGAGCGCCGCCGAGCGCCAGGCGCTGGGCCGGGGGCTGCGCTCGAAGCCCTGGGTCGAGCAGGTCGAGGAGGTGAGCGCGGCGCGGGCCCGGGAGCGCTTTCGGGAGATCTTCCCCAGCGTCGCCGAGCTGGTCGAGGGCTGGCGCGAGGAGCCGCTGCCGCCGTCGCTCGAGATCGCCTTCCAGCCCGAGCGGGTGGCGGACGAGCGCCTGGCCTCGTGGCTGGCCGAGCTGCGCCGGCAGCCGGGAGTGACGATGGTCGACGACGACCGCGACTGGCTCCAGCAGCTCGAGACCCTGGTGGGTCTGCTCAAGGGGATCGGTCTGATGGTCGGGCTGGCGCTGCTCGGAGCGGCGGTCTTCACCATCGCCAGCGTCGTCCGCCTGACCGCCTACCTCTACCGCGAGGAGATCGCCGTGATGCGGATGGTGGGCGCCACCGAGCTCTACGTGCGCGGCCCGTTCTATCTGGAGGGTCTGCTGCAGGGCCTGGCCGGCGGCGCGCTGGCCCTGCTTGGTCTGTGGGTCGGCTTCGCCGCGCTCAGCGCCCCCGGGTCCACCAGCCTCTTCGGGGCCGTGCTGGTCGGCCGCTTCCTGTCGTGGCAGCAACTGCTGGCGCTGCTGGCCCTGGGCGGCAGCGCCGGTCTGCTGGGAGCGGTGGTCTCGCTGCGGCGCGAGCGCTAGAAGCCGGGCGGCGGCCCGCCGGGCAGGGCCTGCAGCTCTTCCTTGATCCGCTCCTGCTCTTCCTGCAGGCGCTTGATCTCGGCCGCCTCGGCCTCGACCGCCTTGTTGTACTCGGCGGTGTCCTTGTTCTCCTGGACCCGCTGCACCGAGGCGCTGTCGTTGGCCTGACGGTAGGCGGCGATCGAGTCGTCGTACTTCTTCTGCTTCTCGTAGACCAGCCCCAGGTTCTGCCAGATCTTCATCTTGTCGCTGCTGGAAGAGGCCTTGTCCAGGGCCTGGCGCAGAGAGCTCTCGGCGGAGGCGAACTGACCCTTCTGGGTGTAGGCCTGCCCGAGATAGAACTGGGGCAGCCAGTCGCCGGCGTTCTTGGAGGCCGCCCGCTGGAGGGTGGAGAGGGCGCCGTCGTACTGCTTGGCGCCGAGCTGGGCGCCGGCCAGCAGCATCAGGTCGTCGTACGAGGGGTTGCCCGCCGCCACCACCTTGCCGGCCACCACCGCCTTCTCGTAGGTGGCGATCTTCGCCGTGCCGGTGGTGGTGCGCCCCTTGCGGACCAGCGCCTGCGCGTAGGCGCGCTGCTTGGCGGCGTCCTTGGAATCGAGCTGGGTGGCCTTGGCGAGGGCCGCGATCGCGCGATCGGTGTCGCCGATCTTGAGGGCCAGAATGCCGTACTGGAACTGGATCTCGGCGTCCTCGGGGTTGACGCGGGCGGCCTGGCCGAGCTGGGCGGCCGCGCCCTCCTCATCGCCGCCCTTTTCGAGCGCCATGGCCAGCATCTGGTAGAGGGCGCCCTGCTGCGCCTTGGGGAGCGAGCCGGCGTTGATCTTGCCGAGCAGGCCGGCGGCGTCGCTGTAGCGGCCGACGTCGAGGTAGGTCTTGCCGAGGATGAGCTGCACGCCGACGTGGTCCGGCTTGAGCTTGAGCGCCTCCTGGAGGTGGCTCAGGGCCTCGCGCGACCGGTTGAGCCGGGTGAGGCTCTGGCCCAGCATGTAGTAGCCCTCGAAGATGCCCGGGCGCTGGTCGACGAAGGCCTGGAACTCGCGGGCCGCCTGGTCGTACCTGCCGGCCTTGAAGGCGGCGACGCCCTCCTCGTAGCCGGCCAGGGCGACTCCGGCACCGCCGGCGAGGAGCGCCAGGGCCAGCACCGGAATGGTGAGGGTCCGGAAGGTGGGGGAACGCATCATCTCGGCCTCCTTGGGGTCTTCAGGGCTTCCTGGTCCGGGGACCCGCTGGTGACGAACCCTGAGGACCACGACTGCTAGCCACCTGCTACCCATCAGCAAGATCGGTGCCGGTGCCACCGGCCTGACGGCCCGCTACTGCAACCGGAAGTTCACGGTCAGGTTGTAGATCACCGCCACCGGCTTGCCGTTGAGGGTGGCCGGCTCGAACTTCCACTTCTTGACCGCGTCCGCCGCCGCCTGGTCGAGGCCCATGGGCAGCCCCTTGAGGATCTTGACGTTGGTGACGTTGCCCTGCTTGTCGATGATCGCTTCGACGATCACCACTCCCTGGATGCGCGCCTTGCGGGCGATCTCGGTGTACTGCGGGGAGGGCGCGACGATCTTCTCGGGCGGCTTGACGTCGCCGCCGACCCGGATCGGGCCCTCCGGCTCGGGAGGCGGTGGGGCGTCCGGAATGTCGAAGATCAGGTCGGTGTCGGGGATCTCGATCTCGGGCTCGATGTCGTCGGGCAGCCGGATGGGCTCCGGCTCGTCGGGCGTCGGGTCGGGGATCGGCACCTTCTTGGAGCGCGGCTTGGGGATCTCCTGCTGCTGCTTGGGGGGCGGCGGCTTGAAGCGCACCTGCTGGACGACGTAGACCTTCTGCTTCTTGGCCTCCGCCGCCTCGGCGATGATCTCCGGCAGCTTGATGATGAAGAGGATGGCGTGGAAGATGATGGCGCCGATGATCGCCCAGCGCATCGTGCGCTGATCCTCTTCGTACTCGTGGGCGAAGGTCTCCTCGGCGGCGACCGCCAGCTCGGCGTCGGTCCGCTCGGCCCTGGGCTGTGCTTGCTTTTTCGCCATCGGTTCCGTCCTAGTACCAGAACATGTCGATTTCCCGTTGGGTCGGGATCGAGACGTTCTTGATCTCGAAGCCCTTCTTCTCGGGCGACTGCCGGAGCTCGTCGAAGACGTCCACCATGAAGCCGTACTCGGCGTTCTCGGCCGGCCGGATGATCACCGGCTTCATCGGGTTGCGCTCGAGCTTGGGCTCCAGGTAGTCGAGGATGCCGTCGAGCTGCATCGTCTTGCCGTCGACCACCAGCACGCCGCCCGGCTGGATCTCGATGAGCACCGACTCTTCCTTGTCGACCAGCGGGCTGTCCTCCTCCTGCGGCAGCGAGAAGTCGAGGCCGCGGGTGGCGGCGAAGGTGGTGGTGACCATGAAGTAGATGATCAGCAGGAAGGCGATGTCCGCCATCGAGGCGGTCGGGATCTCGTCGCTGACGGTGCCGCGCTTGAGCTTCATGGGGCTAACCTCCGGCCGCCTGGGCCTCGATCGTCTCCTGCTCCGAGAGCAGGTAGATGACCTCGGCCTTGGCCTGTTTGAGCGCGTCGATCACCCGGTCGACGTAGCGGTAGGGGACCGTGCGATCGGCCTTGAGCACGAACGGCTTGTAGGGATCAGAGGCCACCACCCCGGCGGCGAAGGACAGCACGTCCTCCGGACCGGGCACCGGCACGCTGATCTCCTCGCCGCTCGAGACCCGGATCTGTCCGGCCTCGGTGATCGAGATGTAGGCTGCCTTCTTGGGGATCTCGAGACGGATTGCCGTCTTCGGCAGCCGCACCTGGGTCTTGTCGACCTCGAAGTTGATCGTCACCATGAAGAAGATGATCAGCAGGAAGGCGATGTCCGCCATCGAGGCGGTCGGGATCCCCTGGTTCTGCGTCGAGCGAACGTGGAGCCTCATCGGTCGCCTCCCTCCGGACTAGCCGGCCGCCGCTGCCTTGCCGCTTCCCGGCGCCGCCGGGGGCTCCGGCGCGATGCCGCTGCGCTGCATCTCGCCGAAGGTCTCGAGCAGCATGTTGGTCGAGGTCTCGATGTCGCGGACGAACTTGTTGATCCGGCTCATGAAGAAGTTGTAGGCCAACTGCACTGGGATCGCCACCGCCAGACCGGTGGCCGTAGTGATCAGCGCCTCGGAGATACCGGCCGCCACCAGCCCGGGGTTGGATAGACCGGCCTCGGCCAGCGCGTCGAACGACTTGATCATCCCCGCCACGGTGCCGAAGAAGCCGAGCAGCGGTGCCACGTTGGCGATCGACGCCAGCCACACCAGGTTGCGCTCCAGCCGGCCCATCTCGAAGAGGGCGGCGTTCTCGATGGTCTTCTCGACGTCCTCCTTGGGCTGGCCGTACTTGAGCAGGCCGGCCTTGAGGATCGACGGCACCGGTCCGCGGTAGTCCTCGCAGACCTTGATGGCGTCGCGGATCGAGCGGTTGACGATCAGCGACTTGCGGATCTTGGCGAGGAACTCGTTGACGTTGATCTTGGCCCTGCGCAGGGCGATGGAGCGCTCGATGATGAACACCAGGCCGAGGATCGAGAAGAGCAAGAGGGGCCACATGACCGGGCCTCCCTCCCGGAAGATCTCCATGAAAGTTCCGCCGAATTGCACGTTCTTCCTCCTCTACGTGAGATTAGACCCGAAGAGCAGGGCTGAGGTTCCCGCCCCCGGGTTGACGGGCCTGGGGCCCGCGCGGTTTTCGATTTCGGGTAACGGGAAGCGCTCCCTACGAGCTAGCACAGTCTAGCCTTCACTTGAAGCGAAGACAAGGCGGCGATGCTAGCACAGAGCTCCCCGTGCCCTCAAGGCGCGGGCGGGGCGGCCCTCAACGCGCCCGGGAGGTCCCGGCCAGCCGGTCGAGGCGCCGCCGCCGCGCGAAGCACAGGGCCAGGGCGAGGGCGTCGGCGGCGTCCTCTCCCGCCTCCTCGGGAAGAGCCAGCTGGAGCCCGACCATGCGCGCCATCTGCCGCTTGTCGGCCCTGCCGTGGCCGGTGACGGCGCTCTTGACCTCGGCCGGGCTGTACTCGTGGATCGGCACCCGGCGGCCGGCCAGCACCGCCAGCAGCGCGCCGCGGGCCTGGGCCAGGACCACCAGAGACCGGGCGTTCAAGCCGTGGAACGGTGTCTCCAGGACCGCGGCGTCGGGCTGCCAGCGGCCGAGTAGCTCCTCTAGGCCGGCCGCCAGCCGGGCGAGCCGCTGCGGCACCGGCTCGCGAGGCGGGCAGGACAGCCGCCCCCAGTCGAGGGGTTCGAGCTCGTCGCCGTGCAGCTCGACCACGCCGTAGCCGGTGTGCCGGCTGCCGGGGTCGATGCCCAGGATCCGCACGTGACCGGTCGCGGGTCGGGAGCCCGTCGTGGGCCCCTAGGCGGAGCGTGCCGCCACCACCTCCGAGTCGAGGTCGAAGTTGGCCCACACGTGCTGGACGTCGTCGTGCTCCTCGAGCGCCTCCATCAGCCGCAGCAGCGGCGGCACCCGCTCCTCCTCGACCTCGACGTAGCTCTGCGGCAGCATGGCCAGCTCGCCCTCCACCGGCAGCTCGCGCCGCTCCAGCTCGTCGCGGACGGAAGCGTAGTCCTCGGGCTGGGTGTAGAGCTCGTAGGTCTCGTCGTCGATCGACAGGTCGGCGGCCCCCACCTCGAGCGCCAGCTCCATGAACTTCTCCTCGGCCATGACGCCGCGCTCGAAGGCGAAGTAGCCGCGCTTCTCGAACATCCAGGCGACGCAGCCGCTCTCGCCCAGGTTGCCGCCGGCCCTGGAGAACAGGTGCCGGAGCTCGGAGACGGTGCGGTTCTTGTTGTCGGTGACGGTGGCCACCAGGATGGCGACGCCCCCCGGACCGTAGCCCTCGTAGACCGCCTCCTCGTACTCGACGCCCTCGAGCTGACCGGTGCCCCGTTTGATGGCGCGCTCGATGTTGTCGTTGGGCACGTTGGCGGCCTTGGCCTCCTGGACCGCGGCCCGCAGCCGCGGGTTGCCGTCGGCGTCACCGCCCCCCAGCCGGGCAGCAACGGTGATCTCCTTGAGGATCTTCGTCCAGCGCTGTCCGCGCCGGGCGTCGGTGACGGCTTTCTTGCGCTTGATCTGCGCCCACTTGCTGTGACCTGCCATGGTGCAATCCCTCTCTGGCGGACCGCTCGTCCCGCGCGGGCCGGGGGAACGGCCTACGGCTAGTCTAGTGTCAGTCCGCGGCCGCCGCCAGGGAGGGTTGCCCGGCGCCTCTCTAACTCGCTGTCGCGCAACAACTTCCGGATTGACTGTCGTCGACGGGAGTGCTAGAAACAAGGGCTGTTCTCCACCCTGCCGAGCGGCCCGCGGGGCACCCGCAGCCAACGGAAGGCTCGCGCAAGGGGCCCCGCGAGGGCCTTTCGATGGCCTGGTTCAAGCGCGTCAAGAAACCCAAGCAGACCCCGCCGGCGCGCTCGCGGCAGCGCATGCCCCAGGGGCTGTGGGTCAAGTGCGACGGCTGCCGGGAGATCGTCTACGCGAAGGAGCTGACGCGGAACCTCAGGATCTGCCCCAAGTGCGGGCATCACTTCCGGATCGGCGCCCGCGAGCGGATCGCGCTGCTGCTCGACGACGAGTCGCCGCGCGAGCTGTTCGCCGGGCTGCGGCCGCTCGACCCGCTGGGCTTCAAGGACACCCAGTCCTACCGCGAGCGGCTGCGTGCCAACCGCCAGCGGGCCGGCGAGCCCGAGGCGGTGGCGGTGGTGACCGGCGGCCTCGACGGGATCCCGGTGGTGCTGGCGGCGATGGAGTACCGGTTCATGGGCGGGTCGATGGGTTCGGTGGTGGGCGAGAAGATCACCCGCGCCGCCGAGGAGGCGCTCAAGCGCCGCCGGCCGCTGGTGACGGTGGCCGCCTCGGGCGGCGCCCGCATGCAGGAGGGGGCGCTGTCGCTGATGCAGATGGCCAAGATCAGCGCCGCCCTCGAGCGCCTGCGACGCGCCCGGCTGCCGTTCCTCTCGGTGCTCACCGATCCCACCACCGGCGGGGTCACGGCTTCGTTCGCCATGCTCGGGGACCTCAACATCGCCGAGCCGGGCGCGCTGATCGGCTTCGCCGGGCCGCGGGTGATCGAGCAGACCATCGGCGAGAGCCTGCCCGAGGGCTTCCAGCGCAGCGAGTTCCTGCTCGCTCACGGGTTCCTCGACCTGGTGGTGCCGCGGACCGAGCTCAAGGAGACCCTGGCCCGCGCCCTCCGGCACCTCGCCCGCGCGCCGGCACGCAAGGCCCCGGCCGGGTCCTGAGCGCCCCGGTGCCGGCTTCCCCGCGGTGACCCTTCCCCCGCAGGCCAGCCAGCTCCTGGGCCGGCTGGCGCGGTTCGGCGTCAGGCTGGGCCTGGACAGCACCCGACGGGTGCTGGCCACCCTGGGCGACCCCCACGCCGGGCTGCCGGTGGTGCTGGTCGGGGGCACCAACGGCAAGGGCTCGACGGCCGCCATCCTGGCGGCGATCGGCAGCGCGGCCGGCTACCGGACCGGGCTCTACACCTCGCCCCACCTCGAGGCGGTCGAGGAGAGGATCCGGATCGACGGGCGGGCGATCCCGGGCAGCGAGCTGGGCGAGCTGCTGGCCGAGGTGGTGCCGTCGGCGAAGGGCGCCCTTGGGCACCTGCCGACCTACTTCGAGGCGCTGACCGCCGCCGCCTTCAGCCACTTCGCCCGCCAGCGGGTCGAGCTGGCGGTGCTCGAGGTGGGGATGGGGGGGCGGCTCGACGCCACCAACCTCAGCCAGCCGGCCGTATCGCTGATCACCGAGATCGGGCTCGAGCACCGCAGCTATCTCGGTGACACCCTGGCCGCCATCGCCCGCGAGAAGGCCGGCATCCTGCGCGCCGGGCGGCCCGCCTTCGCCTGGACCGGCCGCCCGGCCGCCCGCCGGGCGCTCCAGGAGGCCGCCGCCGAGATCGGCGCCGAGCTGCGGCTGGCGCGCGGTCTGGTGCGGCTCCGGGGGCGCCGGGACCACGGCTGGCACGGCCAGGAGGTGACCCTGCGGACGCCGTCGTCGGTCTACCGGCTGGGGCTCGGTCTGGGAGGCGAGCACCAGATCGGCAACCTTTCCCTGGCCGTCCTCGCCGCCGAGACCCTCTCCGGGGCGGGGTGGCCGCGTCTGACCCGGGCGGCGATCGAAGCCGGGGTGGCGGCGGCCGGCTGGCCGGGTCGCCTCGAGCCGGTGGCGCTTCCGGGCGGCCGCCGCTGTCTGCTGGACGCCGCCCACAACCCCGACGGGGCGCGCTGTCTGTGCCGCTTCCTGGAGCGTCACGCGCCGCGCTACACGCTGCTCTTCGGGGCGCTGAGCGACAAGGAGGTGGGAGCGATCCTGCCGCCGCTGGCCCGCGGTGCCCGGCGGCTGGTGCTCACCCGTCCGGACAGCGACCGGGCGGTGCCGGCGGCGGCGCTGCGCGCCCAGGCTCCGGCGTCGGTGCCCACCGCGGTGGTGGAACGGGTCGAGGAGGCGCTGTCGGTGGCGCTGGCCGAGGAGCCGGAGCTGCTGGTGGTGTGCGGCTCGATCTATCTGGTGGGCGAGGTGAGGACCCTGCTACGCCGGCGCTTCGGAGTGCCGCCGCCGGCGGCCGCGCCGCTGCGGGCCAGCGGGGGGTGGCAACCGGAGGCCCAGCCGGCGATCGCCGGGCCGGCTCAGGAGAGCGCGTCGTAGAGCGGGAAGCGCCGGCACAGCTCGCGGACCCGGCGCCGCACGCCGGCCAGCGCCTCTTCGTCTTCGGGCCGGGCCAGGGCCTCGCTGATCAGCTCCGCGATCCGGGCCATCTCCGCCTCGCCCATGCCGCGCGAGGTGACCGCGGGGGTGCCGAGCCGGATCCCCGAGGCCACCAGCGGTGGCTGCGGGTCGTAGGGGATGGTGTTCTTGTTGACGGTGATCCCGGCGCGCTCGAGACCGGCCTCGGCGAGCTTGCCGGTGAGTCCGCGGGCCGCCACGTCGACCAGGAAGACGTGATTGTCGGTGCCGCCCGAGACGATGCGGAAGCCGTGCCCGGCCAGCTCGTCGGCCAGCCGGCGGGCGTTGGCGAGGATCTGGCCCTGATAGGTGCGGAACTCCTCGGTCAGCGCCTCGTTGAGGGCCACCGCCTTGGCGGCCACCACGTGCATCAGCGGACCCCCCTGGAGACCCGGGAACACCGCGCGGTCGATCTGTTTGGCGTACTCCTGCCGGCACATGACGATGCCGCCGCGCGGCCCGCGCAGGGTCTTGTGGGTGGTGGTGGTGACGAACTGGCAGTGCGGCACCGGCGACGGGTGGAGGCCGGCCGCCACCAGGCCCGCCACGTGGGCGACGTCGGCCAGCAGCAGAGCGCCGGCCTGGTCGGCGATCTCGCGGAAGCGCTCGAACTCGAGGATGCGGCTGTAGGCGCTGGCCCCGCAGACGATGAGCTTGGGCCGTTCGCGAAGCGCGATTTGCGCCACCTCGTCGTAGTCGACGCGCTCCGACTCGCGGTCGACGCCGTAGGTCACCACCCGGAAGTCGCGGCCCGAGTAGGAGAGACGGTGACCGTGGGTCAGATGGCCGCCGCTCGCCAGGTCCATGCCCATCAGCGTGTCGCCGGGCTGGAGCATCGCGAAGTAGACGGCCATGTTGGCCTGCGTGCCGCTGTGGGGCTGGACGTTGACGTGGTCGGCGCCGAACAGCTCCTTGGCGCGGGCGATCGCCAGGCTCTCGGCGACGTCGACGAACTCGCAGCCGCCGTAGTAGCGGCGGCCGGGGTAGCCCTCGGCGTACTTGTTGGTCAGGACGCTGCCGGTGGCCTCGAGCACCGCCCGGCTGACGAAGTTCTCGGAAGCGATGAGCTCGAGCCCTTCGCTCTGCCGCTGCCGCTCGCGCCGGATGGCGTCGAAGATCTCCGGGTCGCTGGCTTCGAGCGTCCGGTAGTCGGGCATCGGAGGGTGCCCCGGGGCGAGGATCGCAGGATCTCGGGAGATCCGGGCGTCACCGCCGGTGGCGCTGGGGGTCCGCTATTCGCTGGCGGTCCCGGTCTCGGCGGACTTCTCGGCCGCGGCCTTCTTGGCGGCGGTCTTCTTGGCGGCAGTCTTCTTGGCGGTTTTCTTGGCGGCGGTTTTCTTGGCGGCGGTTTTCTTGGCGGCGGTTTTCTTGGCGGCGGTTTTCTTGGCGGCGGTTTTCTTGGCGGCAGTCTTCTTGGCGGCGGGCTTCTTGGTCGCGGCCTTCTTGGCGGGCGCCTTCTTGGCGGTTTTCTTGGCGGCGGTTTTCTTGGCCGCGGCCTTCTTGGCGGTGGTCTTCTCGGCCTTGGCCTCCTCGGCCGCCGCCGCGGTCTTCTTGGCGGTGGCCTGCTCGCCCGCCCCGTCGGCCGCCTTCGCCCGCCGCTGCCGCCGCTCGCTCTTGATCTTGGTCAGCTCCTCGCGCCGCCGCAGCTTGAGACGCTTGCGGCGCCGCTGCCGCCGCCGTCTCAGCTCTCTGTCTTTTTCCCGCATGAGATCTCCGCTCGCCGTCTCCGCCACCAGTGCCCGGCGGAGCTTGTACGAGGCGGCTGCGAGTGTCAAGCGAGCTGGTAGCCCGCTAGATCGGCAGGTTGTCGTGCTTGCGGGGCGGCACGCTCTGGCGCTTGCTCGCCAGCTGGCGCAGGGCGCGGACGATCTCGGGGCGGGTGCGGCGAGGCTCGATCACCGCGTCCACGAAGCCCCGCTCGGCCGCCACGTAGGGATTCGAGAACTTCTCCCGGTACTCGGCGACCCGCCTGGCGCGCAGCTCCTCGGCGGCGTCGCCGGCCGCCTCCAGCTCACGCCGATAGAGGATGTTGACCGCGCCTTCGGGCCCCATCACCGCGATCTCGGCGCCGGGGTAGGCGAGGTTGACGTCGGTCCGCAGGTGCTTGCTGGCCATCACGCAGTAGGCGCCGCCGTAGGCCTTGCGGGTGATGACGGTGATCTTGGGGACGGTGGCCTCGGCGAAGGCGTAGAGCAGCTTGGCGCCGTGCTTGATGATGCCGCCGAACTCCTGCTGGGTCCCGGGCAGGAAGCCGGGGACGTCCTCGAAGGTGATCAGCGGGATGTTGAAGGCGTCGCAGAAGCGCACGAAGCGCGCGCCCTTGAGCGAGGCGTCGATGTCGAGCACCCCCGCCAGGTAGCCGGGCTGGTTGGCGACGATGCCGACGCTGCGGTTGGCGAAGCGGGCGAAGCCGACCACCAGATTGCGGGCGTAGTCGGCGTGGATCTCGAAAAAGACACCGTCGTCGACCACGGCGTGGATCAGCGTCTTGATGTCGTAGGGCTTGTTGGGGTCGTCTGGGACCAGCTCGTCGAGGCCCGGGTCCTCGCGCTCCGGGTCGTCCTCGCTGCGGCCGGCCGGCGGGTCCTCGAGGTTGTTGCTGGGCAGGAAGGAGAGAAGCTGGCGAACGGCCAGCAGACAGGCGGCGTCGTTGGGCACGGTGCGGTGACAGACGCCGCTCTTCGAGGCGTGGGTGGAGGCGCCGCCGAGCTCCTCCTTGGTGACCTCCTCGTGGGTCACCGTGCGGATGACGTCCGGGCCGGTGACGAACATGTAGCTGGTGTCCTCGACCATGAATACGAAGTCGGTGATCGCCGGCGAGTAGACGGCGCCGCCGGCGCACGGCCCCATGATGGCGCTGATCTGCGGCACCACCCCCGAGGCCAGCGCGTTGCGCAGGAAGATGTCGGCGTAGCCGCCGAGCGAGGCGACCCCTTCCTGGATACGGGCGCCGCCCGAGTCGTTGAGCCCGATGACCGGCGCCCCGTTCTCCATCGCCAGGTCCATGACCTTGCAGATCTTGCGGGCGTTGGTCTCCGACAGCGAGCCCCCGAAGACGGTGAAGTCCTGGGCGAAGACGTAGACCAGCCGCTGGTCGATGGTGCCGTAGCCGCACAGCACCCCGTCGCCCGGGATCTGCTGCTCCTCCATCCCGAAGTCGCGGCAGCGGTGGACCACGAGCGCGTCGACCTCGACCAGCGAGCCGGTGTCGAGCAGCAGCTCGAGGCGCTCGCGGGCGGTCAGCTTGCCGGCCGCGTGCTGCCGCTCGATGCGCGCCGCACCGCCGCCGTCCTGCGCCGCGGCGAGCCGCCGGCGGAGCTCGGCCAGCTGGGGGTCTTCGAGCCTGGCCGGAGGGCGGGTCATGGCTGGCGGGCGCGCACCCGGCCGCACCGGCGGCCGGCGGGGCGCGCGTATCTTACCGTCGCGCCGCCGCCGGTCCGCCGCCGGGGTGCGCCGTGCATGCCGTTATGCTCGGCCGGTGCTGGCCACCGGACTCGATACGGGCGCCGTGGCCCGCGCTCTCGCCGCGGTGGCCGATCGTTCGGGCGATCTGGCGGACGCCTTCTTCGAGCGTCTGGAGGAGGTGGAGCTGGCCGGCGAGCGCCGGGAGCCGGGGCTGCTGGCGCGGCGGGAGGAGGGGCTGGCCGTCCGGCTGGTCCGCGGCGGGCAGAGCTGGCTCGCCTCCCGCGACGGCATCGCGCCGCGGGCGTTCGCAGCGGCCCTCCGGCAGGTGGCCCGCGCCCTGCCGCCGGCGGCCCCGCCGGAGCCGCGTCTCGACCCGGAGCCCATGGCCTGGCCCTGGGAGACCGCCGAGCTGGCGGCCTGGCCGGCCTGCCTGAGCCGCCGGATCCGCGCCCACCACGCCGCCTTTCCCCTGCGGCTGACCCTGCGTCGCCACCGGCGCTGGCTGCAGGTGGTGGGCACGACGCTGACCGCCGAGCCGCAGTCGGAGCTGTTCTTCAGCTACCGCGCCGAGGCCCCCTGGGGCGTCTTCGGAGGTCTGCTGCCGGCGCTCGACGAGGCGGCGGCCGAGCGGCTGGCGGAGGGCCTGGTGGGCGCCTTCCGCGCCCGGGAGGCGCCGCCGCCGCCACCGGCGCGGCTGCTGGTCCTCGGCCCGGCCGCCGCTGCGGTGTTGCTCCATGAGGTGGCCCATGCCCTGGAGGCCGATACCCTGGCGCTCAGCGGCCGTCCGGCCGCCGCCCGCGGACTGCGGCTGGCGGCGAGCGGCGTGGCGCTGCTGGACGACCCGGCGAGTGCTCCGGCCGGCGTGCGGCGCACCGCCGACGACGAGGGGATCCCGGTAGCACGCCGCTGGCTGCTGCGGGACGGCGTGGTGGAGGAGCCACTCGCCGACCTGGTGGCCGCCCAGGCCTCCGGTGAGCTGGTGCCCGGCGCCGGCCGCCGCGGCAGCCGCCATCAAGCGCCGCGGCCGCGCTCCACACACCTCGAGCTGCTCGCCGGCGAAGCGTCGCTCGACGAGCTGCTGGCTCGCGCCGAGGGCGGTCTGCTGCTGCCGCAGGCCAGCCGCGGGTGGCTCGATCCGCTCTCCGGTCGCTGCGTCCTGCAGCTGCCGTTCGGCCGCGTCATCCGCGGCGGTGCGCCGGCCGAGTGGACCGGAGCATGCCGGCTCGAGGGCGCGGTGGGCGAGCTGCTGTCGTCGATCGCCGCCGTGGGCAGCGACACCGAGCCGGCGGGGGCGGGCTGGTGCGCCAAGACCGGCGCGCGGCTGCCGGTGTGGGCCTCCACCCCGGCCCTGCTGCTCGAAGGGCTGCCCGCGGTGAGCGGTTGACCGGGCTCCTGGAGACGCTGCTCGAGGCCCTCGGCCGGCAGCGGTTCGAGGCCAGCGAGGTCTATCTCAAGCGCGGCCGCAGCCGGCGCTACGAGATCGGACCGGCCGGGGCCGCGACCGCGGTCGCCGAGGAGGAGGGTTGGGCGGTCCGCGCCGGGACGCCGCGCGGCTCTTTCCACGCCGCCGGCAGCGGCCGGCCGGTCGCCGAGGGGCCGTGGCCCGAGCCCGCCGGCGGGCGCCTGCGGCTACCCCCGCCGGCGTCGCCCGGGGCCTGGAAGGCGCCCGCGCTCGAGGACGGGCTGCTGGCCGAGCGCGAGGCGTTCCGGCTGCTCGAGTCGATCGCCGCCGAGCTGGACCGCGAGGCGCCCGGCGCGCGGCTGGTGGCGGGGTTCGTCGAGGAGGGCACCAGCGAGGTAGCGCTCGGCAACTCGCGGGGGGTGCGGGCCGCCTATCGCGGCCGCGCTGCCGCCCTCTACCTGGAGGCCGCCGGCCCGCCACCGGCCGCTGCCCTGACCACCCTGCTGCTGGCCGAGGGCGAAGCGCGGCGGCTCGAGGCGCGGGCCGCCGCCCGCCGGCTGGCGAACCGGCTGTTGCTTCCGGCCCGGGGCCGGCCGCCTGAGCGCGAGCGCGGCGAGCTGCTGATCGCGCCGCCGGTGGCGCTGCGGCTGCTGGCGGGACTCGTGCCCCTGCTGGTGGGTCCGGACGGCGCCGAGCTGGCCGCCGGTCTGCGCGATCGCCGGGGCCGGATCGGGGCGCCGGTGCTGACCGTGGTCGACGACGGGCGGCTGCCGGGTGGGGTGCTGGAGGCTCCGGTCGACGGCGAGGGGACGCCGACCCGCGAGGTGCTGCTGATCGAGGACGGCGTCTATCGCCAGCCGCTCGTCGCCTGGCGTCACGAGCGCAGCGCCCCGGGCCGGAGTTCGGGCTGCGTCCGCCGCGACGGCTGGCGGGACGTGCCCCGGCTGGCGCCCAGCCACCTCTACCTGCAGCCCGACCCGGCGGTGTCGGCGGCCTCGCTGGTCGGCTCGGTGGCCCGCGGGTTCTATCTGGCCGAGACCCGGGCGGGCGGCCTCGTCGACCCGCAGGGCGACCGCCTGGCGGTGCCGGTCTGCGGCTTCGAGCTGCGTCAGGGCAGGGCGCAGGGGCCGATCGGCGAGGCCTGGCTCTGCGGCTCGGTCAAGGCCCTGCTGGGCGGGATCCAGGCGGTGGCCCGGGACCTCAGGTTCGAGCCGGTGGGCGGCATGGTGGGCTCGCCGTCGCTGCTGGTGACCGGTCTCGAAGTGCGCTCGGCGCCCGGTTGAGGGGCAAGTCCGACTACTGCTCGCCGGGCAGCCCCTTGGCCTTGAGCTTGAGCCGGCCGCGCTCCACGGCCACCCGGAACTGCACCCGCGAGCACCCCGTCTTGCGGCGGATCTTGGTGGCCTGTCCGAGGATGTAGGAGCGGAACCGGGCCAGGTCGGTGCCGGGCCGCTCGCGGTCGGCGTAGAGCCGGTCGTAGAGCGCCTGCAGGGCGTCGGTGGGCGAGCCGTCGTCGATGACGATTCCCTGCTGCGCGTCGTAGCGGGGCGCGGCGGCCGCTGCCGTCCGCACCGGCGGCCCCAGTCCCATCTCGCGCTGCCGGAGCCGCCGGTTGAAGAGCACGCTCAGGGTGTTGAACTTGGCCTCCAGGTTGTTGAGGCGGAAGCGGTGGGCCAGCGAGCGGATGTGGGTCGAGCGCAGGCCCTGCACCTGGCCCGCGATGTTGTAGCGGAGCTGCTCGGGCGGGATCGGCAGGTTGCCGTTGAAGAACCGCTCCCAATCGATCTTGAGCCGCTTGATGTCCAGATCGAGGCGGTCGAGGGCGTCTTCGATCTCCATGCCGCGCCGCTCCGAAGGGCGATTATACGAGCGGAGGTCGGGCGGTAGGATGAGCGCGATGGCGGCCCGCATCCTGGTGGTCGAGGACCGCGCCTCGCTGCGGCGGATGCTGGAGCGGGCCCTGCGCCAGGAGGGCCACGAAGTGACGGCGGCCGCCGACGGCGCCGAGGGCATCCGCCGGCTCCGCGACGGCCGCTTCGACCTGGTGCTGACCGACCTCAAGCTGCCCGCCGCCTCGGGCCTCGAGGTGCTGGCCGCCAGCCGCGAGGTGCAGCCGCGGACCCCGGTCGTGGTGCTCACCGCCTACGGCACCGTCGACACCGCGGTGCGGGCGATGAAGCTGGGGGCGCTCGACTTCCTCGAAAAGCCGGTCGAGATCGACGAGCTGTTCGCCCTCGTCGAGTCGGTGACCGGCGGCGGCGGCCGGGCGCCGGCCTTCGAGGTGCCCGGCGGCGAGCCGATCGTCGGTCGCCACCCGCGGATGCGCGCCGCCTTCAAGCTGCTCGAGCGGGTCGCTCCCATGGAGTCGACGGTGCTGCTCCAGGGGGAGAGCGGCACCGGCAAGGAGCTGTTCGCGCGGGCGCTCCACGCCCGCTCGCCGCGCGCCGCCGGCCCGTTCGTTGCCGTCAACTGCGCCGCCATTCCCGAGGCGCTGCTCGAGAACGAGCTGTTCGGCCACGAGAGGGGCGCCTTCACCGGCGCACACCGCCGGCAGCGCGGGCGGTTCGAGACGGCGGCCGGTGGCACCCTGCTGCTCGACGAGATCGGCGAGCTGCCGCTGGCCATGCAGGGCAAGGTGCTGCGGGTGCTCGAGGAGCGGGTCTTCGAGCGGGTCGGCGGCGGCCGCCCGCTGACGGCCGACGTGCGGCTGGTCGCCGCCACCAACCGGGATCTCCAGGCGATGGTCGCCGGTGGCGAGTTCCGGTCCGATCTCTTCTTCCGCCTCGACGTCTTCCCGATCGTCCTGCCGCCGCTGCGGGAGCGCGCCAGCGACGTGCCGCTGATCGCCGCCCACCTGCTGGAGCGGCTGGCCCGGCGGCACGGCACCGCGCCCCGCCGGCTGGCCGAGGACGCCGCCGACTGGCTGGCGGCGCAGCCGTGGCCGGGCAACGTGCGCCAGCTCTCCAACCTGCTCGAGCGGGCGTCGATCGTCGTCGAGCGGCCGCTGCTCGGGGTCGCCGACCTCAAGCCGCTGCTGGCGCCGGCGTCCTCCCCGCAGGCCGACGCCCGCGAGCGGTTGCGGCAGGCCCTGATCGAGGCCGGCGGCGACAAGCGGCGGGCGGCCGAGCTGCTGGAGGTGAGCTACCGCACCCTGCTGCGGCGCCTCAAGGAGCACGACCTGGGCGGCGTCCCCGAGTACCGCGACTAGGGCCACTAGATACGTCGCGCCCGACCGCGGCAAGGTGTGCGACGGGCCACAGGAGGGTCGAGGGGCGTCCTGTATAGTGCCGGCGGGTCCTGCGGAGAATCGGGTCAGGTGGCCGCCTCGCCCCAGCGCCAGCGCAACATCGATTGGTACACGGTCTCGGCCGACACCCTGCGGGGATGGGTCGGCTGCCTGGTGCTCCTGGTGGTGACCGGGCTCGCCTTCGTGACCTACAAGGTGGTCGAGCGGCAGCTGCTGGCGGGGCGGGTGGAGCGTCTGCTCGCCGAGTCGCGCGGTCTCTATCAGACGCTGCGTCTCGAGTCGCGGATTGACGAGTACCGCAGCGAGTACGACGCCGCCCGCGGCAGCCTCGAAGAAGCGCGCGAGCACCAGCAGGCGGGCGAGCTGCGCGAGGCGCTGCGGCAGGCCGAGCGCAGCCGAGGCCTGCTGACCTCGATCCTCGACGCGATCCGCCGACAGGGGGCGAGCGGCGAGGCGAGGTTCATCGCCGTCGAAGGGGGCGTCGAGTTCCGGCGCGGCGAGCGCGGCGCCTGGCAGCAGGCGCGCAGCCGCGTCAGCCTGCAGCCGGGCGACTACGTCAAGACCTCGGGCGGCGGCTCGGCCGAGATCATGACCGTCGACGGCACCCTCTACACCGTGCGCTCGGACACCGTCATCCTGATCGGCCGCGAGCGGCAGGGGCTGGGCCGGGGCGCTGAGCGCGGCATCGACCTCGAGTTCGGGTGGGTGGACCTGAGCACTTCGCGGAGCGCCAGCCGGGTCAAGACCCCGGGGGCCGAGGCTCGGGTGCGCCGCGAGTCGAGCGCGGTGATCGCCTACGACGGGCGCGCCCGGGTGAGCCGCTTCGCGGCCTACCGGGGCGAACTGGAGGTGACCTCGAACGGCGAGCGGCGGGCGGTCCGTGCCCTCGAGCAGGTGGAGCAGAGCGGGGCGGCGCTGTCGCAGCCCAAACCGCTGCCCAGGGCCCCGGTGCCGATCGAGCCGCCCGACAACCTGGAGCTGCAGCTCGAGGGGTCACCGCGGCTGGTGCTGAGCTGGGAGCCGGTCGACGGCGCCCGGCGCTACGCCCTGCAGGTGGCCCGCAACCGGCTCTTCGTGGACAACGTCATCGACGTCGAGGACCGCGCCAAGACCTCGGCCACCCTGGGGGTGCAGGGCGACGGCATCTTCCTGTGGCGGGTGGCGGCCTTCGGGCGCGAGGGCGTCCGCGGACCGTGGAGCCAGGTGCGCCGCTTCCGGGTGGTCAGTCCCCGCGAGCGAGCGCCGGCCGCCGAGGCTGCCGCCGCCCCGGCGCCGGCTCCCTGAGCCGGGCATCTCCGCGGCGGGCGTTCAGCCGTCCGGCGCTTCCTCGCCGTCCGGCTCCGCCCGCCGGCCGAGGAAGCCGCGGCTACGGACGTCGAAGCGGACCGCCGCGAAGCTGGTGGAGATGGGGAAGGTGGCCACGAACCCGGTGCTCTCGCCGGCCGGCAGCACCTGGCGCTCGAGCTCGGCGGCGGTGCGCTCGACGAGCGTCCCGGAGGCGGCGTAGAGCAGGATTTGGAGCTCGATCCGGGTGGCCACGTCGGGTCCCGGGTTGCGCAGGCTGCCGGTGATCTCCAGCTGGCCGGCGTCGAGGTCGAGGCGGTCGCTCCAGGCGGTGACCACCAGCTTGCCGCCCGCGGTCCGCTCGTCCGGCGGCGGCCCGGCGTCGGGTGCGGGCTCGGCGGCCGCCGCCGCGGCCGCCCGCGGCACGTGGGCCACGTCCCGGTCGGTGAGCACCAGCGCCGGCCGCGGCGGCGCGGCCGGCGGCTCCGCGGCGGCCGGCGGCGGCGGCGCCGCGGCCTCGCGGGTGGCCTCCCGGCTGGCCTCGAGGTCGACCTCGTCCAGGCGCAGCGAGGAAAGGGTGCCGGCAGCCGAGGTGAAGACCACCAGCCGGCCGCGCACTTCCCACGGTCCGCGGGTCTCGAGCCGGTCGCCGTCGCGGGTCACCAGCCAGTCGGCGGCGGCGGCGGCCGGCAGCAGGGCGGCGAGCGCTGCCAGCCAGACGATGCTCGGGTTCATCGGCGCTCCTTTCCGGTGGCCTCCACTCAGAAGTCCTTCCACTGACTCTGCACGGTGCACACCGGCACCGCCGCCAGGAACTCGATCCCGGTGTCGTCGCGCACCGCCTTGATGTTGATCGTGTAGTTGGCGAAGCGGCAGTTCCGCGGGAACATCTTCTTGAGCTCCTGCAGCACCTCGTTGAGGTTGTCGGGCAGGTCGTCGGCGGTGTCGCCGCCGCTGCCGCTGGCCGGGTTCTTGGTGATGCCGGTCTCGGCGAAGGGTGGCGACAGGAAGCCGCCGCGGATCACGAAGTACCGGCTGCCCGAGCTGAGCAGCGCGTTGGCGTTGGTGGTGGTGACCACGAACGCCCGGCTGTTGCCGCGGCGCAGGCAGACGGTGCCGTCCTGGCTTACCCGCTCGTCGGGCTGGAAGGAGGAGAAGACGGTGATCCCGGCCAGCGAGAAGGCGCGGGTGATGACCCGCTCCTCGTCGGCCAGGCGGATGAACCAGCCGAACGGCGTGTTGCGCAGGAAGTCGGAGCTGTTGGGCTGACCGTCGGCCGGGATGGCCTGGAAGTCGCTCTCCTTCTTGGGCAGCGTTCCGTCGAGGACAAAGCCGTCGCGCCGGAAGTCGCGGTCGAGAATCATGTAGAGGCGCCCCTCCTGGTCGGTGGTCTCCCACAGGTCCTCGCGGTCGCCGGTCCCGAAGGCGAGGGCGTACTGGCCGAGCTCGGCGACGAAGACCACCGCCGGCGGGAAGTAGATCGGGCGGCCGCCGGTGTCGAACACCGGGAACGGGTCCCATTCCTCGGCCAGGATCCGCTCGCCGATGCCGCTCACGTCCTCGACCGCCACCGGCTGGCTCATGTCCACCTTGTAGAGCAGACCCTCGGTGGTGCCGATGTAGGCGGTGTCCAGATAGCCGTCCTGGTTGGTGTCGACCGCCGCCGGCTCGCTGGCCGCCGAGCCCACCCGGCGGCCGGGCGCCGGCGCCGGCAGGCGACGCTTGTAGAGCGCCCGGCCGGTCTCGACGTCGATCATGAACACGAAGTTGCCGCCCGCCACCGGCAGCCCTTTGGCGGCGACGTCCATGCCGCCGCCCACCACCGCCACGTAGCGGTCGCGGATCACGTCCTCGCCGCCCACCGACTCCAGCACCCGGACCCGGCCCAGGTTGGGGATCGACCAGCTGTCGGCGAAGTCGGGCCGGCCGTCGGCGTCGTCGTCGCAGCGGCCGTCGGGCAGCTCGATCGCGCACTCGCGGTCGTCGTTGAACTCCCACAGCAGCGACGGGAAGGGCAGGGTGCCGCAGGCGCCGTTGAGACAGGAAGGCACGTAGGACAGCGTTCCAGGCAGCGGCTTGGGGAGCACCGGCGTGCCGTCGCAGTCGTCGAGATCGTCCGGCTGGGTGACGTCGAGAGCGTAGTAGCCGCTGCCGCCCTCGCGCAGCCCGGCGACCAGCAGGCTCCGCCACTCGCGCTCGTCGGCGTTCGGGCTGCCGCCGTGGATGGGGTCGATCAAGGCGTCGCCGAAGGCTGCCGCCCCGTCGACCGAGAAGCGGTGCTCGCGGCCGTCCTTGAGCTCCTTGAGGGTGGGCAGCGCCGGCCGCGGCACGTAGGAGAACAGCTCCCGGCCGGTGCCGTTGTCGAACTCGCCGACCACCACCTGCTGATTGGTCACCGGGCTGAGCTGGCACGAGCCGCGGAAGACGCCGGCGTCGAAGGCGTGGAGCTGGCCGTCGTTGGAGCCGGCCACCAGCATCCGGCGTCGCAGCCGCTGCATGTCGAAGAAGCACCGGTAGCCGTCGGGCGAGGTGGCGCAGGGCTGCTCCAGCGGCAGGGTGCCGCTGCCCCCGACGTCGGACACCCAGTACTGGAAGTTCTCGGGGTTGCCGGCCACCCGCAGGTCGGAGTGGAAGACGTCGCCCAGCAGATACTCGATCATCTCGCCGGGGTTTTCGGGGTCGGCCGCGGTCTTGACCTGGTGGGTGAACTCGAGCACCTCGGTCGCTCGGTCCCGCCGGGTGGACAGCGCCGCGCAGGCGGTGTCGCCGGGCGCGCAGATCTCCATCCCGTAGAGCAGGTCCTGCCACTGCTCGTCGCTGACCGGTGCCTTGAAGAAGCGCCGCTGGTCGGGGATCAGGCTGCCGCCGCGGTCGATCGAGTAGTAGGTGCGCCGCTGTCCTTCGCCGCTGCCGAGGTTGAACGAGCCGTCGCCGATCTGGGTGTCGCTGGCGGCCTGCTCGTCGAGCAGCTCGGTCCCGGCGTCCCACAGGTGGCACTCGCTCTCGTCGCTGGGTCCGCAGACGCGCGAGGTGTCCGGGACCAGGCGGGTCTCGACGCTGCCGTCGGGCAGCTCGACGTCGATCTCGGTGAGCGGCACCGGCCGCAGGAAGGCGTCCACCCGCCCGCGCCAGATCGGCTCGCCGTTGAGCGGCAGGAAGCTGGTCAGGAAGACCTTGTCGCGGACGTTGGCCTGCCCCTGCGGCACCGCCGCCGAGGCGAAGGAGCGCGGGCGGCCGCGGATCGCCGAGATCACCTGGCGCAGGGCGTCGACCAGCTCCTGCTCGTTGCCCGGCAGGATCGGTCCGGTGATGTCGATCTCCCCGTCGCCGTCGATGTCGATGGCGTCGGTGCCACCCTTCTCGGCGATGCAGTCGAGGAAGTTGGAGGTCCCCCCTTGCACCCCGAAGCCGATCACGAAGGTGCGGATGTCACGGCCGCTCTCCTCGAGCAGCCGCTCGGCGATCCAGCAGGGGTTGGCGTCGCCCTGGCTGTCGGTCTGGCCGGTCGTGCTGCCGCCGTAGCAGGTCTCGTCGCCGTCGGTGAGGACCAGCACGTTGACCGAGCGGCAGCCCAGGAACTCGTCGCCACTGGCGCCGGTGGCCACCGGATGCCACTGGTCGTACCAGTTCATGAAGTCGCGCATCGAGTTGCCGATCGGGGTCGAGCCGCTGGGCAGCAGCGGCGGTGTGTTGACGAACTGCGAGCGCAGCTCGAGCCGCCCGTTGGTGATCGAGTCGGGGTGGTCCTGGAAGTAGGTCGCCACCCGGAAGTCGGGGAAGATGCTGGGGGTGTCGGGATTGAAGTTGGGCGCCAGCCGCCGCAGCATGAGGTCGCGGCTGGACTCGCCCCACACCTCCTCGCTCTTCCAGTCGAGCGGGATGACGTCGCCGCGGTCGAAGGCGAAGGCGTGGCGGGCGTCCGGATCGGCGGTGGTCTGGTACTTGAGGTTGACGCCCACCGTAGCGTCGGCGGCCGAGTCGTCGTTGCCCTCCCAGCCGGCGCAGGTGTTGGTGGCCCGGGTGTCGTCGGGGTCGAAGAAGCCGCCCGGGTTGCCGGCGGCGTCGGTCTCGTCGTCGATCTGCCAGAACAGCACCTGGTTCGACCCCGGCAGCGGCAGCCCGTTGTTGTCCTCGGTGTAGACCGGGCCGTAGTCGGCGGTGAAGGTCTGGGCGCCGCCGATCGGCCCGTCGCAGGCGGTGCCGTCGTCGTCGCCGTCGGGCGCGTGCTCCTGGAGGGTGATCCGCACCCGCAGGGTGTCGGCCCCCATCGGGCCGCTGACCAGGTCCCAGGTGAGCTGGAAGATCCGCCCGTTGTGCCGCACCCACTCGACGGTGTCGGTGCCGCCGTCGTCGTCCAGCACCGGGAAGCTCAGCAGCTCGCCGAACTGTTCGGGGTCGTCGACGTCGCGGGGGCTCTCGCACGAGCCGTGGATGTCGTTGGAGTCCAGGTCGCAGCCGGTGTCGGCGTCGGCGTCGTCCATGCAGTCGTCGCCGAAGTGCTTGGGATCGCCGGGCTGCGGGTAGGGCAGCAGGTCGCTGGTCACCCAGGGCGGGGTCTCGAGCGGCGTATAGAGCCAGTGCTTGCGGTAGACCCGCACGTTGTCCTGGTTGTAGGTCGAGAACCCCCAGAAGACGTCCTTGAGCGCCGGGTCGCTGAGCACCTTGAACAGCGCCGACTTGGCCTGGTAGAACTTGGAGTTGGGGTCGTCGCCGTAGCCCGGCGCCCAGGCGTCGCCGGGGATGCCCAGCGCCTCGTTGGGCGGCTGCCAGTTCATCGAGCCCGAGACGTCGAACAGCACCATCACGTAGGGCTCGCGGCCCCCCTCGCGCACCAGGTCGCGGTCGTCGGCGCCGGCGGCGCCGGCCAGCAGCAGGAGCACGGCCGCCAGCGCGGCGGTGGCCGTCGCGGCGGCGTCCGTTCGGTGGTGGGATCGGTGGTCTTTCATCTTCGACTCCTTGGAGGCCGCGCGGGGAGGGACGGCGCCGGCGGGACTCAGATGGCGTCCTTGAGGCCGCCGCGGTTGTGGGGATCGCGCAGGGCGTCGATGCGGGCCCCGGTCTGCCGCATCCAGGGCTGGAAGGCGACCTGGACGCCGAGCCGCTTCTGGGCCAGCGGGGTGGGGTCGGCGGGCGGGTTGTCGGGAGCGCCGGTCCAGGCGATGCGGGTGGCGGTGACCGCCACCAGGTGGTTGACGCGGTCGAACGGCACGTCCTGGTTGATCTGGCAGAGGTTGCAGGGCGCCGAGAACAGCGGCACGAAGGGCGACATGTCCAGCCGGTGCCGGACGTTGAGCCCGGGCAACTCGGTCGGTTCCACCACGTCGAGCCGCATCGAGCGCAGGTCGGGGATAACCAGCGCCTTGACGATCGACAGGTCGACGCCCGAGTTGGCGGCGTAGAAGGCGCGCTGGCTGAGCCGCTCGTTGAGACCGATCTGCATCTCGCTCTGGGTCAGCAGCGACAGCGTCAGGCCGGCGATGGTCAGGACCAGCAGGACCAGCAGCGCCAGGATGTAGGTGCTGCCGGCGGCGGCGGGGGCGCGGCGTCGATGCATCAGAGGTTCCTCAGGTCGATGACGGTGGTCAGCAGCTGGCGCCGGAACTGGCGCCCGGCCGTCGTGTTGAGCAGCGTCGGATCGCCGTTCTCGAGGGCCACGACGATCGGCGCCTGGTAGTTGCGCTCAGGGCGCTGGGTGCGGGCCAGGGTGTTGACCCGCAGGTAGAACAGGTCGGGGCGCGGCGGCGTGGCGGTGGCGTCGTCGTCGTCCCACGGCGGCGACCACGGCGCGGCGGTGTCGTCGTCCTCGGTCGAGTTGAAGAACCAGTCGTCGCCGCTGCCGTCGGCGGTTTCGGTCAGCACGATGTCCCCCTCGTCGACCCGGCCGTCGGCGTTGCGGTCCTGGAGCGGCGCTCCCAGGGTGCTGTCGAAGCCCAGGGCGACCTGGAACTCGACCACGTTGTCGGCCAGGTCGAGCCGGGTGTCGGCCACGGTGCCACTGTGCGGCACCTGGGTGGCGGGGAACATGCGGGCCGTCGACAGGGTCGGCGAGTCGCCGTCGCGCACGTAGAAGCGCACCTCCTCGAGGATGCCCACCAGGGCCGGGTTGCGCAGTCCGGCCGGCAGCTGCGGCGGGTTGCCGGCGGTCCGGTAGAGGGTGGCGTACTCGGGGTGGCTGCCGCCCTGGACGAAGAAGGCGAGCGTTACCTGACCGGCCGCCACCGTGCTGTTGGCCGGGTCCAGCTCCACCACCGCGAAGGTGGTGTCGGCGGTGACGTCGACCAGCACCAGCGCCTCGGTGAAGCCGCCGGTGACGGCGTCCGCCAGTGGCGTCAGGTCCTGCGGCAGGCCGGTCGTCGGGCTGGGATCCTGGACCAGGAGCACGCCGGTCGCCGCCTGGGCGGGGTTGGTGGTCAGCGCGCCGGCGCCGTCGAACAGGGTGTAGGCGCCGGTGGCGGCGAGCTGGTAGACCGGACTGCGGAACACCCCGCGCAGGGTGAGCACGTCGGTCCCGGCCCTGACGGTCGGCGACCCCGCCACGCCGGGCGCGATCTCGGTGCCGTCGGCGACGTTGTCGGCGACCGTCATCGCCGAGCCGGGCAGCGCGGTGTTGGTGCCGGCGACCACCGCCGGCAGGCCGCCGCGGCCGGTCATCCTCGCCAGCCGCATGACCTCGGTCTGCGCCACCCGCAGCGACTGCTGCATGTCGGCGACCTGGGTCTGCACCCGCGCCAGCTCGTTGTTGGCGTCGAACACCTGGAGCAGGGCGAGGACCAGGATCACCGTCACCGTCAGGGCGGCCAGGGTTTCCACCAGGGTGAAGCCGGCGGCGCGCCGGCCGGCGGGGCGAGGGGCGTTGAGTCGGGCGGTCATCGGCGGCGCTTCCTCAGAAGGCCTTGTAGGCGTAGAGGGTCAGCTCGATGGGCTCCCCGGGGCTGAGATTGGCCTGGTTCTGGAGCTGGACCTCGACGTCCTTGAGGTGGATGTTGATCGGCGGCGTGCCGGCCGCCAGCGGGTTGTCGAAGTGACCGTCGCGGTCGGCGTCCTGAAGGCCGACGATCTCGTCCAGGATGCCGTCGAGGTCGTTGTCGCGCACCCCGTTGATCCCGTACTGGCGGACAGTGGTGGTGCGCACCCAGAGGGCGGTGGGCGCCTGCCCGGCGTCGTCCGACCACTCCTCGTCGCCCAGGTGGTCGGCCAGCCCGTCGTCCCAGTAGCCGACGGCCTGGCGCTCGGTGCCGGCGTCGATGGTCAGGTCCCAGGAGTTGAAGGCCAGCTGCAGCCGGTCCTCGAGCTGGCTGCGGCCGAGATTGCTGACCTGCGTCGACTCGCGGCCCTCGACGTTGTTGAGGACCGAGCGGGTGAAGATCGGCAGCAGCCCGGCGAAGACCACCAGCAGGATCGCGAAGCCCAACAGGACCTCGATCAGGGTGAAGCCGGCCGTGCGGCGGCGGTCGGATCTGCGCATCGCTGTTTCGCTCCTTCCCGGCGTCAGTTCCAGTACCACGGTTCACCCCCCTCGCCGCGGGCCAGCCAGACGCTGTCCGTCTCGTCCCACTTGCGCACCTGGATGCGGGCGGTGGCCTGCGGCGCCACCCGCACCTCGAGGTAGTTGTCCCGGTTGTCGGCGAAGCGGAAGGCCCCGAGGTCGCGCACCGAGCCGTCGGGGTCGAGGATCGCCACGTCCTCGCCGCCGCCCACCGGCGTGAAGCCGTCGACCACGTCCTCGGGCAGCTCGGTCGGGGCCGCGAAGCGGACGGTCGCCGGCAGGCGGAAGCGGCCTACCTCCCAGTCGGTGAGACGGAAGGGCTGGCCGGCGATGGGGTTGAAGAGACCGTCCGGGGGATCGGTGAGCGCCACGCCGTGGACGTCGGCGAAGGCGACGATCTCGCCGCCCGCCAGGTCGAGCCGCACCACGCCCGGCACGTTGCTGCGGATCGCCTCCGCCTTGGCGAGCTGCAGGAGGACCTGGGTCTGGCCGGTGGTGCCGAGGGTCCGGGTTCGGACCAGGCCCTGCTGCAGGGCGGGCAGGCCGAAGGTGGCCATCAGCCCGACGATCGCCAGGATGACGACCATCTCGACCAGGGTCAGGCCGCGGCCCCGCGCCGCTGCCGCGCGCCGCCCGCGGTGCTGGTCGTGCCGTCGTTGCATGCCGCCTCCCATCACGCTCGCTCCGGACCCGTTGTCGCGCTTCCGGTCACCGATCACGACCGAGCAAAGCGGGTGCCAGGTTGGATCCGCCGCTTTTTCTCCGGCCAAGTCGCTGTCGCTATTGAGGTTGCGGCCCCGGCGCGGCGGCCGGTGCGGCGGGCATGGGTCCGAACTGCGTTTCTTTTCTACACGATTCTGTCAGCGGGGAAGGTGATGACCGCCCGGGTGCCGCCCGCCGGCCGGTCCTCGAGCCGGAGCCGTCCGCCGTGGAGGGTGACGATCCGGTGGGCCAGCGACAGACCGAGCCCGACGCCGCCGGGCCGGCCGGTGACGAACGGCTGGAAGAGCCGGCGCCGGACCTCGGCGGAGACGCCGTCTCCGCGGTCGGCGACCGACACCTGGAGCTCGCCGCCCACCCGCTCGACGGCGGCCTCCAGGGGCTCCTCGGCGGCGGTCTGGTCCTGCGCCTCGGCGGCGTTGTGGAGCAGGTTGCGCAGCGCCCGCTCCAGCAACTGGCGGTCGCCGCGGATGCGGTAGCGGGCGGCCGGGTCGAGCCGCAGGTCGACCGCCCGGCCGCGCAGGCTGGGATCGCCCGCCGCCCGCCGGACGGCGGTGGCCAGGTCGACTACCTCCAGACGCGCCGTTCCCGGCCGTGCGAAGGCCAGGAAATCCTCCAGCACCCGCTCGAGATGGGCGCTCTCGCGGCGGATCTCGGCCAGGTACTCGGTGATCGGCTCCTCCTCGGGCCGGCGCTCGATCAGCGTCAGATAGCCGCGCAGGGTGGCCAGACTGTTACGCAGCTCGTGGGCGACCCCGGCCGCCAGCTCGCCGAGCTGGTCGAGGCTGCTGGCCAGCCGTTTCTCCTCGGCCTGGCGCCGGCTCTCGGTGAGGTCGGCGAAGAGCATCAGGAAGCCCCGCACCGCGCCGTCGTCGCGGGTCAGGGCGTGGACCGAGAGCCCGAGGGTGAGCTCGCCCGCGGGGTGGCGGACCGTCACCTCCTGCCGCCGGACGCCGCGGCCCTGCCGGACCGCCCGCCGCAAGAGGGCGCTGAGCTCGGGCTGGGCGGCCAGCAGCCGCTCGACCGGCGCCGGCTCCTGGCGCCGATCGGGCTCGGCGGGCGCCGCCACCCCCAGCCACTCGGCGCCCAGCCGGTTGAGGGCCAGCACCCGCCCCTGGCGGTCGAGCAGCAGCAGCCCGCTTTCGAGGCTCGAGCCCAGCGCCCTTTGCAGCACCGCGATGTCGTCCTCGCCCGGCCCGGCTCCAGCGGTCCGGCCATGGTCCGCCAGGGCCCGGCGCACCGAGGAGATCAGGAAGGCGACCTCGTCCTCGCCGGCGTCGGGCTGACCGCTGCGGCGGGCGGCGGCCAGCAGCTCCTCCCAGGGACCGAGCAGGCGGCCCAGGAACCACAGCAGCAGCAGGGTCAGACCGCCGTTGACGCCGAGCACCACCCAGAAGAGGACCCGCAGGCCGCGCAGCTGACGGCCGAGCTGGGCGGCCCCCAGGTCGACCCGCAGATAGCCCCGGCCGCCGGCCAGGGGCGCAAACCCGGCCACCGCGCCGGCGAGCGCCGGCCCGGGACCGACGGCGACCGCGGCCGCCGGCCGCCGGCCGCCCAGCGGCGCCAGCGGGTCGGGGTCGACCGCCGGCCCGCTGCCGGGCAGCGGCCGCCCCCGGGCGTCGGTCAGCACCACCTGCCGGGCAGTGGGCGCCAGCCGGCGCAGCTCGGCGGCGGTCGGCCGGGCGTCGTCGGGCAGCTGTTCGGCCAGCCGCCGCGCCAGCTCGGCGGCCTCGAGCTGGCGCTCCTCGGTCAGCAGCTGGAGGGCCGAGCGGTAGGCCAGCAGCGTGAAGGTGGAGGCGAGGACCAGCACCAGGACCGCCACCGGCAGCAGGATCAGCAGCTCGCGCCGCAGGCCCAGAGGGCCGAACCGGGGGAGGCTGAATCGGGGGAGCTTCACGCCCGGCGCCTCGAAGGGTGGGACCGGCCTCTCAGGGCAGGCGTCCGTAGAGCGCCAGCAGCCGCTCGCCGGCGAACAGCGCCAGCAGGCCGCCGCCGGCCAGGAAGACCCCGAACGGCAGCCGCGAGCGCCAGCCGACGCGGCCGGCGAGCAGCAGGACGATCCCCAGCAGCGCGCCGCTGAGGGCCGCCCCCAGCAGCGCCACCAGGGCCGCCTTCCAGCCCAGGAAGGCGCCGATCAGCGCCATCATGTTGACGTCACCCATCCCCATGCCCTCCTCCCCGCGCAGCCAGTACCAGAGGTTCATCAGCAGCACCAGCAGACCGGCGCCGGCCAGCGCCCCGACCACCGCTTCCAGCCAGCCGACCCCCGGCCGCCACGGCTGCAGAGCGAGCCCGAGGAAGATCCCCGGCAGGGTCACCCGGTCGGGCAGCAGGAAGTGCTCGAGGTCGATCATCGCCAGCAGCACCATGAGCGCCGCGAAGACCGCCGCCGTCAGCGCCTCCAGGCTGGCGCCGAAGCGCACCACGCAGGCCGCGAACAGCGCGCCGGTGAGCGCCTCGACCAGCGGGTAGCGCCAGGCTATGGGGGCGCCGCAGCGCCGGCAGCGGCCCCTGAGCAGCAGGAAGCTGGCCAGCGGCACGTTGTCGCGGGCGCCGATCGGGCCGTCGCAGTACGGGCAGCGCGAGCGCGGCCGGACGGTCGAGACCCCGCGCGGCAGCCGGTGGATCAGGACGTTGAGGTAGCTGCCCACCACCAGGCCCACCAGCAGGGCGTAGAGGGCGAGCAGTGGATCAACCTGCATCTCTCAGCGGTCGGTTTGGCGCGCCGGCCGGACGATTGTAAGCGCGCCGGCCAGCGCCGTGATCAGGGTGAGGGCCGCCCCGACCTTCACCCAGGGATCCCGATAGGCAAGCGTGAGCTCGCCCTGGCCGGGCGGCAGCAGCACCCCGAGCTGTCCGAGGGCGGTGGGGCAGACCGGCAGCCGGCGATCGCCGGCGCGGGCCTCCCAGCCGCGGTCGAAGGTCTCGGCCACCACCAGGAGGGCGGGGCCCGAAGCGCGATAGGAGAGCCGGTGGGTGCCGGGTCCCGGCCGGTGCTCGAGCAGCCGGGCGTCGGCGGGGGAGCGCAGCCTGCCGGGCGCGGCCGGCGGCAGGGCCGGGCCGCAGTGCTCGAGGCGGTCCACGGCGAAGCCGGCGGCGCCGAGGGCGGCGGTCGCCGCCTCGACCGTGTCGTGGATCAACACCTCGGGCGCCAGCCGGACGAGCGGCAGCCGTCCGGGATTGGCCACCAGCCGCACCAGGTCGGGGGTGCCGCCGCCGGCCGCCCATTCGGCCGCCACCTCGCGGGCCGGGCGCCGCAGCGCCAGGGCGCCGACGCCCCAGGCGCCGAGCACCCGCCGCGCCGCCTCGCCCTCCACGCCGCCTTGCCGCGCGGCCTCGTAAAAGCGGTCCAGACCGTGCCGCCCCCAGGCGGTCAACATCAGGTCGTAGTCCTCGTTGAGCGCGTAGGCCAGACCCCACAGGTTGGCGGCGAAGGGGTCGAGGCGGTCGAGGCCGTTGCGCAGCCAGGCGGTCACCTGCGGCTCGGTGCCGCGAAAGGTGAACTCGGCGCGGCCCTGGTGGAAGGCGCGGTCGGTGAAGATCCGGCCGCCGCCGCCGGCCGCCCGCTCGGCCATCGCCGGCGGCGTCAGCACCTCGCGGGCGGGGAGCAGCGGGTTGAGGGTCCGGCCGTAGTAGAAGAGGTCGCCGCCGAGCAGCACGAGCGCCAGACCGGCGAGCAGCGCGCCCGGCGCCTGCCGCCAGCGGTGCAGCGCCAGCAGCGCCGCCGCCGCGGCCGCCACCGCGGTCGCCGCCAGTGCCTCGCGCTGCAGATAGCCGACCGCCGCCGCCAGGCCCTCGGGCGAGCGCGGCAGGAGGCTGTGCAGCCGCACGAACTGCTCGCCGACCGTGGGTCGCCAGGCGAGCAGCGCGGCGAGACCGCCGGTGACGGCGACCGCCACCAGGGCCAGCGCCAGCGGCAGCTCGGCGGCCTGGGGCCGGCCGGCTCGCCGCCGCCGCATCAGCTCCTCCCAGCCCAGCGCCGCGGCGAAGGGCAGCGCGCTGGTCGCCAGCAGGATGAACTTCTCCGGATAGCGGACCAGGTTGAACGGCGGCAGGTGGATCAGCAGGCCGGCGTAGAGCGGGTTGTGCCGGCCCAGGGCGAGCGCCGCGCCGAGTGCCAGCATCGCCCACCAGGCAGCCCGCCGCGGCAGCCGCCAGCGGGCGAGGGCGACCAGGCCCAGCAGCACCGGCAGCAGACCGCAGTAGATCGACACCACGTAGGGAAAGTCCTTGTCGTGGAGCCCGTAGCCGAAGTAGAGATCCAGATCCTCGAGCATCGGGTCGCCGAAGAAGCGCGGCAGCGCGAATTCCACCGCCCGCGCCGGCGGCGTCGACCAGACGGTGGCTCCGGTGCCGGCCAGGCCGCCGGCGCGGGGCGACTCGAGCAGCCGCTGGGCGGTGGGCAGCAGCTGGACCGCGGCCAGCCCGCCGGCGATGAGGGCGACGGGCACCAGGCGCAGCGGCCGGCCGGGACCGTGGCGCGCCCGCTCGCCGGCCCAGCAGGCCAGGGCCGCGGCCCCGATCAGCGCCATCACCGGCTCGCCGGCCAACAGCTGAGCGGCGAGGCCGGCGCCGGCCAGCACGGCCGGTCGTGCCCACTGCCCGCGCCCGGCGCTCAGCGCCCGCTCGCCCCAGGTCAGCACCCAGGGCAGCCAGGCGAGGCCGCAGAACAGGTTGAGGGTGGTGGGGGAGGAGAGGAAGGCGCCGCCGCCGACGAACCCCACCGCCGCCAGCGCCGCGGCCGGCGGCCGGCACTCGAGGGTGCGCGCCAGCCGCCAGGCGCCGGCAAAGGCCCAGACGGCGTGGAGGACCACGATCAGGGCGAGGGCGCGGTGCGGCGCCAGGGCCAGGGCGAGCCAGGTCGGCGGGTAGAAAGCGGCGTAGTTGGGGTTGGAGAGCAGCGGCTGCCCGCCGTGGATCAGCGGGTTCCACCACGGCACGCCCTGCCGGGCGAAGGTGGCGAAGGCGTCGCGCAGCGGCAGGTGGAAGAAGGGGACGTCGCGGACGGCCGGCACCACCGGACCGCGCAGGAAGCCGCCGTAGAAGACGCCGACGGTGAGGGTGCCGGCCAGCAGCGGGAAGCCGGTGGCAGGCAGCCCTAGCCGCCGGCGCATGCCCGCACCAGCGTCTTCATCAGCGCCACGCCCTGCTCGAACGCCGCCAGCGGGATGCGCTCGTCGGGCCCGTGGATGCCCTTGAGCTCGGCGGCGGCGAGGACGAAGGGCGAGAACCCGTAGGCCGCCAGCCCGCGGCCCCGGAAGTAGCGGGCGTCGGTGATCCCCGGGATGAAGGCCGGGACCACTGCTGCGCGCGGGCCGAGGGTGGTCTCGAGACAGCGCCAGATCGGGTTGTCGAGCGGCGAGGCGGTCACCGGCGGAGCGTCGAGCAGCACCTCCACCTCCACCTCGTCGCCGAGCAGTTGGCGGATCTCTTCCAGAAAGGCCTGCTGGTCGGTGTCGGGAAGCAGCCGCACGTCGATCTCGGCGACCGCCTCCTCGGGGACCACGTTGAGCTTCTCGCCCGCCGCCAGCACGTTGACCTGGATGGTGTCGAGGAAGTAGTTGGGCATGCCCGGCAGCAGGTGGCGCTCGGGCTCCGGTCCGGTGACCACCTCGTCGAGGTTCGCCACCAGCCGCTGGAAGTGGGCGGTCTCGTGGGGGGCGGCGGCCTCCATGTAGCGTCGCACCTCGGGGGTCACGCGGTAGTCGAGCGGCCGGTCGACCAGCCGGCCCAGACCGCGCACCAGGCGGTGAGGGGCGGCGTGGAGGTTGAGGGTCGAGCCGTGGCCGCCGCGGCCGGCGGCGATGACGCGCAGCCACAGCGGGCGCTTCTGGGCGGTCTCGATTCCCCACCAGGCCAGGCGCCCCTGATAGGAGCGGTTGAGACCGCCCTCGCCGAGCACCGCCGCGACCCCCGCGAACAGCTCGGGGTGCGCCTCCAGCAGCCAGGCGGTACCCTCGCGGCCGCCGGTCTCCTCGTCGGCCACCGCCAGGAAGACGACGTCGCGGGCCAGCGGGACCCGGCGCCGGCGCAGCTCGACCAGGGCGGCCAGATGGGCGATTCCCAGGCTCTTGGCGTCGATCGCGCCACGACCCCAGAGCACGCCGTCCCGCACCTCGCCGGCAAAGGGATCGGTGCTCCACCCCGGCCCCGGCGGGACCACGTCGATGTGGTGCTGGAGCAGCAGCGCGCCGGCCTCGGGCCGGCCGGACTCGAGCCGCGCCCACAGGCTGGTGCGGCCGCCGGGCGAGACCGCCCGCCGGGTGGTCAGCCCTTCGCGGTGCAGCAGCTCGGCCAGGAAGCGCGCCGCCCGCGCCTCGTCGCCCGGTGGATTGGAGGTGTCGAGCCGCAGGTAGCGCTGCAGCCAGGCGGCCTCCTGTCCGAGGGCGCCGCTCGCCGCGGCCGGCGCCGCCGCCAGCAGCGAGACCAGTAGCAGGCCGGCGGGCAGCAGGCCGGCGGCGGGGCGTGGAATCACGGGGCGGCGAGTCTATCCGGGCGGCCGGTCCGGAGAGGGGGGCTCCAGAAAAGGCCAGAAAAGGGAAAGAGGCGCCGCGGCGGGCGGCGCCTCTCTCGGTTGGGCCCTTGGCGGGCGCTACTGGACGTTGACGCCGGCCGGGTAGGTGACGAAGAAGCCGTCCGCCCAGACGATGTCCTGGTCGTAGTCGGTGGCGATGAACGGCCCCATGGTGTAGGAGTTGCCCGCGAAGCTGCCGTCGGTGCTCCGACCGGCGCTGCGGATGCCCATGACCTGCGCCGTCAGCACGTTGCCCGACCAGGCGTACTCGTAGCCGTTGCCCCAGCCGTCGTTGACCGGGATCTCCTGGATGTAGAACATCTCTTCGTCTCGGTACAACGTGGTCAGCAGGTCACCGGCGGCGATGGCGGTCAGGGCGCTGAAGTCGTAGGTGTTGGTGGTGCCGGCGGCGGCCGCTCCGATCTGGTCGGTGAGCCACGAGAACCAGGCCGAGCCGACGTTGCGCTCGTCGCCGACGGTCCGCTTCTGCTTGGCCTTCTGGAGGGCATCCAGAAGGTTGGGGATCAGAATGGCGGCGATGATTCCGATGATCGCCACCACGATCAGCAGCTCGATCAGGGTGAAACCCCGCTGACCCCGGCGTCTGTTGAGCTTCATCATTACTGTGCTACCTCCTCGCGTTGGTTGGTGTGACTGTTTTCCTGGCAATCCCGTGGTCCAAGAATCGTTCGTGCTCCTGGCAGCCGGTCAGAGCAGCAGGTTACGTGCCAGCTCCGGTGCCGCCGGAACCCTTGTGGCAGCGGCCCTCGGGCGCCGCCCGCGACAAAAACTGACAGGCCCCCCTGCCGGGCAGTGTCAGCGGGCTGCCGGCCGGCCGGGGTCAGCCGGCGAGACGCCTCAGCAGCCGGCCGTACAGCTCGACGCCACCGACGTATCCGGGCAGCCCGATGCGTTCGTTGATGGTGTCCACCCGGAAGGTGTCGGTGTTGAAGATGAGGAACGGGGAGAAGCCGTAGGAGGGGATCCCGGCCTCGCGAAAGAAGCGCGAGTCGGTGGCCACCCAGGCCAGGAAGTAGGGCCCCACCCTGGCCTCCGGATAGGCCTCGCGCAGCAGCTCCTCCTGGGCCCGGTAGGCCGGGTGGTCCACCGGACTGGCCGCCGGGCTGCCCAGCGGCTCCTCGAGCCGGACCGCGACGCCGTGGGTCAGCCAGGGCGGTAGCAGCCGCGGACGGACGTCGGCGAAATCGCTCCCCGGCAACAGATGGAAGACCAGCCGCATCCGGAAGCCGCCGTCGCGGTCCTCCTCGACCGGGTAGGCCACCAGCTCGTCGCGGAACATCGACTTCAGGTAGCCGGGCAGCGCCTCGAAATCGGCCGTGTGGTCGAGGGCGCGCCGGGTCTCGGCGAGGACCTCGCGGATGTCCACGTCGCGGCGCGACTCGGCGTAGGCGGTCAGGAAGCGGTCCACCTCGGGGGTCAGCCGGCGCCGGGCGGCGGTCGCCTCCCACTCCATCAGGTCCTCGCGCAGCTCCTCGAGCCGCTGGCGGTCGGTGGCGCAGGCGTGGCCGACGGCGAAGCGTTTCTGGCTGTATTCGATCCCCCAGTACTTGATCTCGCGCTGGTTGACCGGCTCGACGATGCCGCCCTCGGTGAGGACCGCCCAGAAGCGCTCGACCAGCTCGGGGTGGTGCCGAAGAATCCAGCGGGTGCCCAGCTCGCTGCCGACCTCCTCGGAGCCGGTGGCCAGGTAGATCACCGAGCGCCGGGGCCGCTGGCCGCTGCGCTTGAGCTCGAGGAGCGCCTGGAGCTGGGCGATGGCGACGCTCTTCATGTCGAAGGCGCCCCGGCCGTAGAGCCAGGCGAGGTCGATCTGCCCGCCGAACGGCGGAAAGTCCCAGGCCTCCGGGTCGTCGATCGGGTAGACGTCGATGTGGTGGTGGAGGACCACCGCCTCCGGGAGCTCGCCTTCGAGCACCGCCCACAGGTTGGCCTGCCGGTCTCCGAGACGCTCGACGTGGGCCGGAATGCCGGCCTCCTCGAGCACTCCGGCCAGGAAACGGGCGCCCTCCAGCTCGCTGCCCGTGGTCGGGCTGGTGTCGATGCGCAGGTAGCGCTGGAGGAGCTGGACCTCGGGCAGGGCCGCGTAGTCGACGTCCGACCAGGTCTGGTCCTCCTGGGGCTCCTCGGGCCGGTCGAGATAGCGGGCGGCGAGCGCCAGACCGAGCACCACCGCCGCCAGGGCGCCGTAGAGGCCGAGCCGAGCCCGCCGCCGGCGGGCGGCCGCCGCGTGCGGCGTCTTCTCGGCCGGCGGATTCGTCCCCCGCGATTTCATGGGCGCGGGATGTTAGCAGCGGCCTTGTGGCGCTCCCGGACCTGTGGAAACCTGGCGGCGGTGCTGCCCATGGCCACTGCCGCCGCCGGAGCGGCTGGAGAATGACGCCGGGCCGGGCCCGGCTCGTGCTGCTGCTGTTCGGCGTCCTCGCCTGCGCCGCCTACACGGCGGCCGAGCTGCGAGCCCTCGGCGAGGGCCCGGGTTTCCCTTTGGACGACGGCTGGATCCACCTCCAGTTCGCGCGCAACCTGGCGGCGGGCCGCGGTCTCGCCTACACCCCGGGGGGCGAGCCGGTAGCCGGCTCGACGGCGCCGCTGTGGAGCGCGCTGCTGGCTCTGGCCTTCCTTTTGCCGGGGAACCCGGTGGGCTGGGTCAAGGTGCTGGGCGCCGTCGCCTACCTCGGGGGCGGCCTCGCCGCCAGCGCCCTGGCCGCCGAGCTGGGGGCGGGGCGCGGCCTCGCCCGGCTCGCCGGCTGGCTGACCCTGGCCACCGGCTGGCTGGTCTGGGGCGCGCTGTCGGGGCTCGAGATCCCGCTGTTCGTGCTCCTCACCCTGGTCGGGATGCGGCTCCACGCGCGCGAGCGGCGCCGGCCGGGGCGGGCGCCGCTGGCGCTGCCGGTGCTGGCCCTGGCCACCCTGGCTCGCCCCGAAGGGGCGCTGCTGCTGGCGCTGGCGGTGGCCGATCGGGTACTCCGCTTCGAGCGCCATCCCGCCGGCGGGCTGGCGCTGCGGTTGCGGGCCGACCGGGCGCTCGCCGCCGGGCTGCTGGGCGCGGCGGTGGTCCTGCTGCCGGTGGCGCTCTTCCATCTGGCGGTGAGCGGCTCGGTGCTGCCGACCACCTTCGCGGCCAAGGCCTCGGGGGTGCACCGCTGGCTGCCCGAGGGCCGCTACCTCTACGCGGTGCTGGGGATCCTCTTCCGGCCGCAGCCGGTGGCCCTGCTGCTGGCCGGCGCCGGGGCGCTCACCCTCGTCGAGCGCCTCGGCGGGCGCCGCGACGCCGGGCTGCTGCCGGCGCTGTGGCTGGCCGCCCTGCCGCTGGCCTACGGGTTGAT
Organism: Thermoanaerobaculia bacterium; assembly: GCA_041567315.1. Lineage (GTDB taxonomy): Bacteria > Acidobacteriota > Thermoanaerobaculia > Multivoradales > JAHEKO01. Next base: position 33,303 of record JBFGCA010000002.1, on the reverse strand, counting down.
CAACCCACCCGGCGGCGCCCTGCTGGCCGGCAACTTCGGCCGCTACTTCTTCCCCCTGCTGCCGGTGGTGGCGGTGCTCGGCGTGCTGGGGACGGGGCGGGCGGTGGAGTCGGTGGGGCCGTGGCTGCGGCTCGGCCGCCGCCGGCTCGCCTGGCGGCCGGCCGCCGCCGTCCTGGTGCTGCTGCCGACAATAGTCCACCTCGCGCAGGGCTCCGGGCGGTATGTTCAGAATGTCGCCAACGTCCGCGACAGCGACGTCGCCATGGCCCGCTGGCTGGCGCCGCGGCTGGCGCCGGAGGCGGTCCTGGCGGTCAACGACATCGGCGCCCTGCAGTACCTGCTGCCCAACCGGCTGCTCGACCTGGCCGGCATCGTTGATCCGCAGGTGCCGCGCTACATCCGGGCCGCCCGCGCCGCCGGCGCCCCCTGGCAGGACGGGGTCCGCCGTTTCCTCGAAGAACGCCGTCCCGACTACCTGGTGATCTTCCCGGAGTGGTTCCCGGAGCTGACCGGCCCGGGAACCGGCTTCCGGCCAATCTACGGGCTCCGGATCCCGCGCAACGTCACCATGGGCGCCGACGAGCTGGTGCTCTTCGCCACGCCCTGGACCCGCCATCCGCTGGCCCGGGTCGAGGCGGAGGCCGGCCCGGGGGCCGGTCCAGCAGCGGACCCGGAGGCCGGCATGGGGGCCGGCCCTGAGGCCGACCCGGAGGCGGCGCCGGGCAGCGACGGGGGCAGCACGGCTGGAGCTGGGGGACCGGGCGGCGAGGTCCCGCGACCACCGTTACCGCGGTGAGCGCCTCCGGACCACCGCTCGCCGCGCGCGGCCGCCCCGCCGTCTGGCTCTTCGCCCTCATCGCCCTGGCGCTGGCGCTCGCCGGCAGCGGCTTCGTCCACAGCCCCGACGGGGTGGTGATGGGCCGGGTGACCCAGACCCTGGCCGAGCACGGCGGCCTCTGGGTCGACGAGCCGCGGCTGCCGCCGGGCTTCGTCTTCCCCGGCCCCGACGGCCGGCTCTACGCCAAATACGGCGTCGGCCAGTCGCTGGCCGGCGTGCCCTTCTGGTGGCTGGGCCGCGCGCTGGCGGCGCTGGCGCCGGCCCGCTCGACGGCCGTCTTCGAAGGCATGGAGTTCCTGTGGTACGACCCGCACCGGCCTGCCGACGCCTGGGGCTTCTTCGCGCTCTCGCTGACCAACTCGGTAGTGGTGGCGGCCACCGGCGCGCTGCTCTTCCTGCTGGCGCTCGAGCTCGGGTACCGCCGCCGCACCGCCGCCGCGGTGGCGCTGCTGGCGACGCTTGGCTCGCCGCTCCTGGTCTACGGCCGCACCTTTTTCGCCGAGCCCCTGGCCGCCCTGGCGCTGGTCGGCTTCGCGCTCGCCGCCGCGCGGGCGGTGGCGACTCCGCCGCATTCGGACCCCACCGGGCGGCCCCCGTCGACCGACAGGCCGTCTACCGACACGCCAGCTGGGACGCCGGCCGGCGAGAAGGCCGCTGCCGAGGCCGTCTCCGCCCGGACCCAGCCGGTCGCGTCCCAGCCCGGCGCGCCGCAGTCCGTAGCGCCGCAGCCCGGGGATGTCCCGCCGGGTGCGGTCTCCCGCCCTGCACGGTGGGCGGCCTTCCTGGCCGGTCTCGCCCTGGGGCTCGCGGTCCTGGCCAAGATCGCGCACGGCGTCCTGTTGCCGGTCGGCGGCGCGGTGCTCCTGTGGTCGGTCGCCCGCCGGTGGCCGGGGCGCCGTGGGCTGCCGCCGATCCTGGCCTTCGCCGCCGGGGTGCTCGCCATGCTGGCGGTGGTCGGCTGGTCCAACTGGGCGCGCTTCGGCCGTCCCTGGCGGACCGGCTACGAGGCCGAGATGGACCGCTGGTTCAGCCCGCTCACCGAGGGCCTGGCCGGTCTGCTGGCGAGCCCCGGCCGCGGTCTGCTGCTCTACTTCCCGACCGTGCTCCTGGCCGCCGCCTGCACCCGCGCCGGCTGGCGTCGGCACCCGCCGTCGACCCTCCTCGCCTGGGGGTCGCTGGCCGCCCTGCTCCTGCTCTACGCCCGCTGGGGCGACTGGCACGGCGGCTGGTGCTGGGGCCCGCGCTTCCTGGTCCCGGCGCTGCCGCTCCTGGCCCTGCTCTGCGCCCCGTTCTTCGAGACGCCGCCCACCCGGCCCCTCTGGCGCTGGGGCGGCCGCGCGCTCGTCGCCGCCTCGGCCCTGCTCGCCGTTAGCGGCACCCTCGTCCCCTTCACCGAGTTCCACCTGCGGCTGCTCGAGACCTACGGCCGCGCCCGCTACCTCCAGGCCGCGGCCTGGGACTGGGCGCACTGGCCCCCCCGCGCCTACCTCTCCTTCGAGCCCAGGAACTCCTTCCTCCTCCAGCGCGCCCTCGCCACCCCCGACGCCTGGTGGCTCGCCGCCCTCGGCGCCGCCGCCCTCGTCCTCCTCGCCCTCCTCGCCGCCGGCCTTGCCCGCCGCCTCGGCCCCATCGCCCCCCGCCCGCTCTCGCCACGCGCCCGCCTCGTTTGGATGCTCGCCGCCCTCTCAGCCGCCCTCGTGACCGGCCTGCTGACCGGACGATGAGAGCCTGGTCGCATGCACCGGCCGCCCGCAGCGTGGAGTAGGAGCAAGCAGATCAGGTAAGAGTGCTGCGCACCCTGTGCGCGCCTGGGGTCGAGAGGCCGCGGGGTCGCCCTTGCCTGGCGCGCCAGTCGCCACGGACCGCGCAGGAGCCGGCCGGGGCGGGGTTCGACAGTGGCCTTGAGACGAGCGCTTGCGGCAAGCGCCGAAGGCTATGGTCCGTTTGGCGCGAAGGCGAAAGGAGCGGCGGGCCTCCCCTCTGGAGTTCGTCAGGCCCGCCGCGTCCCCAGGCGCACCCCGCCCCGGTCGGCTCTCACCACCGACCCTTCAGCAAGGACCGCCGACCTCAGCGCCGTCAGCGCCGCACCGGCGCCGGCCCGTACAGGTAGCCGCGGCGCGCCCGCACCCGCAGCCCCTTCTGCTGCACTTTGACCTTGACTTCCTGGAAGCCGCTTTCGTCGGCCGGGTGCTCGGTGCGGTAGCTGAGGAGGTAGTAGCCGCTGGTGTCGTCGGAGATCTCGCGCAGGGGGGTGATGAAGCTCACGAAGCTGCGGTGGTAGACGCCGCCGGTGTCGTAGGCCAGCTTGTTGAGGAAGTCGCTCTGCAGGTGCCGGATGCCGGTCGGGGTGAGATCGATGGGGTAGACCGCCACGTTGTTGTCGTTGAGGGCGCGCTCGAGCGGCGGGTAGAAGCGGCGGTCGGGGAGCACGGTGCCGGAGACGCGGTCGATCTCGCCGAAGCCGATCGAGAACAGCAGCAGGTTCTTGCGCCCCACGATGTGACCGCTGGCCTCGGCCAGCAGCTGGAGGGCCTCGTACATCCGCGGCGTCCGCTTGCGGAGCGCGAAATCGTCGGGCAGATGGCGGAGCAGCGAGGGCAGCTCCACCGGGATCGCCTCGCGGTCGCGGCGCCGCCGCGGCTCGGGCCGGACGCTCCGCGCGGCGTCGTCCATGGCCCGCGCCAGTGCCTCGCGGTCCTGGGTGAAGTCCTGATGGACCTTGAGCTTGACGTCGTAGCTGGCCACCGCCACCCAGTCCGAGGGCCGCATGCCGTCTTCGAGCCAGGCGCGGCTCTGGCGGGCGGCGTCGAGCTGCTGGCGGACCATGCGGCCGGCGAAGGTCACCCCCAGCCGCTGGTCGTGGAACACGAAGATGAAGTAGCGGCTGGCGGGCACCTCCTCGGCGCCGGGGGTCCCCAGCTCGCCGTAGCGGGTGCTGTAGAACCGGGCCCCGGTGAGCTCCCGCTCCTCGCCGTCCTCCTCGACCACGAAGGCGTCTTTGTCGAGGCCGGCGACGATCTGCCCCTGGCGGTCGGTGACCAGGACGTCGAGCAGGACCTCTCGGACCTCCACCCGCTCCTCGAAGCGGGCGCCGGGCGGCGGCTCCTGCGGGGCCGCCGCGGTCTCGGCAGCGCTGGTGTCACCGGCACTAGTCGTGGCCGGCTGCTCGACCGCGACCTCCGCGGTCCGGGCGGCCAGCGACGACGTCCAGGTCAGGGTGGCGAACAGGGCGAGCGCGACGCGGGTCGTGGTCGGCATGGGGTCCTCCCTCGGCTCAGCCGCCTCCCGGGAGCGCGCCGCTGGTGCCCAGCAGCTCCTCGAGGGTGCGCTCCCCGCTGCCCGCGCCGAGCATGATGAGGTGGCTGGCGGGGGCGAAGGCGTCGGTCAGCAGCACCGCCTCGGCCGGGTCGAGGGTGACGTCGAGGCGGCTCGAGGCGATCAAGGTCAGCGTCGGGTCGAAGCGCCACCGCCGGTCGAGCTCCTGGCCGCGCTGGAGCATCTGCTGCTTGGGCAGGGTCAGCTTCTGGTCGATGGCCAGCAGCACCACGTTGGCGGCGCCGCGCACGCCGAAGGCGTAGGTGGTGAGGAAGCTCTCGCTGACGGTGTGGAAGATGGCCCGCGAGAAGGGGTCCTCCAGCCCGCCCGCCAGGTTGAGCCCGAAGACGCCGCCGGGCTCGAGACGGCGCTTGACCTCGGCGAAGAACTCGGTGGTGGTCAGGTGGAAGGGCACCGACAGCCCGATGTAGGCGTCGCCGAAAATGTAGTCCCACCGGCGCTGGCTGCGGCGCAGGAACTGCCGGGCGTCGTCGACGTGGACCCGCTCGCCGGGGCCGGCCTCGAAGCCCAGGAAGCGCTCGGCCAGCTCGGCCACCGCCGGATCGATGTCCACGTAGTCGACCTCGATCTCGCCGAGCCCGGCCCGCAGGTGCTTGCCGATGCTGCCACCGCCCATTCCCAGGACCAGGAGGCTCTCGATGTCCTGCTTGAGCAGCAGCGCCGCCGGCGCGTAGCGCAGCACCGGCAGCGTCGCCTCGCCGGTCTCCATGTCGACCGCCGAGTAGAGCGTGCGGTCGCCGAGCATGAACCGCTGGCTGCCGGACTCGCGGATGTGGAGCGTCTGGTAGGGCGTCACCTTGACGAACAGCACTCCCTCCGCCCGCGCCGGCCGCGAGACCATCCCGGTCACCGCCGCCACTGCCAGCGCCGCCGCCAGGCCGAGCGCCGCCAGCTCGCGGCGCCACTCGCCGGCCACCGCCAGGCAGCCGGTCAGCACCGTGGCCAGCAGCAGCAGCCCCAGCGTCTGCTGGAGGCGAAGGTAGGGGATGAGCAGGAAGGTGCAGCCCAGGGTTCCCACCAGGCTGCCGGCGGTGGAGAGCGCGAACAGCCGCCCGGCGGTGTTGCCGAGATGGGCGAGGTCGCGCGCCGCCAGCCGCACCGCGAAGGGCGAGACGGTGGCCAGGAAGAGGCTCGGCGGCCCGAACAGCACGGTGGCCGCCAGCAGGGTGCCGCCCGGCGAGCTGCCGGTCCAGCCGCCGAAAACCTCGGCCAGACGGGTGCCGGCGAACAGCAGCACCACCTCGCAGACCGCGCCGGCGAGGATCAACCGCCCCAGGTTGGCCAGCCGCGGCTGCCGGTCGGCCAGCCGGCCGCCCAGGTAGTAGCCCACCGACAGCGCCGCCAGGAAGACGCTGATGATCGAGCCCCAGACGTAGACGCTGTTGCCGAAGCTGGGCGCCAGCACCCGGCTGGAGATGATCTCGAGCGCCATGATCACCGCCCCGGTGGTGGCGACGACGGCGTAGAAGCGCAGCGCGGTGAGCATCGGATGGCCTCTCATCTTAGTCTTCGACTGCGTCGGCCTCGCCGCCCAGCCGGCGGTCGACGGCAAGCGCCGTCCAGTAGGCGGCCAGTGCAACGATGATGCCGGCGTAGCCGTCGACCGCGTAGTGCCAGCCGGTGACGATCGAGCCGACGAAGGTCAGGGCGGTGCCGAGCGCGGCCGGCAGGTAGAGCGGCCGCGCCCGCCGCCGCACCCACAGCAGCAGCAGCCAGTGCCCGCCGACGTGGAGGCTCGGCAGGGCGGCGATCCCGCGAGTGGGGTTGAAACGCTTGAGCGGGCCGGTGCGGCCGGCCAGCACCTTCTGGTAGTTGTCCATCAGCATCGACTGGGCGCCGGCGGCGCGCGGCATCTCCTCACGCACCTCGGCGAACTCCTCGGGGTAGACGTAGGCCGGCCCCAGCGCCGGCAGCGCCACGTAGAGCCAGGCGCCCAGCGTCCACAGCAGCACGGTGCTCAACATGAAGCGGCGCCGGGTGCGGGCGTCGGGGTAGGCGCAGAAGAAGGCCAGCCCGAACATCGTCGACGGCAGCCACCAGCTGTACCAGAGCTCGAGCAGCGGCAGCAGCCCGGTGCCGGCCAGCAGCTCGACCAGGAAGACGGTCGGCGAGAAGCCGGCGTGGAGCAGCACGTCGAGCCGCCACAGCTCGCGGTCCCAGAGCCGCCAGTTGACCAGCGGCACCGAGACCTTGAGCCAGAAGTAGGCGTAGGTGAAGACCAGACAGGTCAGCCACAGCCGCGCGCCGAGCAGCAGCCACGGGAGCGAGAAGACCTGCCGCAGGTAGTCGCCGGGCGGCCGCCGCCGCAGCAGGTGGTAGACGGCGTACAGCACCACGCCGCTGGCCAGCGCCTTGAGCGTCGGCGCGATCAGCGGCGGGATGGTGTAGTCGACGGTGACCCAGTCGACGTTGAGCCCCTGCCAGCGCAGGAAGACGACCGCCGCCGCCAGCGCCAGCCAGGCGACGATCTCGAAGGCGTAGAGACCCGGCCGCACCCGGCCCGGCGCCGGCGGGCGGGTGAGCCACGCCGGCAGCCGCCGCCAGGGTCCCCGCTCGCCGGCCGCCGACTCTTCCGCCACGGGCGCCGCTATCCGCGGTAGACGATCCACAGCACCGCCAGCACCCACAGCCCGAGGTTGGCGAGGAAGGGCAGGTCGCGCAGGATCGCCTCGGTGGGGTTGCGCTCGGCGGGTCGCTGGTAGATCAGGTAGAGATAGCGGAAGATGCCGAACAGCACCAGCGGCATGGTGTAGATCAGGTTGCGGGTGTGGAACTTCTCGACCGTTTCCGGGGAGATGGCGTAGACCGCGTAGCTGACCACCGTGGAGGCGGTGACCACGTTGATCATCTGGTCCAGGAACGACTGACTGTAGTGGCTCAAGACCCGCCGGCCTTCGGCCGCTTCGTCGGCCATGACCTGCAGCTCGTGGCGGCGCTTGGAGAAGGCCAGAAACAGCGCCAGAAACGTAGTGCACAGCACCAGCCAGGCCGACACCGCCACCTCGGCGGCGACGGCGCCCGCCACTACCCGCAGCACGAAGCCCATGCTGATCACCATGACGTCGAGGATCACCACCTGCTTGAGGCCCAGCGTGTAGAGCAGGTTGAGCAGCAGATAGCTGCCCAGCAGCAGCGCGAAGAGCGGTCCCAGCGCGGCGCCGCCGGCCGCGGCCAGGGCTACCAGCAGGGCGATGGCGGCGGCCGCGACGCCGACGCTCAGCGTGCCGGCGGCCAGCGGCCGCTGGCGCGTGTGGGGATGGCGCCGGTCCTCCTCGCGATCGCGGATGTCGTTGAACAGATAGACGGCGCTGGAGGCGGCGCAGAAGGCGGCGAAGGCCAGCGCCGCCCGGGTCAGGGCACCGGCGTCGTCGAGCTGGCGGCCGAAGACCAGCGGTGCCAGCACGAACAGGTTCTTGGCCCACTGATGGGGCCGCAGCGAGCGCACCAGGCCGGCGGGCATGGCCGGTATTGTAAGAGGGGCGGAGGGCCGGCCGGAGGATGAGGGGCGCCACCCGTCTCGCCGCCGCCGCATGAGTCGCCCGCAGGGCCAGCCGAGCCGTAGACGCCAGCGCCGGGCCGGGCCCGCTCGCCGCCGCCGTCGCTTCGCGCTGCTCTACGTGGCGCCCACCCTGGCGCTGCTCGGCGTCGCCGCGCTGCCCCTGGCCGGGGGCGACCGCACCCTCTATCTGCGCGACGTCTTCAACACCCACCTGGAGATGAAATGGGTGCAGGCCGCGGCCTGGCGGAGCGGCGAGCCGGCGCTCGTCGATCCCTACCGCGACGGCGGCCAGCCGCTGCTCGGCAACCCCAACAGCGTCCCCCTCTATCCGGACAACCTGCTCTACCTGGTGGCCTCGCCCTTCTGGGCGCTCAACGCCCACTTCTGGCTGCACCTCTTGCTGGCGCCGTTCTCGGCCTTCTGGCTGGCGCGCGCCTGGGGTCTCAGCCGCGAGGCCGCCTGGGCGGCCGGGGTCTGCTACGCGGGAAGCGGTTATTTCCTCTCCAGTCTCAACCTCTACAACCTGGTGGCCGGCGCCGCCCTGGCCCCGGCCCTGGCCGCCGCGGCGCTGGGCGCTGGCGGGGCGCGGGGGCGGGGGTGGCGTCGCGGCTGGGCGGCGCTGGCCGTGCTGTGGGCGTTGATGCTGCTGGGCGGCGACCCGATGACCGCTGTCGTGGCGCTCGTGCTGGCGCTCTCGGCGGCCGCCGCGCGGCACGGTTGGCGGCGGGCGGGCTGGTCGCGACTGGCGGCCGGCACGATGGTGGGCACCCTGGTTGCCGTGCCGCAGATCGTCGAGTTCGCGCGCATCCTGCCGCTCTCCTTCCGCGCCGTGGCGGGCTATTCGCCGGCCGCCGCCACCGCCGCCAGCTGGCCGCCCGCGGCGGCCGCCGAGTGGCTGCTGCCGTTTCTCTTCGGCCGGCCGGATCTCGGCTTCTGGGGTTGGCGCCAGCACGGCGGCGACCTGCCGCTCTTTCTGACGCTCTATCCCGGGCTGCTGGCGCTGGTGCTGGTGGCGGCGGCGGGGCGGCCGCGGGTGCGGGCGGCGGCCTGGGCGTGGGTGGTGGCGGCGGCCGGGCTGTTCCTGGCTCTCGGCCGGCACAACCCGGCGGTGGGCTGGCTGCTGGCGCTGCCGGGCGCCGACCTGCTGCGGCTGCCGGTCAAGTTCTGGCCGCTGGTGGCGGTGGGCGGCAGCCTGCTCTGCGGTCTCGGGTTCCAGCGCCTGCTGCGCGGTCCGGGCCGCCGGCCGCTGGGGCGCGCGCTGGGTCTGCTGGCGGTGCTCTACGCCGTGGCCTGGCTGGCCCTGACCCTGGCCCCGGCGGCCGCCGAGGAGGCCCTGGGACCGTGGCTGCCGGCCGGTGCCGCGCCCGGCCTGGCGGCGGCCGAGCGGCTCCGCTGGGCCGGCCTGTGCCTGATCTCGCTCGCCGCGCTCGGCGTGCTGGCGATCGTGGTGCGGCTCGGCGCCGGCCGCCGGACCGGCTTGAGGGGAGGCCGGCTCGGGAGTCCGGCGCTCGCCGCCCTGCTGCCGGTCCACCTCGGTCTCCAGCTCTTCCTGCTGCGGCCGGTGCTGGCCACCGACGAACTGGCCCCCTACCTCGAGCCGCCCGCGCTGCTGGCGGCGGTCCCCGCCTCGGCGCTTGTCGCCCACGGGCCGGCGAGCGGGCTCTTCGGCTCGGTGCGCCTGCCGGCCGCCGGCCAGCCCGACGCCCGGCTGCTGTGGCTCGAGCGGCGGGCCTTCGCCGAGCTCCACCCGGCGGCCGGCATCCTCTGGGGACGGCGGTACGCCTTCCACCCCTCGCCCGAGGGACTGGACGCCTTCCTCACCCGGGCCACTGCGCAGTCGTTCGCCGCCCTCGACGACGCGGCCCGCCTGCGCCTGCTCGCCGCCTCCGGGGTCGACCTGCTGCTGCTCGACCGCGAGCTCGAGGCCTCGACCGCCGACCTCGCCCGCCTCGAGCACGTCCACCAGCCGCCGGACGGCGACCCGATCCTGGTCTACCGCCTGCCCGCCGCCCTCCCCGAGGTCCACTTCGTCGGGGAGGTGCTGCGCGCCCCCCACCTCAACGCCGCCCTCACCTGGATCACCGCCCCGGGCTTCGACCCGTGGACGACGGCGGTATTTCCGGTCTCGGGTCAGAAAAACGAGTCAGAAAGTAAGACCGGGAGAGGGCTGACGGGCGGCTGCGGCGAGGTCGCCGCGCCACCGGTGGGCGAAGGGGTGTTCCAGGTAGAGCCGGGCGGAGCGGGGGCGCCTGGCGCGAGGCCCGCCCAGGCGGTGGCGCCTGACGACATCTCGACGGTGGAGGGGCTGAGCGGTGCCGGGTCTCCTGGCCCGGGGCCGGCCGGCGAGGTGCGGGTTCTGGCCTCTGGGACCACCGACCTCGAGCTGGAGGTGGTGGCCGACCGGCCCGGGGCGCTGGTCGTGCAGCGCGCCTTCCTCGGCACGTACCGCGCAATGGTCAACGGCCGCCCGGCGCCGCTGGAGGCCGCCAACATCCACCGTCTTGGCCTCTCACTGTCTGCCGGCACCCACCAAGTTCGGATCTGGATCGACCGCCGTCCCCTCGCCGCCGCCAGCGTCGTGTCGCTCCTTGCCCTGGCGACTCTTCTCGCCATTGCCGTCCGACCTCGCCGCGGGCCGCTGGACAAGCCGACCGCTCCTCTTACCTGATTCTGGAGATCGTCTGCGAACAGTCGATCCCGGGTCGGCCGTGCGCTGATCCTCCACCGAGGAAGGTCAGCGCCAGGGCGCTTCGCCTCGACCGGCCGCGGCCGCGCTTTGATCCGCCGCCGTCCGGGTCTATCCTTGGCTCTCGCCTCGCCCGAGGAGTCCTCCATGCCGGCGCCCGCTGAAAAGAGACCGCTCCGCAAGGTGCTGATCGCCAATCGGGGCGAGATCGCGGTGCGGGTGATCCGGGCGCTCAGGGAGGAGGGGATCGTGAGCGCGGTGGTCTACTCCGATCCCGACCGGCGGGGGCTGCCGGTGCTGCTGGCCGACGAGGCCTACCGGATCGGGCCGGCGCCGGCGCGCGAGAGCTATCTCAGGGCGGAGGCGCTGGTCGAGCTGGCGTGCGAGATCGGCGCCGACGGCGTCCATCCGGGTTACGGCTTCCTGGCCGAGAGCGCGGAGTTCGCGGCGCGCTGCCGCCAGCGGGGGCTGGTGTTCATCGGTCCGCCGCCCGAGGCGATGGCCGCCATGGGCTCCAAGATCGAGAGCCGGCGGCTGTTGGACAAGGCCGGGGTGGCGGTGATCCCGGGCGGGCGCGAGGCGCTGCCCGACCTGGCGGCGGCCGGCAAGGCGGCCGAGGAGCTGGGCTATCCGGTGATGCTCAAGGCCTCGGCGGGCGGCGGCGGCAAGGGGATGCGGCTGGTGCGCGAGCCGGCCGGGCTGGCCTCGGCCTACCGGGCCGCCCGCTCAGAGGCGGCGGCCAGCTTTGGCGACGACGCGGTCTACGTCGAGAAGTACATCGAGCGGCCACGGCACGTCGAGATCCAGGTGCTGGGGGACCATCACGGCAAGGTGGTGTCGCTGGGCGAGCGCGAGTGCTCGCTCCAGCGCCGCCATCAGAAAGTGGTCGAGGAGTCGCCGTCGCCGGCCGTCACCCCCGAGCTGCGCCACCGCATGGGCGAAGCGGCGGTGGCGGCGGCGGCCGCGGCCGGCTACGCCAATGCCGGCACGGTGGAGTTCCTGCTCGCCCCGTCGGGCCAGTTCTACTTCCTGGAGATGAACGCGCGGCTCCAGGTCGAGCATCCGGTGACCGAGCTGGTGACCGGGCTCGACCTGGTGCGGGCGCAGCTGGCGGTGGCGCGCGGCGAGCCGCTGGGACCGGAGTTCGATCGCGTCGAGCCCCGCGGCCACGCCATCGAGGTGCGGCTCTACGCCGAGGACCCGTACCACGGCTTCGTGCCGTCGCCGGGGGTGATCGAGCGGCTGCGCTGGCCCGAGGGCCCGGGGGTGCGCAACGACGTCGGGGTCTACGAGGGCGCCGAGGTCCCCATCCACTACGACCCGATGCTCGGCAAGCTGATCGTCTGGGGCCGCGATCGCGGGCAGGCGCTGGCCCGGCTGGGGCGGGCGCTCGGCGAGCTGCGGATCGAGGGCATCCGCACCACCGTGCCGCTGTTCGTAGCCCTGCTCGCCGACTCCGACTTCCTGGCCGGCCGTCTGGACGTCGGTCTGCTCGACCGCAAGCTGGCGGCCGGCGAGCTGGCCCCGGCGGCGGGCTCGGAGCTGCCCGAGCTGGCGCTGATCGCCGCCGCTCTCGAGCACGCCGAGCGCCGCCAGCGCCGTCTGGGCGCACCGCCTCCGGCCGGCGGCGGCCGCGACCGCTGGCGGCGGGCCGGCCGCGCCGAAGGCCTGGGGAGCGGGCGATGGAGCTGATCGTCCTGCGTGGCGACGAGGAGCACCGGCTCCACGTCGAACGCCGCCAGGGGCGCTTCGAGGTGCGCCTCGGGGGGCGGGTCTTCGAGGTCGACTCGGTGGCGACCGACGGCAGCGTGCGCAGCCTGCTGATCGGCGGCCGCCAGTTCGAGGTCGCGGTGCGCGCCGCCGGCGACAACCGCTACCTGGTGAGCACCGCGGGCGGTCTCGAGGAGCTGGAGGTGCTCGATCCGCTGACCCATCTCGCCGCCAAGGGCGCGCGGGAGCGCGCCGCCCACGGCCCGCAGCGGGTCGCCGCCTACATGCCCGGCAAGGTGGTCACGGTGCTCGTCGAGGAGGGGCAGCAGGTGATCCGCGGTCAGGGCCTGGTGGTGCTCGAGGCGATGAAGATGGAGAACGAGATCCTGGCCGAGCGCGACGGCACCGTGCGTCATGTCTTCGTCTCCCCCGGCCAGGCGGTCGAGGGCGGCGACCCGCTGTTCGAGCTGGAGTAGGGCAGGGCTACGGGGGGACCCCGCCCGCTTCCCCGAGGGTGGCGAGGCAGGCGGCGAGGGCGTCGGCCGCGGCGACGTCGCGCAGGCAGCGGTGGTGGAGCAGCGGGCAGCGGCGGCGGAAGCACGGCGAGCACCAGCGGCCGGTGTAGAGCACCCGGTGCCCGCCCGAGGCCGCCCCGCCCGGCGCCGTCCGCCGCGGGTCGGTGGGGCCGAACAGCGCCACGCAGGGCACGCCGAGGGCGGCCGCCAGGTGCATCGGGCCCGAGTCGTTGGTGACCAGCAGGTCGAGCCGGCCGAGCACCGCCGCCAGGTCGGCGAGGTCGAGGTCGGGGCCGACCACGGGGTGGAGCTTGGCGGTCTCCTCGTGGGCGCGGACCGCCAGCCAGACCTCCTTGGGGCCGGCCAGGATGAGCAGCCGGGCGGCCGGCAGGCGGCGGCGCAGGTGACGGGCCAGCTCGGCGAAGCGCTGCCACGGCCAGCGTTTGCTGGGGCCGAACTCGGCGCCGGGGAAGAGTCCGACGAGAGGCCCCCGGCCGTCGGCCTCGAGCCGGGCGCGGGCGAGCAGCTCGCCGCCGCGCTGGCGCAGGCGGTCCGAGCGCGGCAGCCGCGGCCGCCAGTCGGCGGGCGGCCCGACGCCCATGGCGGCGAGCAGCTCCCGGTAGTCCTCGGTCTGGTGGCGCCGGCGGCGGAGCGGCCGGGCGAGCGCCGGGCATAGCAGGGGGCCACGCAGGTTGCCGCGGTAGCCCCAGCGCCGGGGGATACCGGCGCGGAGCGGCAGCCAGGCCGAGCGGAAGGAGTTGGGCAGCACCACCGCCTCCGGGAAGTCGCGGCGGCGCAGCTCGGCGACGGTCCGCCGGTCGTCCGCGGAGCGCTGAATCACCTCGGCGACGGCCGGCGCCAGACCCAGCAGGGGACCCAGATGGGGCCGCGCCAGCACCGCCAGCCGCCGTCCGCCGCCGGCCAGCGCCTCGAGGGTGGGAAGCGCCATCACCGTGTCCCCCACCCAGTTGGGCGCCACCACCAGACAGGCCTGCGACATTCCGCCGTCGGGCTCCGCTAGACCGTCCGGTGCTCCGGCCGCCAGCGGCGGTGGCCCTTGAGCCACAGCCACCGCTCGTGCATCCACATCCACATGTGCGGCCGGGCGCGGATCTCGGCCTCGATCACCTCCAGGTAGCGGGCGGTGAGGGTCCGGATCGCCTCGTCGCCCCGGCCCTGCGGCTCGATCGCCGGCCGGGCAGCGACCCGGAAGCGGCCCCCCGGCTCGGGGACCGCGAAGACCGGCACCACCGGCGACCCGGTGCGCAGCGACAGCTTGGCGAGCAGCGGCGTGGTCATCGCCGGGTGGCCGAAGAACGGCACCTCGATCCCTTCGTTGGGATGGACCCGCTGGTCGATCAGCAGGGTCAGCCGGCCGCCGCTCCGCAGGACCTGGAGCATCTGGCGGGCCGAGCCGCGCTTGGGCAGGCTGGCGTTGCCGAAGCGCTCGCGAAGCTGGCGGACCCGGCGCTCGATCAAGGGGTTGTCGGCGGGTCGCGCCACGAAGTGCATCGGGCCCCGGTAGAGGGCGACCGGGTGGGCCAGGACCTCCCAGTTGCCGAAGTGGGCGGAGAGAATCAGCACGCCGCGGCCCTGCTCGTCGGCCCGGCGCAGGTGGTCCCAGCCCTCGAGGGTCAGCCGCCGGCACAGCTCGACGGCGTCGAAGCGGGCGAGCGACAGGTTGTCGCAGAACATTCCTCCCAGATGGCGGAAACAGCGCCGCGCCAGCCGGCGGCGCTCGGCCTCGCTCAGCTCGGGAAGCGCCAGGGCGAGGTTGTTGCGGGCCACGAAGCGATGCCGGCGGTCGAGCAGGTAGGCGAGCTCGCCGATCACCGCGCCGACCCGCCGGGCGGCGCCGTGCGGCAGCGCCCGGATCAATCCGATCATCGTCTGCAGGAGGCCGTACTCGACGGCGAAGCGCAGCCGGGACAGCCCGAGGCGGTCCATCACCAGGGTGCCGCGGCGGCCGGAGACCTTGGAGGCCTGGAAGTCGGAGGTCGCCATGGCTGCCTCAGTCGACGGCGAGCTGCTGCTCGAGCCGCCGGTCGAGCCAGCGCCAGAAGGCCGGCTCGGGCTCGGCCCGGATCGGCAGCTCGGCCAGCGGCAGCTCGAGGCGGCCGGAGAGTTTGACCCGGTCCTTGGCGGTGGTCAGCACCGCCTCCGCCCCCGCCGCGCGAAGGGCGGTCGCGATGCGCTCGAGGCTGGCCGGCGGGTAGCCATGGTGATCCGGGAAGAACAGGGTATCGGCGACCGGGTGGCCCTGTCGCCGGACGGTGGCCAGGAAGGACTCGGGCCGGGCGATGGCGGCGACCACCAGCACCGGGACCGCGGCCGGCAGGGCCTCGCCGGTGTCGAGCCGCGCCGGCAGCGGCCGGGTGCGGCTGGCGAACCCGGCGCCGGTGAACCCGTAGGCTCGCAGCGCGGCGGCCAGCTCGTCGCCCGCTCCCGGATCGGCGCCGGTGACGAGCGCGCCGTCGGCGCGCGCGGCCGCCGCCAGCGGCTCGCGCAGCCGGCCCCCCGGCGGCAGCCGCCCGCCGGCCCAGGGGTCGGCGGCGGGGAAGACCAGCAGGTCGAGGTCTCGAAAGAGGGCGAGGTGTGAGAAGCCGTCGTCGAGCACGAAGACGTCGGGGGTCGGCGCCACCCGCTCGAGGGCGTGGCGACCGGCGGCGTAGCGGTCGGTGCCGACCAGCACCGCCACCCCGGGGAGCTCGCCGGCCAGCAGGACGGGCTCGTCACCGGCCAGCCGCGGTCCCAGCAGCGGGCCGCCGCCGCCGCTCACCAGCCGCACGCCGCGGGCGCGGCCGCGGTAGCCGCGCGACAGCACCGCCGGGTGGAAGCCGCGCTCACGGAGATGGGCGGCGACCGCGGCCACCACCGGCGTCTTGCCGGCCCCGCCCCAGTGCAGGTTGCCGACGCTGACGACCGGGCGCGGCAGGCGGCGGGCGCGCGGCGCGTGCCAGCGCCAGCGCAGCGCGTGGCAGGCGCCGTAGAAGCGCTGCCAGGGCGAGCGCGCAGGCGGCGGGGGTGCGCTCAGCCGGCGGCTCAACCCGCGGCTCTCCCGAGGTTCTGGTCCGCCCCACCGGCAAGCAGCGGCTCGACCAGCGCCAGCGTGCGCTCGAGGGCGCCGCGGCCGCTGGCCACCAGCTCCTCGCCGCGCCGGCCGAGCGCGGCCGCCGCCTCCGGCTCGCCAAGCCACCGCTCCCAGGTCTCGGCCAGCCCGGCGGCGTCGTCCACCCGCTGCCAGGCGGCGGCGCGATCGAAGCCCTCGGCCATCTCGCGGAAGTTCTCCATCGACGGACCCGCCGCCACCGGCCGTCCGAAGCGGGCGGCCTCGAGCGGATTGTGGCCGCCGGTGGGCACCAGTGTGCCGCCGATGAAGACAGCGTCGGCCAGTCGGTAGAGCCCGGCCAGCTCGCCCATGCTGTCGAGGAGGACGACCGCGGGCCGCGCCGTCGTCTCGGCGTCGGCGGTCTCCAGGGCACTCCGGCGCCGGGTGGCCAGCCCGCGGGCGGCCAGCAGCTGCTCGACCTCGTCCCAGCGCTCCGGGTGGCGGGGGGCCAGCAGCAACAGGGCTCGCTCGGCGCCGCCCAGGCGAACGAAGGCGTCGAGGACCTGCTCCTCCTCGCCGCGCATGGTCGAGCCCGCCACCAGCAGCGGCCGTCCGTCGGCCACCGCGTGGACCAGGGCCTCGAGCTCGGGCTGGGGCGGCGGCGGGCGGGTGTCGAACTTGAGGTTGCCGGTGACCTCCACCCGGTCGCCGGCGACCCCCAGCGCCAGCAGCCGCTCGCGGTCGGCCGCGGTCTGCACCGCGAAGCGGTCGACCGGCGACAGCAGCGGCCCGAGCAGCGGCCGCAGCCGGCGAAGCCGGCGGAACGAGCGATCGCTGATGCGGCCGTTGATGACCACCACCGGGAGTCCCCGCCGCTTGACGCGAGCCAGCAGCAACGGCCACAGGTCGCCCTCCACCAGCACCAGGGCGCGCGGCCGGAAGCGGTCGAGGAAGCGGCCGACCGCGAAGCCCAGGTCGAACGGCAGATAGGCGACCGCCGCCCGCTCGCCGAGGCCCTGCCGGGCCCGCGCCTGGCCGGTCGGGGTGACGGTGGTGACCAGCAGCGCGGTGGCCGCCGGCAGCGCCCGCGCCAGGGTGGCCGCTACCCCCACCTCGCCCACCGACACCGCGTGGATCCACAGCGGCGCCGCGGGCACCGGGCCGCGGTAGCCGCCCAACCGCCCGCCGAGGGTCTCCAGGTGGTGCCCGCCGCGGCGCAGCAGCAGCCACGGGCCGGCCACCACCAGGGCGGCGGCCATCGCCAACTGATAGAGGATCCACATCGCGGCGGCCGGCGCGGCGTTAGACTGGGACCGAGGGTGCTGCGAGCGCGGAGCGCCACTAGACGGTGCCGCCCGGTTCATCGTACAGGAACGAATAGGGGGTCTCTTGCCGGTTCTCGCCTATTCCTCGCGCCAGGCCCGCCGCAGCTGGCGGCAAGCCACCGACCGCCAGCTCCTGGCGGCGGTGGCCGGCGGCGACGAAGACGCCTTCGCCGGTCTCATCGAGCGCAAGACCGGTCCGCTGCTGGTGCTCGCCACCCGGCTGCTGGGCGATCGCGAGGAGGCGCGGGACGTGGTGCAGGCCGCCTTTCTCAGGGTCTGGGAGCACCGCCGGCGGTTCGAGCCGCGCTGGAGCCCCAACACCTGGCTCTACCGGATCACCGCCAACCTGGCGATCGATCAGCTGCGCTCGCGGCGTAGCCAGGCGCGCGGCCGCGAGCCGTTCCGCTGGCACCTGCGGCGGGTGGCCGACTGGCGCCACCGCCGCGATCTGGCGGCGCTGCAGGAAAAAGAGGTGGCTCGCATCTTCGAAGAGCTGGCCGCCGGGCTCAGCGACCGGCAGCGGGCGGTCTTCGTGCTGCGCGCCCTCGAGGGCCTGCCGTCGCGCGAGGTGGCGGCGATCCTCGGCTGCCGGGCCTCGACGGTGCGCAACCACCTGTTCAGCGCCCGCAAGAAGCTGCGCGAGGAGCTGCTCAAGCGGTTCCCCGAGTACGCGACCGAGAGGCCATGAGCTGTCCCGACCACCGCCGGCTGAGCGAGCTGCTGGCCGCCGAGCGGCCCGACCTCGCCGCCCGCCGGCGGGCCATCGACCACCTGCGCGGCTGCGCGGCGTGCCGCCGCGCGGTGCTCGCCGCCGATCCCTCCAACCACTTCCTGCTGCTGCCGGAGCCGGCGACCACTCCGGCCGAGGTGGCGCAGATGGGCCGCACGGTCGCCGCGCTGCGCCGCGTCCGCGCCCTCGAGCGGCGGTCCGCAGGGCGCCGCGCGCGGCTGCCGCGGGTGGCGGCGGCGGGTCTGCTGGCGGCCGGCCTGGCGCTGCTCGCCGGCGGCGGCGCCGAGCGGCCCGCCCACCCGCCGCAGGTCCCACCGTCCTCTGTGCTGCGGGCCGCCGAGCTGCTGCCGGCGCCGCTGATCGAGAACCTCGACCGGCCGCAGGCGCGGATCTACCAGCTCACCGAGGAGGACCTGTCGGTGGTGATGATCGTCGACGAGAGCCTCGAGATCTGAGCCCGGCACCCTCCCCGTGCTTCGCCGGCCGCTGCACCCCACCGACCGGCCCCGCGTGGCGCTGGCCGCGGACCGCGCCGCCGCCGGCGCTGCTGGCCGCGATGGTGGTGGCGCTGCTGCTGCCGGTGCCGCGGGCGGCGGCGCAGGGCACGGGCCGCGGCGGCGACGACCGGCGGGTCCACGCCTACACGCTGCTCCACCAGCCGGCCAGTGAGGCGCTGCAGCTGGTCCACCCGCTGCTGTCGGCCGAGGGCACCGTCGAGCTGCAGCCCGGAGCCAACACGCTCGTCGTCCGCGACCGCGCGGAGGTGATCGAGCGGGTGGTCGCCCTGCTCGCCGAGTTCGATCACCCGGCCAGCCCGGTCGAGCTCGAGATCCGGATCGTCAAGGCCGGCGTCGAGGCGGCCCCGGGGGACGCCTCCGAGCTGCCGCCGGCGCTGGTGGCGCGGCTGCGCGAGCTGCTGCGGTACGAGAGCTACCGGCTGCTGGCGCGCGCCCGGCTCGAGGTCCGCGAAGGCGAGGAGGTCACCCATCAGCTGGGCGAGGAGTATCGGGTAGGCTTTCGAATGGGAACGCTGCGGGAGGATCGGCGGCTCAAGCTGCACGGATTCCGGGTGGCGCGCGACCGCGGCAACCCGGAGCCGGAGCAACTGATCCACACCAACCTGAACCTGTGGCTCGACAAACCGATGATCCTGGGACTGGCGCGGGCCGAATCGAGCCGCGAGGCGCTGATGCTGGTGCTGACCTGCAGTCTCGGGTCGGAGGCCGAGCCGTGAGCGGCGCGGTGGGAGCGTAGGCGGGGTGCAGTACCTCTGCCGGGTCGGCACGCCCGAGGGCCGGGTCCTCGAGGAGGTCCACGAGGCGGCCAGCGAGTCGGCGCTGCGGGCCGAGCTGGAGCGGCGGGGCCTGCACCTGTTCGAGGCCAAGGCGCGGGGGCTGGCCGGTCTGCGGCTGCCGCGGTTCGGCCGGCGGCGCAAGATCCCGATCCGGCCGCTGCTGGTGTTCAACCAGGAGCTGGCGGCGCTGCTGAGGTCGGGTCTGCCGCTGCTGCCGGCCCTCGAGCTGGTGCTCGAGCGCCAGCAGGACCCCACCTTCCGGCAGGTCCTGTCGCAGGTCCGCGACAAGGTGAAGAGCGGCGAGCACCTGTCGACCGCCTTCGAAGAGCACGTCGAGCTGCTGCCGCCGCTCTATCCGCCGAGCCTGAGGGCCGGCGAGCGCAGCGGCGAGCTGGAGGGGGTCATCCGGCGCTTCATCCGCTACCAGCGGCTGCTGCTCGACGCCCGCAAGCGGGTGGTCTCGGCGCTGATCTACCCGGCGGCGCTGGTCGGGCTGTCGATCGCCCTGATCGCGGTGATGATGGTCTACGTGCTGCCCAAGTTCACCGAGTTCTTCTCGGCCCTCAAGGTCGAGCTGCCGTTGATCACCCGGCTGACCATGGGGGCGGCGATCTTCGTCCGCGACAACTTCCTGCTGCTGGTCGGCGGGGCGGCGGCCGGCGGCTTCCTGATCTACCAGTTCGCGCAGTCCGAGGCCGGCCAGCTCGCCGTCTCGCGCCTCAAGCTGCGGCTGCCCTTGCTGGGCGCGATCTTCCACCGCATGGCGCTGTCCGAGTTCTGCCGGTCGCTGTCCACCCTGCTGGCCGGCGGCATCCCGGTGGTCTCTTCGCTCGAGATCTCGATCCGCGCGGTGGGCAACCCGTTCATGCGCAAGCGTCTGGCGCCCATCGTCCAGGGCGTGCGGGAGGGCAAGTCGCTGGCCGCCAACCTGGAGGAGACCGGGGTGGTGGAGGCGATCGTGGTCGACATGGTCAAGACCGGCGAGACCACCGGCGGGCTCGACTCGATGCTCTCCGAGCTGTCGGACTTCCTCGACGAGGAGGTGGAGACCCGCCTGCAGCGCATCCTGAGCCTGCTCGAGCCGGTGATGATGATGCTGATGGGGATTATCGTGGCCACCCTGCTGGTGTCGGTCTACCTGCCGATCTTCAGCCTGCTGGGCCAGGTGCAGGGATGACGGCTAGACGGCTGGCGGCGCCGCATCGTTAGTAGGGCGTAGAGGTCCACCCGCAAGGAGAGCTCGAATGGAACCGCAGCGCGCGACAACCCAGCCGTTGATGGAGACCGCCGAGGAGCTGGCGGTCCGCCGCGAGCAGGAGCGCCGCCAGGTCGAGGAGATGGCCCGGCGCTACGGTCTCGACCTCGTCGACATGTCCCGCTTCCGGATCGACAACGACCTGTTCCGCTCGATCCCCTTCGACCTGATGCTGCGCTACAGCTTCATCCCCGAGCACCAGCTGCCGGGCCGGCTGGCCATCGTCATGGCCGACCCCAAGGACGTCACCAAGCTCGACGAGCTGGAGCTGCTGCTCGGTCAGCCGGTAGAGGTGCGGGTCGGGGCGCGCTCGGCGATCGAGGAGATCCTGCAGCGCTCGGAGAGCGCCCAGCGGGTGCTCGACGAGGCCACCGAGGACTTCCGCATCCAGCTCATCCAGGAGGACGCCGAGGGCGAGGAGGTGCTGTCGATCGACCGCATCACCGCCGACCTCAGCCCGATCATCAAGCTGGTGGACTCGACGATCTTCAACGCCATCCAGCGCCGCGCCAGCGACATCCACATCGAGACCCGCGAAGGCGAAGTGATCATCAAGTACCGGATCGACGGCGTCCTCTACCAGGCCATGGAGCCGATCGACAAGCGCCACCACCAGACCATCATCAGCCGCATCAAGGTGATGGCAGAGCTGGACATCGCCGAGAAGCGGATCCCCCAGGACGGCCGCTTCAAGTTGCGGTTCGAGGGGCGCAACATCGACTTCCGCGTCTCCATCATGCCGTCGGTGCACGGCGAGGACGCGGTCATCCGCATCCTCGACAAGGAGTCGATGAACAAGGAGTTCAAGAACCTGCGCCTCGACATCCTGGGCTTCGACCCCGAGACGGTGCGCAAGATCCGCAAGTTCAACCGCGAGCCCTACGGCATGGTGCTGGTCACCGGTCCGACCGGCTCGGGCAAGACCACCACGCTCTACGCCTGCCTGTCGGAGATCCAGTCCTCGGAGGACAAGATCATCACCATCGAGGACCCGGTCGAGTACCAGCTGCGGGGCATCACGCAGATCCCGGTCAACGAGAAGAAGGGGCTGACCTTCGCCCGCGGGCTGCGCTCCATCCTGCGCCACGACCCGGACAAGATCATGGTCGGCGAGATCCGCGACGAGGAGACCGCCCAGATCGCCGTCCAGTCGGCGCTCACCGGCCACCTGGTGTTCACCACCGTGCACGCCAACAACGTGGTGGACGTGCTCGGCCGCTTCCTCAACATGAAGGTGGACCTCTACAACTTCGTCTCCGCCCTCAACTGCGTCCTGGCCCAGCGACTGGTGCGCAAGATCTGCGAGAACTGCAAGCATCCGGTGCGGGCCGGCAGCGCGCTGCTGGCCGAAAGCGGGCTCGACGCCTCGCTCTACGGCGATCGCGAGTTCTACGAGGGCGAGGGCTGCATCGAGTGCAACGGCACCGGGTTCCTGGGCCGCATGGCCATCTCCGAGCTGCTCGATCTGTCCGACCGCATCCGCGAGCTGATCCTCGAGCGCCGCCCGGCCTCCGAGATCAAGCGGGCGGCAGCCGACGAGGGCATGATTTTCCTGCGCGAGTCGGCGCTGGAGAAGGTGCTCCAGGGAGTCACCACTCTTCGTGAGATCAACAAGGTCACCTTTGTGGATTAAGCGGCTGCTGGGCTTCGACCCGGTGCCGGTGCCGCCGCACGTTTTCGGTCTCGACGGCGGGCGCCTGCGGTACGGCTGTTTCGCGGCGGCCAACGGCGGCTTCGAGTTCCGCGAGTACCAGGTGGTCGAGCTGGACGGCGGGCTGTTCGGGGGCGGTCCGCTGGGCGGCGGGCTGCGCGAGCCGGGGTCGCTGCGCGAGCCGCTCGAGGCGCTGATGGCGCGGGTGTCGGCGCCGGTGACGGCGGCCTCGCTGGTGCTGCCCGACTCCTGGCTGCGGCTGGCCTTCACCGAGATCGCCGAGCTGCCGCGCGCCCCCGCCGCGCGCGACGAGGTGCTGCGCTGGAAGCTCCACAAGCTGGTGCCGTTCAGGGTCGAGGAGCTGCGGCTGACGGCGGCCGAGGTGGCGCCGCTGCCCCGCCAGCAGGAGTCCCACCGGATGTTGCTGGGCTTCGCCCTCGACCAGCTTCTTTCCCAGGTCGAGGCCGCCTTTCGCGAGCGGCGCATCCGGCTGGGACAGATCGCCAACGAGAGCCTGTCGCTGATGGCGGGACTCCAGGACGCCTGCCGGGCCGCCGAGCTGGCAGCCCTGGTGCTGGCCTCGCCCGAGCGCTACGGGCTGCTGTTCCTCCATCGCGGCGAGCCGGTGCTGCACCGCAGCAAGGCGCTGCCGGGCGCCGAGGCCGAGGCGGCGACCGGGCCGCTGGTGCTGCGCGACCTCAAGCTGACGCGCGCCTATCTGGCCGACCAGCTCGGCGAGCCGCCGCCGCCGCGCATCCTGGTGGTCTGCCCGCCCGAGTGGGAGGCGGCCTGGGTGGAGTGGTTGGCCGAGGCCTTCGAGGTGCCGGTCTACCCGGTGGGCCGCGAGCATCTGCCGCTCACCGGCGAGCCGGCCGCGGTGCCGCTCCACGAGGTGGCGCCGCTGTTCGGGGCGGCGCGGCAGGAGGTGGCGTGAGACCCGCGCGGCTCGACCTCGCCGCCGATCCGTTCGTCAACGCGCGGCCGGTGCGCCGGGCGACCACCCTGCTGTGGCTGCTGGGGGTGGCGCTGCTGGCGGCCAACGTCTGGCTCTACTGGGGGTACTTCTCGGGCCAGGGCGCCAAGAGCGAGCGGCTCGGCCAGCTCGAGACGCGGCTCGAGGCGGAGAGCGCCGAGCTGGAGCGGCTGCGGCAGGAGCTCGACGGGCTCGACCTGGCCGAGCAGAACGTCCACGTCGCCTTCCTCAACACCAAGATCGCCCAGCGGGCGTTCTCCTGGAGCTCGCTCTTCGACCGCCTGGCCGAGGTGCTTCCGGCCGAGGTCCATCTGCGCCGCCTCAACCCGCGGTTCAGCGATCCCAAGCAGGCGAGCCGGCGAGGCAGCGCCCTGGCGCCGCGGGAGGAGCTGGTGCAACTCGAACTGGCCGGCGTCGCCAAGAGCGACCAGGCGCTGCTCGCCTTCATCGACGCGATCTTCGCCCACCCCGCCTTCCGCGAGCCGAACCTGGTCAGCGAGGCGCGCCGCGAGGGCGGCAACGTGGAGTTCTCGCTGGGCGCGGTCTATCTGCCGGCGGCCAGCGCCGCAGCCGAAGGCGGAGAGGCGGGGGGCACGCCGCTGGAAGCAGCGGAGGAGGTCGAGCTGGAAGAGGTGCTGCCGCCGGTCGAGGCGGTGGCGGGCGGGGAGACCGCGTCGCCCCGGGTCGCCGCCGGGCCCGGGGATGCCGGGCCCGGGGATGCCGAGTCCGCGGACGCCGGGAGCGGGGACGCCGGGCCGGAGGTCACCGAGCCGTGAAGACCCGCCGCGACGTCTGGCGCGAGCGGCTGATCCTGTGGCTGCCGGCGCTGCTCTTCTTCCTGGCCAACCTGGTGGTCTTCTCCTCCTACCGGCTGGTCTTTGCCGGTCAGGCCCAGCTGCGCGAGCTGCGCGTGGAGCGCCGCAGCGAGGAGCTGGCGCGGCTCGAGGTGGAGCGGGCCGGGCTCGAGGAGGTGGTCGGACGGGCGCGTCGGACCCGCGAGCGGGTGGCCACGTTCTACGACTCCTGGCTGACCACCGAGCGGCTGCGGCTCACCAGGGTGATCGCCGAGGTCAAGGAGCTGGCCCGCCGTGCCGGAGTGGAGCCGGCGGTGGTCACCTACCCCGGGGAGGAGATCGAGGATCACGGTCTCGTCAAGCGCTCGATCGTCTTCGCGGTCGACGGCAGCTACGTCGAGCTCCGGACGTTCATCAACTTCCTGGAGCTGTCGGAGCTGTTTCTGACCCTCGACGAGGTCAGCCTCAGCGAGGCCGCGGGGCAGGGCAGCCTCCGCATCCAGCTCAAGCTGTCGACGCTGTTCGTCGACGAGTCGGCGGCCGCCAGGCCGGGGGTGACCTCGTGACCGACGAGCGGCGCAAGCAGCTCCTGCTGGCGGCGCTGGCGGTCGGCCTGGTGGTCATGGTGGGGCGGCAGTTCGCCGGCGGGTCGAGCTCGCGTGGCCGGGTGGGTGGCGGGTCCGGCGCCGGCGAGGGTGGCGGCGACGCGGGCGGTCTGCAGGTGGAGGTGGTCGAGCTGGGCCTCGAGAGCCTCGAGCGCGAGGCCGCCCATTTCAGCCCGGGCCGCGATCCGTTCCGCTTCGGCGCCGCGTCGCCGCCGCCGGCCCCCACCCCGCCTCCACCCGATCCCGAGGCCGCCGAGCGCGCTCGCCGGGCGGCGGGCGAGGCGGCGGAGCGGCTGCGGGAGAGCCGCTCGGCGGCGCCGGCGCGGCCCCAGCCGCCACCGGTCGACGTCGTCTACCTCGGCAGCTTCGGACCCCGGGGCCGGCAGCTGGCGGTCTTCACCGACGGCAACGACATCTACAACGCCTTCCGCGGCGGCGTGGTCAAGGAGAAGTTCCGGGTGGTCGAGATCGGCTACGAGTCCGCGGACCTCGGGTTCGTGGGTTTTCCGGACGTCCCCGCAAAACGGCTGGCGGTGGGAGGGTAGTATGCTGGCGACGATGCGCGGTGCACGCGACGGGAGGCCGGCCGCCAGCGGACTCGGCCGGCTGACCGCACTGCTGCCGGCGGTGTCCTTGGCGCTGGTGGCGGCGCTGCTGCTGGCCGGCTGCTCGAGCTTCCGCAGCGCCCGGCGCGCGCAGATCGCGGAGCAGCGCGGCGACTGGGACGAGGCGGTGCTCCTCTACCTCGACCTGGTGGATCGCAGCCCGGGCAACGTCTCCTATCGGACCGGCCTGCTGCGGGCCAAGATCAAGGCCTCGCAGGACCATTTCGAGCGCGGCAAGGAGCTCCACGCCGCCGGCGCCCTCGAGCGGGCGCTCGAGGAGTACCAGCAGGCGGTGCAGCTCGATCCCAGCAACCAGTTCGCGCAGGTCGAGCTCGAGAAGCTGGCCGAAGAGGTGGCCCTGGCCCGCCGCCGCAGCCAGCCCACCCCGTCGCTCGAAGAGCTCAAGAGCCGCACCCGCGGAATGCGACCGCAACCGCCAGTGCTCGATCCGCGCTCCGACGAGCCGATCTCGCTGAGCTTCCCCAAACCGGTCAACGTCTTCGACATCTATCGCGCCCTGGGCAAGGCCTTCGGGATCAACGTCCTGTTCGATCCCAAGCTGCGGCCGCAGGAGATCGCCATCGAGCTCGAGGACGTGGTGGCCCAGAGCGCGCTCGAGATCCTGATGCGCTCGGCCAGCCACTTCTACAAGGTGCTCGACGAGCACACCATCATCGTCGCCGAGGACAATCCCCAGAACCGGCGCAACTACGAGGACCTGGTCATCCAGACGTTCTTCCTCTCCAACGCCGAGGTCAAGGACGTGATGACCATGCTGCGCAGTCTGGTAGGCGCCAAGAACATCGCCGCCAACGACCAGCTCAACGCCATCGTGCTCCGTGACAGCGCCGACAAGGTCAAGGTGGCGGAGAGCATCATCCTTACCAACGACAAGTCGCGCGGCGAGATGATCGTCGACGTCGAGCTGCTGCAGATCGGTACCCAGAAGATGCTGGACCTGGGGATCTCGCTCTCCCAGTACCAGATCGGCCAGCGGATCGATGCCGGGCTGAGCGGTCTGGAGAGCGGCGAGTTCCGCTTCTCGGACCTCGAGTTCCTCGACCAGGCCGACTGGCTGCTGACCATCCCCAGCTTCATCTACGAGTTCATCAAGACCAGCACCGACGCCCAGCTGCTGGCCAGCCCGCAGGTGCGGATCTCCGACGGCGAAAAGGCCACCGTCCACATCGGCGACCGGCTGCCGATCCCGGTCACCACCTTCAACACCGGGCAGACGGTGGGCGGCAACATCGTGCCGATCACCTCCTTCCAGTACCAGGACATCGGCATCCGGCTGGACATCGAGCCCCGCATCCACCACAACAAGGAGATCACCCTCAAGATCAAGGTCGAGGTCAGCAATTTGTCGGGCTTCGTGGAGGGTCAGGGCGGCCAGCAGCAGCCGATCATCGGCACTCGCAACATCGAGTCGACCATCCGGCTGATGGACGGCGAGACCAACTTCCTGGCCGGACTGATCCGCACCGACGACACCGAGGTCGACAGCGGCATCCCGGGGCTCTCCGACATCCCCATCCTGGGCCGGCTGTTCACCAGCCGTAGCAGCACCCGGCAGCGCACCGACCTGATCCTCACCCTCACCCCGCACATCATCCGCACCCCCAACATCGAGGAACAGGACCTGTTGCCGATCTGGGTCGGCACCGAGGCCAACATCAGCTTCCGCGGGGCCAGCACGCGGGTCGAGTCCGACGTCGAGGGGCCGTTCGACGAGGAGGAGGGGGCGGAGGCCGACCGCATCCGCGAGATGATCCGTCGCCGCATCCAGAACCTGCCGCGCGGTCTGCGCGACCAGGGCGAGGCCGAGGCGCCCGAGGAGCCGCCGGGGGTCGAGCTGGTGCCGTCGGCGCCGCCGCGCGACATCTTCCAGCCGCAGGTGGTGCCGGACGAGGACGTCGACGAAGAGGCGCCGGACACCGCTTCGCTGGCGCCGCTGGCCGACGAGGCGGTCGCCTTCGGACTGCTGGCGGCGGCCGACGTCGCCAATCGCGACACGCCGGTGGTGCCGGTCAAGCTCCGGCTGGTGCCGGCGCGCCGCCGTCCGCACCCCGGCGAGCTCGTCGAGGTCGAGCTGGTGGCCGAGACCACGACCCCGGTCTCGCATCTGCCGGTCACCCTGCGCTTCGATCCCGAGGTGCTGGAGGTGCGGCGGGTGGTGCCGGGCGGCTTCCTGGGCGCGCCCGACGACGCCCGGGTGCTGGCCGACGACTCGCGGCCCGGCGTGCTCGTGCTGGGGGCCAGCCGCCTGGGCGAGGTCGCCGGCGTCGTCGGCACCGGCACCGTGGCGCGCATCCGCTTCCGGACGCTGGCCGCCGGCCCCGGCCGGCTGCGCATCGACAGCGGCCGGGCCCTGGGGCCCGACCTCGAGCCGGTCGGCCCGGTGAAGCTCGGCGACGCGCTGCTGCGGGTGGTGGCGAACGAGGAGGACGGGCCGTGATCCGCACGGCCCCGGCGGCGGCGGCGGGGCGCGGCTATACCCTGATCGAGCTGGTGGTGGTCTGCACCCTGCTGATCATCCTGGCGGGGGTGGCGATGCCGCTGGCCGGCTACACCGTGCGCCGCGGCAAGGAGATCCAGCTGCGGCAGGCGCTGAGGATGATGCGCGACGCCATCGACGAGCACAAGCGCTACTCCGACGCCGGGCTGATCCCCATCGACCTGGGCACCGACGGCTATCCGCGCGAGCTCGAAGTGCTGGTCGAGGGCGTCGAGGTGGTGGGGCAGATCGACAAGAACGTCAAGCTACTGCGCCGCATCCCGGTCGATCCGATGACCGGCGAGGCGGAGTGGGGGCTGCGCAGCTACCAGGACGACTGGGACTCCACCTCCTGGGGCGGCGAGAACGTCTACGACGTCTACTCGCTGAGCGAGGGCGTGGGCAGCGACGGCCGTCCCTACGCCGAATGGTGAGACCGGTGACGCGCGGCCTCGGACGGCGCCGGGCGACCGGCTTCACGCTCCTCGAGCTGATCATCGTGGTGGCCATCGTCGGCATCCTGGCGACCATCGTCATGCCGGCGCTCAAGAACGTC
Source organism: Thermoanaerobaculia bacterium (assembly GCA_041567315.1). Taxonomy (GTDB): domain Bacteria; phylum Acidobacteriota; class Thermoanaerobaculia; order Multivoradales; family JAHEKO01. Next base: position 5,385 of record JBFGCA010000002.1, on the reverse strand, counting down.
CCGCGGCGGGCGGCCGAGTCGGTGCTCAAGGCCGACCTGCGCGCCTTCCGCGAGGTGATCGACCAGCACAAGGCGGACAAGGGCAGCTATCCGGCCAGCCTCGAGGCGCTGGTCGAGGAGGGGTATCTGCGGGCCATCCCGGTCGACCCCATCACCAAGAGCGCCGACACCTGGGAGGTGGTCTTCGAGGAGATCGACCCCGAGGCGCTCCCGGCCGAGACCGACCTGCCCGAGTTCGGCGAGCCGGGGATCATCGACGTCCACTCGGGCTCCGACGAGGTCAGCCTCGACGGCACCCCCTACAGCGAGTGGTAGCGGCGATGGCTGAGCGGCGGGCGGGCTTCACCGTCGTCGGGCTGGTCGTCATCTTCACCGTCATCACGGTGGCGCTGGCGGCGGCGCTGCCCTTCTGGACCAAGATCATCCAGCGCGAGAACGAGGCCGAGCTGATCTTCCGCGGCCTCCAGTACGCCGAGGCGATCCGCGTCTTCCAGCTCCGCTTCGGGCGCTACCCCGTGCAGCTCAAGGAGCTGGTCGAGGTGCGGCCGCGCTCGATCCGCCAGCTGTGGAAGGACCCGATGACCGAGGACGGCGAGTGGGGACTGATCTACGCCCAGGCGGCGCCCACGCAACGGGGCGGTCAGCGGCGGGGCGGCCAGGGACGGCCCGACGACGGACGCGGCGATCCGGCGCCGCCGCAGCAGGGCCTGCAGCAGGGCATCGCGCCCGAGGACCTGTCCGGCGCCGGGGCGCCGTCGGGCAGCCGCCGGCCCGGCACCCAGCGGGCTATCGGGCCGATCATCGGCGTCCACAGCCTCAGCCAGGAGCAGGGCATCCGGACGTTTTTCGGTGGCCAGCAGTACAGCCAGTGGAAGTTCACCACCAATCTGCTACCGGCGGCGGCGGTCACGCCCGGCTCGCTCAACGTGCCGCGGGTGACCAGCGCCTGGGTCGGGCGGCCGTTCCCCGAAGGACTGGGTCCGGCGCAAGGGCAGGGTCCCGGCGGCCCGCCCCAGCTCGGTCAGCCGCCCGGCCAGCGGCAGCGTCCGCAGCGCGGACGCCGGCGCGGCGGATGAGCCGTGGCGCCGCGCGTCCCGCGCCGCCGGCACTCAAGGTCAAGCGCCTGCCCCACGCCGCCGGTCTGCCGCTGCCCCGGCGCGCCTCCGCCGGCAGCGCCGGTCTCGACCTGCGGGCGGCGGTGAGCGATGATCTGCGGCTGGCCCCCGGCGGCAGGGCGCTCGTACCCACCGGGCTGGTGATCGAGCTGCCGCCGGGCTGCGAAGGCCAGGTGCGGCCGCGCAGCGGGCTGGCGGCCCGCAACGGGGTGACCCTGCTCAACGCGCCCGGCACCATCGACGGCGACTACCGCGGCGAAGTATGCGTGGTGCTGGTCAATCTGGGCGCCGAGCCGTTCACCGTGCGTCGCGGCGAGCGCATCGCGCAGCTCGTCGTGGCACCGGTCGTCGCCGTGCGGGTCGAAGAGACCTCCGAAATGTCCGCGACCGCTCGCGCCGGTGCCGGCTTCGGCTCGACGGGCCGCAGCTGAGCGCGCTCGTCGATCCGCCGTCTGCCCGGTTTCGCAGCATCGGATCGCGAGATCCGATGGACCTGCGGCGATCGCTGCGATTCAAGAGAGCAGGTTTGTCCAAAAAACTGGAGCGATGACGGGACTTTCCTGCGCGTTCCGTGTGTAGTAGACTTCCGCACGTTTGAGGCAGTCCGTTTCCCTCCTTTTCCCGTTGTCTCTCGCTTTGACGGCGTTGTGACCGCTTCGCCACACGAGCTGCCCCGCAAGCGGGTAGTTTGCGGGGGCGTCGCCGCACTCCGCGCGGCGGGAGCGCAGTCCGTTTCCATCCTTTCCAACCACCCTTGGAGGAGCGAATGAAGCTTGTCAGAGTCTTCGTTTTCGTGGGCCTGGTGGGCCTGTGCGCCTCGTTTGCCTGGGGCCAGGGCGTCACCACCTCGGCGCTCGCCGGCCAGGTGACCGACACCGACGGCGGCGCCCTGCCCGGGGCGCTGGTCGAGGCGGTCCATGAGCCCACTGGCACCCGCTACAGCGCGGTGACCCAGGCGGACGGCCGCTTCCGGCTGGTCAACGTCCGCGTCGGTGGCCCCTACACGGTGTCCGCGGCGCTCGACGGGTTCCGACCGCAGGAGATCAGCGACGTCTTCACCCGGCTGGGCGAGACCACCTTCCTGGACTTCAAGCTGCAGCTCGAGACGGTGACCGAGGTGGTCACCGTGGTCGGCGAGTCCAACCCGCTGATCAACTCGGCGCGCACCGGTGCGGCGAGCAGCGTCGGAGTCCAGGCGATCGAGAACCTGCCGACCGTCAAGCGCGGGCTCGAGGACTTTGCCCGCACCAACCCGTTCTTCGCCGTCGGTGCCGAGAACGAGGATCCCGACGCCATCAGCGTGGCCGGCCGCAGCAGCCGCTACAACAACATCCAGATCGACGGCTCGGTGAACAACGATCTCTTCGGCCTCGCCGACACCGGCACCCCCGGCGGCCAGGCGGGCACCTCGCCGATCAGCCTCGACGCCATCCAGGAAGTGCAGCTGGTGCTGGCCAACTTCGACGTCCGCCAGGGAGGCTTCTCGGGCGGCAGCGTCAACGCCATCACCCGCAGCGGGTCGAACGACTTCCAGGGCTCGGTCTTCTACTTCACCCGCGACGACGGCGACTTCGGCGACGGCCCCATGGAGCTCGGCAAGTTCGGCGAGTTCGAGGAGGAGCAGTACGGCTTCCGCCTCGGTGGCCCGATCGCCCAAGACAAGGTCTTCTTCTTCGTCAACGCCGACCTCGAGGAGCGGACCGTGCCGACCGGCTGGTCGATCGACGGCTCCAGCGGCACGGCGTTCGAGGACGGCGAGCTCATCGAAGAGGCCAACCGCTTCCGCAACATCCTGATCGACCGCTACGGCTACGACCCGGGCGGCCTCGGCGAGGCCAGCCTCAAGAACCCCTCGGACAAGTACTTCGCCCGGTTCGATTTCAACCTGGTGGAAAACCACGCCCTGACCCTGCGGCACAACTTCGTCGACGCCGCCGACGTCATCAACCGGCCGGGCTCGTTCGCCTACGAGTGGCCGGGCGAAGGGTACGACTTCACCACCGAGACCAACTCGACCGTGGCGCAGCTCAACAGCACCATCTCGAGCACGATGTTCAACGAGGCCCGGTTGGCGCTCCAGTCGATCAAGGACCGGCGCTCCGGGGTCGGCGGCGTGCGCTTCCCGCACATCGAGATCGAGGACGTCAACGGCGACGCGGACGGGCGCAACGAGTTCGAGGCCGGAACCGAGCAGTTCTCGACCCGCAACGCGCTCGATCAGGACGTCTTCGAGCTGACCAACGACTTGACCTGGCTCAAGGGCGACCACACCCTGACCATCGGCACCCACAACGAGTTCTTCGGCTTCGAGAACCTGTTCATCCAGAACGCCTTCGGCTCCTACGAGTTCGACGATCTCGACGCCTTCGAGGCCGGCATCGCCAACGACTGGGACTGGACCGAGGTGGTGCCGGGACAGCCCGACGCCCAGAGCTTCGACGTCCAGCAGATCGGCCTCTACGTCGGCGACCAGTGGCGGGCGAAGGAAAACCTGACCCTTACCTACGGCCTCCGGGTCGACGTCCCGTTCTTCCCCGACAAGCCGACCCGCAACCCGTTGACCGAGACGCTCTACGGTTTCACCACCAGCGAGATCCCCGACGGCGAGCAGCTCTGGCAGCCGCGCCTGGGGTTCAACTGGGACGTCGAGAACAACGGCAAGTCGCAGCTGCGGGGCGGCGTCGGCGTCTTCGCCGGCCGCACCCCCTACGTCTGGATCTCCAACCAGTACGGACGCACCGGCGTCGAGCAGATCTTCTACAACGCCGCCGGTGACGCGCCCTTCATCCCCGATCCGGACGGACAGGCCGCCAACATCGGGCTGGGTCGGGTCTCGGTCGGGGAGTTCAACCTGATCGATCCCAACTTCGAGTTCCCGCAGGTGATGCGCTACAACCTGGCCTACGACCGCCAGCTCCCCTGGTGGGGTCTCACCGCCTCGGCGGAGCTCGTCTACAGCGACAGCATCAAGGAGATCGACTTCGCCGACATCAACCTGGTGCCGACCGGCAACCTGACCTTCGACGGCCGGCCGGAGTACACCCGGCTGACGACCGACGTCATCGCCGCCTACCTGATTCGCAACACCAGCCAGGGCGAGGCGACCAACTTCGCCGTCAAGCTGGAGAAGCCGCCGGGCCGCGGGCCCTGGTGGGGGTCGGTCTCCTACGCCTACGGCGAGGCCAAGGTGGTCAACGAGGGAAGCTCGAGCCGCGCGGTCTCCAACTGGCGGTTCAACGAGGCGTTCGATCCCAACAACGCCGGTCTGTCGACCTCGGACTTCGAGATCTCCGATCGGTACAACGCCACGGTCTCCTACCGGTTCAACCGCGACACCCGCTACCCGACGACCGTGTCGGCGTTCTACAACCTGCAGGCCGGTCGGCCCTACTCCTACCTGATGGGCTCGGACTTCGTCACCTTCGGCTTCGGCCGCAGCTACAACGGCGACGGTCAGGACTCGAACGACCTGTTCTACGTGCCCGCGGGGCCGGACGACGTGGTGATCACCAACGGCACCTGGGAGCAGCTCAACGCCTTCATCAGCGCCAACCCCTGTCTCGATGGCAATCGGGGGCGGGTCACGCCGCGCAACTGCGACAACGCGCCGTGGAATCACACGCTGGACCTGCACCTGTCACAGGCCATCCCGGTCCGCGGCCGGGTCAACGTGACGCTCACCTTCGACATCCTCAACTTCATGAACTTCCTGGACGACGATGCGGGCGTGCTGCGCTACGTCAACTTCAACTCGGTCGAGGTCGTGGAGGTGGAGGGCTTCGCCGACGACGGGACGGTGATGTACAGCCTGCAGAATCCGGTCCTCGACTTCCCCGAGGGCTTCTTCGAGATCCACAACATCAACTCGCGCTACCGGCTCAAGACGGGAGTGCGGATCAACTTCTAGACGCTCGACGCCAGAGTCGACGCGAGGGGCCACCCGCCGGGTGGCCCCTTTTCTTTTCGCCCCCTGCCCGACCGCGGGCGAAGGTCAGCGCAAGAGGGCGAGGGAACCGTGGCCTGCGGTGGCTCCCGCCCGCGGCCGCCTGGGGGGCCGGGGGGGCACCCTGCGCTCCACTCCCCCTCCCTGGCCAACACGTTCCGCTCCGGGTACCCCCCGGCCCTGGCGGCGGCCTCCCGCCCGCGGCTGGCGGGTCAGCGCGTTGGGTGGGAGGGTCAGTGGCCTGCGGTGGCTCCCGCCCGCGGCCGCCTGGGGCCGGGGGGTACCCTGCGCTCCACTCCCCCTCCCCGGCCAACACGTTCCGCTCCG
>JBFGCA010000001.1:0-116979 GCA_041567315.1 Thermoanaerobaculia bacterium | reverse complement strand
GGGGAAGCCGGCGAGATGCGAGTAGAACGGCGTCATCTTGTCCCAGAACTCCGGCTCGGCGCAGCCGATGCAGGGGTGGCCGCAGCCGATCGGCCAGCTGGTGCCCTCGTTCCAGCCGACACTGGGGCAGTTCTGGAAGGTGACCGGCCCCTTGCAGCCCACCTTGTAGAGGCAGTAGCCGGTGCGGTGCCCCTCGTCGCCCCAGTTCTCGACGTACTGGCCGGCGTCGTAGTGGGCGCGCCGCTCGCAGTTGTCGTGGATCGACTTGCCGTAGGCGAAGAGCGGCCGCCGGTAGCGGTCGGTGGCCGGCCAGCGGTTGAAGGTCAGGTAGTAGACGAGGACGCCGACCAGGTTCTCGGCGTTGGCCGGGCAGGCCGGCAGGTTGATCAGGTTCTTGAGGCCGGGCACGGCGTCGGCGACGCTCAGCGCGCCGGTGGGGTTGGGCGCCGCCGCCGGCAGCCCGCCGAAGGCGGCACAGGTGCCGATGGCGATGGTCGCCGCGGCGCCGCCGCAGACCTCGCGGGCGATGTCGAGCGCGGCGCGGCCGCCGATCGTGCAGTAGGCGCCGTTCGCCCCGGTGGGAATCGAGCCCTCGACCACCGCGATGTAGGTCCCGGCCTTCTCCTCGACCACCTTGGCCAGCGCCTCCTCGGCCTGGTGGCCGGCCGCCGCCATGATCGTCTCGTGGTAGTCCACCGACAGGGTGTCGAGCACGATGTCGGCCACCGTCGGCCGCCCGGCCCGCAGGAACGACTCGGTGTTGCCGGCGCAGTCCTGGAACTCCAGCCAGACCAGCGTCGGCTTCTCCCCGTTTTCGATGGCGCGGGCGATCTTGGCCCCCGCCGAGCGGGGCAGGGCGAGGACCGAGGTCATCACCCCACAAAAGCCCAGAAAGTCGCGGCGCGATACCCCGCGCCGCTCCAATTCCTCCATAAACCAGCTTGGTGACTCTGGCATCGGCGACCCTCCAAGATTTGGGCCAAAAGGTAGGCGCCGCGGGGGACCCTGTCGATACCCGCCAAGGCGGGCTCGTAATACTTTTCAGGTGGCCGGGCATACGCTACGGGGGTAACGTCGGGGTGGGGTGTCCCCACCCCGAAGGGTGGGTTGGCCCCGAATTTCGGGGCCCAGGGTGAGCTCGGCTCACCGACCGGAGTCGAACGAGGTGGGCCGGTCGACCCGGACTGCGATAGGTTGCGCGGGCGTCTCGTTGCCATGGTCACGATCGGGAAACAGCGCACCACCGTCGTCCTCTGGGACTACGACGGCACGCTGGTCGACTCGCGGGAGAAGAACCTGCGGATCAACCGGGTGATCATCGGCCGGATCACGGGCCGGCCGGCCACGCAGTGGGAGGCGCTGTCGTCGCTCGAGGCCTACGACCGGGCGTGGACGCGGCACGCCAACTGGCGCGAGATCTACAGGGGCGAGTTCGGATTCAGCGAGGAGGAGATCGATCGCGCCGGCCGTCTGTGGACGGAGTTGCAGTTGCGCGACCCCGAGACGCCCCCGGTCTTCGACGGAATCGCCGGGGTTCTGGCCGGGTTGGCACACCTGCGGCACGGCATCGTTTCGCAAAACGGCCGCGCCAACATCCGGTCGGGTCTGGAGAAGGGCGGCATCTCCCGCCACTTCGACGTCGTGATCGGCTACGAGGAGGTCGACCCCGAGCGTCAGAAGCCGCACCCGGAGGGGCTGCTCCGCTGCTTCGAGCTGCTCGGCGGCACCAACCCGGGTCGCCTGTTCTTCATCGGCGACCACGAGACGGACACCCTCTGCGCCGAGCGGGCGCGCCAACAGCTGGTCCGGCTCGCGAGCGACGTCGAGGTGGTGAGCATCGCGGCCTTCTACGGCATCGAGCCCGCGGCGCCCTGGGCGGTCCAACCCGACCACGTCGCCCACCGCCCGGCCGAAGTCCTCGAGATCGTCTGCGCCTACCCGGCGCGCTGACCCAGGCGGCCCCCTGGGTGGGGCGACTGAATGGGGTTCAGTCGTCCGGTCCCTGGAGTAAGCTGGACTGCAGGTGGTTGCTGTGCGCAACAGAATCGGATCGCCTGGCGCCGACATCTCTGGTGTCGTCGAGGTCAGGCGAGAGATTCGGCAGCCGAGAATGGGCTCGGTGTGTGTTCTGGTGGGGCTGGCTCTGTGGGGGGTGCTGGGACTCTGCCCCGCGGTGCTGACCGCTTCTGACGGGCCGCCCGACCTGGTTCGCCTCTTCGAGCGGGTGATGCCGCGGTCGGAGCGGGCGCTCGAGGCGCGGCGGGTGGGGGTAGAGGCCGGGCTGGTGGCCGGAGCGGCGCCGGAGCTGCGGATCGCGCTGCCCGACGGGCTGGTTCACGTGGCGCGGCTCGACGGGTTCGAGCGCCGACCGAACGGCGCCACCTGGACAGGCCGGCTGGCCGGGGTGCCGGCCTCCAGCCGGGTGGTGCTGACCCTGGCCGGCGATCGGGTCCACGGTCTGGTGCTGGCGCCGGAAGGCACCTACGAGCTGCTGGCGGGTCCCGACGGCGAGCAGACGCTCGAGCGGCTGGATCCGGCGGCAGCGGCGGGCTGCGGGGCGGTGGCGGCGCCTGCCGGTGACGGTGGGCGAGAGGGCGGAGCTGGCCCTCTTGATCGCGTTGGGAGGGCCGCGGCCCCGGCGGGCGATCCTTCCAGCGAGCCGCCGAGCGACCTGGCCGGCGCTGCGGTGAGCGCCACGAGAAACGGCACCGCGGCCGACCCGTCCGACCGCGTCGACCTGCTCGTCCTCTACTCGGACGGTGCCGCCAGCCAGGCGGGGGGCGGCGACGCTATCCTCGGGCGGATCCAGCACTTCGTCGACCTGGCCAACACCGCGGCCGCGGACAGCCGGATGGCGGTGCGCTTCCGCCTCGTTCACACGGCCCCGGCGGCGGTGAGCGACGCCAGCATGGAGGGCGGTCTGTCCTGGCTGCGCAACAACCCGCGGGTCGCCGAGCTGCGCGACCTCTGGGGTGCCGACCTGGTGGCGCTGATCCTCGGCGGCAGGCTGCAGGACTTCTGTGGGCTGGCCTACGTCATGCGGGTGCCGGGGCCTGGCTTCGAGCGCTTCAGCTACTCGGTCACCCACCAGCTCTGCTCGACCAGCTTCGCCCACGAGCTGGGGCACAACCTGGGCTTCGAGCACGACCCGGAGAACTCGCCGGCGCCCCCCGAGCAGGCCTCCTATCCATGGTCCTACGGCCACGTGGCGGACGGCTCGCTGCGGACGATCATGGCCTCGTCGAACACCTGCAACCTGGGCTGCGAGCCGGTGCTCAACTTCTCCAATCCCCGGGTCCGGGTCGGTGGGGTCCCCACCGGCGTCGACGGCGAGCGCGACAACGCACGGACCGGCGATCTCACCGCCCCGATCGTCGCCGACTTCCGGCCGGCGGTGGTGGGCGGCGGTGTCTTCTCGGACGGCTTCGACGACGGTGAGGCGGTGGGCTGGACGCGGGTGCGCGGCAACGTCCGGGTGGTCGAGCCCGGCCTGCGGGGTTCGGCCTTCGCCCTCGAGGTGCCGGTCGACGGCACGCCGGCCCGCTCGTTCCTCGAGTCGGCCCACCCGATCCGCGAGGAGACCCTCAACGTCGGCTTCTACTTCAACCCCCGCCGCGTCGACATGGGCGGCACCGAGCTGACCTTCCTCGAGCTGATCGGCCGCGGCCGGCCGCACCTGCGGCTCACCCTCCGCTTCGAGCGCGGCCGCTACCGGGTGGCGGTGAGCGCGCGCCCGGGCTCCGGCCCCTTCGTCGAGCTGGGCAGCGCCCGCATCCGCCCCAACGCCGCCGACCGCCTGCTCGTCGAGTGGCGGCGCGCCAGTGGCCCGGGCACCTCCGACGGCATGGTCCGGCTGCGCCGTAACGGCCGCCTGGTCCTCGACGCCGCCGACCTCGACAACCGCCGCTGGACCGTCTCCAAGGTCCGCATCGGCCTCCCCCGCGGCTCCACCGGCGCCCCCCCGGGCGGCGCCTTCCTGATCGACGCCTACGACTCGACCCGCTGACCGGCGCTGGCCGCCGCCGGCAGGAGCCCCATCCCCGGACCTTCGCCTGGAGGCGATGATGAGCCTGGACGACTTTCCCCGCCATTCCCTGACCTTCGGACCGTCGCCGGTCCACCCGCTGCCGCGGCTGAGCCGCCACCTGGGCGGCGGGGTGGAGATCTGGGCCAAGCGCGAGGACTGCAACTCGGGGATCGCCTTCGGCGGCAACAAGGTGCGCAAGCTCGAATACCTGGTGCCGGAGGCGATCGCCCAGGGGGCCGACACGCTGGTGTCGATCGGCGGCGTGCAGTCCAACCACACCCGGCAGGTCGCCGGGGTGGCGGCCCATCTCGGGATGAAGGCGGTGACGGTGCAGGAGCACTGGGTCGAGTGGCCCGACCCGGGCTACGACAAGGTCGGCAACATCCAGCTGTCGCGCATCCTGGGCGCCGACGTGCGGCTCGACCCGGCGGGCTTCGACATCGGCCTCCGCGAGAGCTGGCGGCGAGCGCTGGAGTCGGTGCGCCAGGCGGGCGGGGTCCCCTACGCCATCCCGGCGGGCGCCTCGGACCACCCGTTGGGCGGTCTCGGCTTCGCCAACTGGGCGCGCGAGGTGGCGCGTCAGGAGGCCGAGCTGGGGCTGTTCTTCGACACCGTCGTCGTCTGCACGGTGACCGGCTCGACCCAGGCCGGCATGATCGCCGGCTTCGCGCTCGAGGACCGGCCCGGCCGCAGCGTCCTGGGGATCGACGCCTCGGCGACCCTGGAGAAGACCGTCGAGCAGGTCACCCGCATCGCCCGCGCGACCGCCGACAAGATCGGTCTCGGCCGCGAGCTGCGGCCCGACGAGATCACGCTGGTCGACGGCTACAGCGCCGGCACCTACGGCATCCCCGACGCCCGCACGATCGACGCCATCCGCACCTGCGCCCGACTCGAGGGCATGCTCACCGACCCGGTCTACGAGGGCAAGTCGATGGCAGGGCTGATCGGCCTGATCGAGAGCGGCGAGATCCCGGCCGGCTCGCGAGTGCTCTACGCCCACCTGGGCGGGCAGCCCGCGTTGTCGGCGTACGTCGGCGCTTTCTGAGCCCGGCGCGCCGGCCGTCGGCGGATCGAGCTCGCCATTTGGCGCCTCTCGGCCTCAGTCCGCCGCCCAGGGCGGTGGATCGGGCACCAGGATGGAGAAGCGGCCGAAGTCGTACTCGCGGTTGCCGTCGGTGAGGACGAACGGGGTGGCTCCGTCCCGCAGGGAGCGAAAGGCGTCGCGCAGCCGGACCAGCTCGGCGGCCGGCATCGTCGGCTCGTTGTGGGCCGGCAGCACGAGGTCGACCTCGCTGGCGAGCCCGGCGAGCCGCTCGGCCGTGGCCTCGTAGTCGGCGAAGCTCGAGCCCGGAAGATGGGCGTAGAGGGTGGCGGGATAGAAGGTGTCACCCGTAAAGAGCAGCCGGCGCTGGCGGTCCAGCAGGCAGAGCGAGTCGGGGGCGTGGCCCGGCGTCAGGAGCACCTCGAGCTCGATGCCGCCGAGGTCGAGGCGGTCGCCGTCTCCGACCACCCGGGTGATCTCGAACGGCCGCGAGCGATAGGCGTCCGCGGTGAACCCGTCGGGGGTCTCCTTCCAGATCCACCCGGGGCCCACGAACTCGGCGACCTCCTCGTGGGAGCGCCCGCGGGTGCTCGACCGTGTGTACTCCAGGCCAGTCCCGTACACCACCTCGAAGGCGTGGTTGCCGCCGACGTGGTCGGAGTGGGTGTGCGAGTTGAGCACCGCGACCTCGAGGCCGGTCAGCTCGCCCACCAGCCGGCGGACGTCGCCGATTCCGAGCCCGGTGTCGAAGAGCAGCGCCCGCTCCGACCCCAGGATCAGCCAGGAGATGACCTCCTCGAACTGCCCGGGCTCGTAGATCGCCAGCACCCCCGGCCGGATCTCGAAGACCTCGAACCACGCCTGGCCCTGCTCGACCCGCCGGAACGCCGACCAGGCCGCCCTCGGCAGCGCCTCCCACCAGCGGTCCTTCCCCGCCCCGCGGTTGACCACCTCGGCGTTGTCGGCAGCGGCCGGCGCCTCGGACGTCCTAGCGAACCCGGCCGGCTCCTGGTCCCGGCAGCCGAGGCCCCAACCGAGCGCCGAGACCAGCCCGAGGAGGGCCGCCGGGCCGACCCGGCTCCATCGCCGCATGCGAAGACTCTACGCCATGGCCGGAACCATGAGCCGCCTGCAGCTCGACCCTGGGTCCACTAGATCGCGCTCGGCTTGGCGGCGCCAGCGGGCGTTCGTCGGCCTACTCGACAGCCAAGGCCCCGCCGTCGTCGAGGCCGGCTCGGCCCGGATCACCAAGGCAACGCTTCGTAGGTCTCGCCCCAGCGCAGGCCGCCGCGCTCGTCGAGCGGTCCGTCGGCGTTGCGGAAGTTGACCGGCAGGCTGTTCTCCTGGGAGACGTCGCGGCTGCTGAAGACCTCGAAGTGGAGGTGCGGCTCGCTGGGGCCGATGCCGGTGTCCCCGGAGGCCGCGACGGTCTGCCCGGCGGTCACGAGATCGCCCGGCTGGACCAGGAAACTCCCGTGCTGGAGATGGGCGTAGTTCGACACCGAGCCGTCGGGATGCTCGATCCACAGGTCGTTGGAGTGCTCGTCCTGCCGATCGCCGTCGGCGAACTGGTCGGCCACGATCCAAGCGACCCCGTCGCGGACGGCGACGACAGGCGTGCCCACCGGCATCATGAAGTCGTAGGCAAACCCCGAGCGATGCGAGCCGACGGGGTTGCAGTACGACTGCCCCAGCAGGAAGGCATCACCGACCGGATAGGGGAGGACGTAAGGCGAGCTCGAGGGATCGCCGAAGCGGGCCCGCTCGAGACAGAGCGTCGCGGTCCACTCCCAGGTGAGACTCGCGAACTGCCTCATCAGGCGCCGGCAGCGGCGACGCTTCATCTCGGTGCCGGCGAAGGAGACGTTGGTCTCGATCTCCAGCTCCTCGGCGGCGACTCGCGCGGCGCCACCCAGCGAGCTGCCCCTGCCGCTGGCCTCGACCCGGGCCTCGCCGGCGAGCGACAGCGCCGTTCCCGAGGCGTTCCAATCGATCTCGAAGGAGAAGCCCGACGGGTCGCGGGTGCCACGGTCGTCGTCGGCGGTCCAGCGGCCGCAGATCGTCGGGTAGTCGCCGCTCTCCAGGCAGATCCGGCGGTTGGTGAACCTCAGGCAGCCGGCGTCGACCCCGGCCGGGTTCTCGAGCCCGAGGTGGAGCGTGAGGTAGGTCCGCCGCGCGGGCGGCGGCGGTTTGGCGCTCGCCGGCGCTCCCCAGGCGCTCAGCCACAGCAAAGGCGCCGTGGCCGCGGCGATGATCAGGAGACTCGAGCTGGCAAACTGACGGTCGGCGATACGTGTCATGGCGTCGTCCTCCAGGTGGTCCGTGCGAGGCCTGTCGCCGGCACCGGGGCCGGCTTCCGGGCGCAGAGCCGCTGCCTCCCCTCCGAAAGAGACGCGCCGTCCGGCCTCACGAGCTGCAACCGGAGGGAACGGCGGCCGGCGCTTCGTGCCATCGAGGCGGGCGGACGAACGCGACCCCCTTCCCGAGCCGGGCCTCCGGTAGACTTCCCCGCTGCGCTTTCCAGACGGCGCGCGGCGGGATCAGATGCGATCGAAAAGGCGGCTGGCGGTTCTGGTCGCGATCCTGGTGGCGCTGGTGGTCGGGCTGCTGGTGTCCCGCGCGCTGCGGCGGCCGCCTCCAAACGTCCTGCTGGTAAGCGTCGACACCCTGCGGTGGGACCGGCTGGGGTGCTACGGCTACGGGCGCGAGACGACGCCCAATCTGGACGCCCTGGCGGCTGAAGGGGTACTGTTCGCGAACGCCTACAGCCAGTCGGGGTGGACGCTGCCGTCGATGGCCACCCTCCTCACCGGTCTCCATCCGCGCCAGCACGGCGCCACCCGCTTCGACACCGCGCTGCGGGCCAGGATCCCCACCCTGGCCACCATCCTCAAAGACGAGGGCTACGCCACGAGGGCTTTCGTCAGCCACACGCTGGTGAGCGGGAAGTACGGCCTCGACCGGGGCTTCGACCGCTTCGACTCCACGGTCCTTGAGCGCGGCCACCCGGCCCACGTCAGCACCTCGGCGGAGCTCACCGATCGCGCGATCGAGGAGCTCGAGCGGACCCCCGAGCCGTTTCTCCTCTGGGTCCACTACTTCGATCCCCACGCCCTGTATCTCCCTCACCAGGGCTTCGAATTCGGTGACGCCGAGACCGACCGCTACGACGGGGAGATCGCCCACAACGACCATCAGATCGGCCGTCTGCTGGCGGCGGCGAGGGAGAGGGGGCTGCTCGAGCGCACGGTCGTGGTGGTGACCGCGGACCACGGCGAGGAGTTCGGGGAGCACGGCGGCCAGCACCACTTCAGCCTCCACGAGGAGGTGCTGCGGGTGCCCCTGATCCTCGGGGCTCCGTCGCTGCCGGCGCGGGTGGTCGAGCAGCGGGTGCAGCAGGTCGACCTCCTGCCGACGCTGCTCGGGCTCCTGGGACTGCCTGCAAACCCGATTTATCCGGGCCGCGACGCGCTCGGCGAGCCGGCTCCGGGGCGACCGGTCTACGCCGAGCGCTACCAGCCCAACGCCTTCCGGCAGCGAGCGGTGATCGCCGGCCGCTACAAGCTGATCGACGTCGACCTCAACCCCGAGCCGGCGGCCTACGCGGGGACCTTCGAGTACGACGAGCTGGCCCGGATCGAGACCGGCCGGCTGCTCTACGACCTGGTGGACGATCCGGCGGAGACCCGGGACCTCCTCGCCGAGCGCGGCGAGGAGGCGGCCCGCTTGCTCGCCCTCCTCGAGCAGGGGCTGGCGCCGGCCGCGGCCGCCGAGCCAACGCTCGAGGTGACCGAGGAGATGCGGGACAGCCTGCGGGCCCTCGGGTACATCCAGTAGGAGGGCGCCCCGTCAGGCGCCCTGCTCGGCGCCCTGGTCGGGCCGCGTCTCGGTCAGGGAGCCGCCTCCTCCGGGCGGTCTCGCCGCGCCAGCCGGGTCTCCCGCCGGAGGAGCGGCAGGAAGAGCACGGCGAACAGCACGCAGAGGGCGATGCCCCGCTCGGCGAACAGCGCGGCCTGGCGATCGACGAAGAGGGTCAGGCAGTAGACCACCGCCTCGGCGCCGAAGATCATCGCCAGCCGCCCCGGGTGGTTGCGGCAGAGCAGCACCAGCAGCAGCAGGACTACCCAGTAGTAGGCGGCCAGGTTGAGGCCGACGAAGAGCAGCGGCAGCCCGAGCGCCAGGGCGCCGAGGTCGGTCTGCCAGCGGCTCAGCACCGCGACCAGGCCGAGCAGCGGCACGAGGACGAGCAGCAGCTGCGCGCGGAAGATCCGCGCCCGCCGCTGCTTGAGGGCCCGGAACTCCTCCCAGGTCACAGCGGCCTGGCTCTCGGGCAGGGCGAGGATCTGGGTCAGGCTGACCACGTTCGGCGAGACGATCCCCAGGTGCTGCGAGGTGTTCTCGGTGAACTCCGACCAGTGCGCCCAGCCCCGGGGGAGGAACCCGGTCAGCGCCACCAGCAGGGCGAGCGTTCCCAGGTAGGCGCCGCCGAGGACGAGATAGCGGCGGGCCCGGGGGGAACCGCGCAGCACCAGGGCCGCTCCCTTGAAGGCCAGGGGGACCATCAGCAGGACCGGAAAGACGCGCAGCCCGGTGGCGAGGCCGAGGAGCGCGCCGGCGGCGGCGTACCGCTTGCGGTGGAGGCAGCAGGCGGCGACCACCACCGCGAAGAACCAGAGAAAGCGGAGGAAGGCGCCGCCGATCCAGAAGAAGGAGGCGCCGAAGACGACGGTGAAGTAGAGCGCCGCGATCGGCACGACCCGCCGGCCGAACGCCCAGCCGACGGCCGCGAAGGCGGCGGCCAGCAGGGCCGAATCCAGCAGGCTCAGCAGCAGGACCCCGCGCTCGCTCCCGGCCGGCACGAGCCTCGCCACGGCGCCGCCGAGCATCGCCCAGACCGGCGAGGCGTTGAACCCGTGGTCCATGAAGATGCTCGGGTAGCCGCCGCCCATGCCCCGATGGAACACCTCGACGTCGCGCCGGAACTCGGACCAGCGCTCGGCGGTGAAGCCGGCTCTGGCCTCCTCGCCCGCCGCCAGCAGGGCGGTGGCAGGGAGCACTTCGAGGCTGGCGAGATCCCTCGCCTTGGGCGCCGGCAGGCTCCCGTGGAGCTCGGCTTCGGCCGCCAGCATCGCGGCGTAGAGCTGGCGGTACCCCAGCTCGCCGAAGTACTTGGAGCCCAGCTGGTAGTGGGCCACGTCGTGGTAGTGGATGAACTTCCCGCCGCCGTGGAAGCCGAAGAAGTTGAGGTAGACGAGGACCGAGAGCCCGGCGAGGGCCGTGACCGCCGCCCGGTGGCCGGCGGAGTCGCCCCCGCCCGTCAGCCGGCGCGCGGCCAGCAGCAGGGCCGCGCCCAGCGCGACGAGCAACGTCAGCCGTTTGAGGTAGGCGAGATCGGCTCCCCCCCACGGCACGCTCGACAGCACCGCGAGCAGCAGGACGGCCAGGCCCAGCCGCCGCACCCAGGCGCGGTCGGCGAGCCCCAGGCGGACCCCGAAGTAGATCGCCGGCAGGACGAGGAGCAGAAGCTTCGCTACCAGCCTGTCGTCCACTCGCTCGGCCCCCGCGGAGCCGAGCCTACCCTGCCCGGCCGAGCCGGAAGCGACTCAGGGCACGGGGTGCCGGGTACCGGCGCTTCGGCCCGGCGGCCTCAGGTGGTGCCGTTCTCGATCTTGGGATCGTCGCAGTAGCCTCCCTCGATGCACACCTGGTACTCATAGACCCTCTGCGTGGTGTTCTTGTTGAGGGTGCTGAAGTCCGTAACGAAGGCGGTGGTGCAGGGGCTGCCCGACACCGGCGGATCGAACTCCAGCGGGTCGAGGCCGCACACCGAGAAGGTCTGGACTCCGGCGCCCGCTCGCCACTGGATCTGGACGGCTCGCTGCTCCCTCTTGACGCAGATCTTCGGCGGCTGAACCTGCAGACCGTTGACCGAGTCGTAGGTCACGGTCGCCTGCAGCACGAAGGCGCACTCCTCGGTCGGAGGGGTGTCGGCAACGGCGGCCTCTACAGGTTCGGTCTCCGGGGCCTCCGGGGGGGCCGGTGGCTCGCCGGCGCATCCCGCCAGCGAAAGGGCGAGCGCCAGGCAGCAGAGAAGACCGAGGCTGCGGTGTGGCGAGTGATTGCGTTGCATGGTGGATCCTCCTTTTCGGTTTATTCGACCTGTTCGGCGTTGCTGCCCGATTCCGCGGCTGCGGCTGGGCGGTGAACACTCGGCGCCCGGTAGCCCATCGCTTCCAGCCGCGCGACCACCGGACGTGCTTGCTCGAGGCGGCCGAGGCCGAGCAGCGCCGCGGCCCAGGGTTCGATCAGCTCGCCGTCGCTCGAGTCCCGGGCCACCGGTTCGATGGCGGCCAGCGCCTGCTGCCAGGCGGCGCTGGCGCCCGCGGGGTCTCGCCGCTGTTCGCGCACCCGTGCCAGGACCGACCAGGCGAGGCTGCGGACTCGCAGCGCCTGCCGGTTCTCGAAGCCGCCGGCCGGCAGCCCGGCGACCAGATCGAGGGCCTCGGTGGCCTCCCGTGTCGCGCCGTCGAGGTCGGTGGTGGCCGCCAGGCCTGCGGCGAGGTGGGTCCTGGCCTCCGCCAGGTCGCGGCGCCGGCTCGAGTCGCTGGGATCCCTGGCCACCAGCTCGGCGAGAAGCTCGACCCCCTGCCGGTGGTGGGCGAGGGCGGCGGTCGGATCGCCCTGCGCCGCGAGCAGGAGACCGATTCGCGGATGGTTCATCGCCAGGTCGCGGCGCCAGGTGGCGTTGTCGGGGTCCTGGGCGACCAGATCCTCGAGGAGGCCCCCCGCGGCGCGGAAGCTGTCGAGGGCCGCGGCGAGGTCTCCACGCGCCTCGAGGACGTTGCCCACGTGGTTGTGGCTGACCGCCAGCCGATGCCGCGCGCGGGCGTCTCGGGGCTGATGCTCCACAAGCGCCCGGCGGGTCGCCAGCTCGGCGCGGTGATGGGTGGCGGCGTCCTCCAGCCTGCCGAGAGACTTGAGCACCACTCCCACCGTGTTGTGCGAAGAGGCGACCGCCCGCTGCCACTGGCGGTTGTCGGGGTCGAGCGCGACGAGGTCCTGCTCGATCGCGAGGCAGGCGAGGAATCGCTCGAGCGCTCCGTCGAGGTCGCCGCGCTCCTGGAGCACCGAGCCGATGTTGCTGTGGGCCGCGGCGAGCTCGAGCCGCCAGTCGAGGTTCTCGGGGTCGAGCTCGGTGAGCCGCTCGGCCAGCTCGAGGTAGGAGCGGAAGTGCCGCAGAGCCGCCTCGAGGTCGCGCCGCCGCCAGTGGACGTAGCCGACCCAGAAGTGGCTCTGGGACAGCTCGAACAGGCGCTCGCCCTCCGGGTGGCGGTCGGCGAGCGAGCGGGCGAGAGCCAGGGACTCCTGAAGGGGCGCCACCGCCGCCTCGAGGTCGCCCTGGGCGATTCTGACGTCGCCGATCTGGGCCAGCGCCCGTGAGCGGCTCAGCAGCTCGTCGTCCGACAGCTCGGTCTCGGGCACCGCGGCGAAGTAGGCCATCGCCCGGTCGCCGACGTCGTCGAGGATCTCGAGTCGCCCCACCGGCTCGAGCTTGGAGCGCAGATCGCCGAGCATGAAGCCGATGAGCCCCTCGGCTTGCGCCCGGCGGTCATCGGCGATCGCCCGCTCGCGCCGCAGATCCAGCGTGTATTTGAGGCCGCCGAGCGCGGCGAGCGCCAGCAGCGCGGCGACGGCCAGGCGCCGCAGGCGGCGCTTGGGAGCCTGGTGGATCCAGCGCAGATGCTCGAGCGCCGCCACGGCGGTCGGCCGCGTCGCGGGTGCGGCGGCCTTCAGGCGTTCGATGAGGGCCGCCAGGTCCTTGCCGACGCCGGTGACCGGCATCGTCTCCGCGCGGCGGGCGCGGGCGAGGATCGCCGCCGAGCCGAGGCCGTCGGGATAGGGCGAGCGACCGGTGAACAGCGTCTGCAGCACGAGTCCGAACGAGTACATGTCGCTGGCGGTGGTGACCGCCTCGCCGTTCGCCTGCTCGGGGCTCATGTAGACCGGGGTGCCGATGAGCTGACCGCGCCGGGTGTAAAGGCCCGTCTGATCCTCGCCCTCGGAGCCGCCGGGCGGCGGCATCAGGGCGGTGCGGTCGGACTCGTCGATCGGCCCGACGAGCCGCAGGCCGGGCGGCTGGACCTCGACGTCCGCCCCGGCCGGCGCCTGGACCGCGCCGGGAGTCGGCTGTTCCGAGCGCGCCAGCCCGAAATCGAGCACCTTGACCTCGCCTTCCGGCGTGACCATCACGTTCTGCGGCTTCAGGTCACGGTGGACGATGCCCTTGCCGTGCGCCGTCTCCAGCACCTCCGCGATCTGGATCGCCACCTTCATCTTCATGGCCGGCTCCAGGCCCTCGTCGATCGACTCGCCGAGGTGCCTGCCGTCGATCAGCTCGAGGACCAGGAAGTCGCGGTCGTCCCCCTCGACGTACTCGTGGATGCGGCAGATGTTCGGATGGTCCAGCTGCGAGAGGATCCGCGCCTCGCGCAGGAAGCGGGCGCGCGATTCCGCGGCGAGCCGGTGTTCGGCACGAATCGCCTTGAGCGCCACCCGTCGCTGGAGAGTCTCGTCAAAACCGACGTAGACCTCGCCCATCCCGCCCTCGCCGAGGAGCTTCAACACCCTGATGTTGCCGATGCTCTGACCGATCCGAAGGGACGAAGGCGTCACCTCGTCGCCGACGACGGCGCCGGTGGCCGCGCCGACGACCTCGCCGATGGGATCTTCGGGGCTTCGTCCGGGGCCCGAATCGTGGGCGAGAAGGGACTCGACCTCACGGCGCAGCTCGGGGTCGTCCCCACAGTTGTGGTCCAGGAAAGCCGATCTCTCGCCGGGCTCGAGAAGGGCCGCGGCGGCAAACAGCTCACGCAGGCGGAGCCAGCTTTCAGCCTCCATCGTTCGCTCCGTCGCCGGCTGCCGCCAGCGCGCGGCGCAGCCAGGCGCGCGCGAAACGCAGGTCTCGGTCCACCGTGGCCGGCGAGATCCCGAGGGCGTGCGCGCTCTCCAGGTAGGTCATGCCGCCGAAGTAGAACATCTCGACCGCCTGGCTCAGCCTGGCTTCCAGGCCCGCGAGACGGTCGAGGGCCGCGGCCAGGTCCAAGACGTCGCTCGCCGGCTGGACCGGCTGGCCGTGGACCTCGGCCAGCGTCACCCTGACCGCGCCACCGCCGCGCTTCTCGGCCTTCCGGGCGCGGGCATGGTCGACCAGCACCCGGCGCATGGTGCGGGCGACCATGCGGTAGAAGTGGACCCGGTCCTGCCAAGACAGCTCGAGGTCCACCAGCCGGGCGTAGGCGTCGTGCACCAGCTCGGTCGGCTGCAGGCTGTGGCCCGGCCGTTCGCGGCCCAGCTCGCGGCGGGCCAGGGCGCGCAGCTCTTCGTAGACCAGCGGCACCAGGCGGCCCAGCGCCTGCTCGTCGCCGTCCCGCCAGGCCCGCAACAGTCGGGTGACCGGCTGGGACGAAGACCTTTTTGACCTCTCCACGACCCCACCAGGACGCTGAAAGCGCCCGGGCCTCTCCCTGGGGCTGCTCTCGACCGAGTCACAGTAACCCAGCGCGGCCCGCGGGGCAATGCCGAGGACGGTACGCATGTTCTTCTCTCCGACACTGGCAAAGGCGGGAAAACTGCGCCCGGAACCTCACCGCCGTGCCGGGCGAGTCGCCGGTGCCCTTGGTAGCATCCCCAGAACGGCGAAAGGGAGAGGGGCATGAATCGACCTTGGGAGGATCTCGGGCGATCCGGGCTGGCGCTGATGGCTGCGCTCACGCTCGCTCTCGGCGGCTGCGCCGGACTGGCGCAGAAGCTGGGCGAGCACCTGGTGCAGAGGAGCCTGAAACACGAGCACGCCGTCCAGCTCTTCGAAGGCGACGCGGCCCGCTTCCGGCAGTGCCTCAAGAGCAGGGGCGGGTCCTGTCCGGAGGGGCCCGGCGCGATCCCGCACAGCACCCTGCCGGAGGGCGCCGGCGAAGCGACGGCGGCGCTCTCGGCCACCGGGAAGGCCACGGTCGAGGGGCTGGACGCGAACCATCCCGCGCGCCTGGCGGCGTCGGCGCTCGACTGCGCTCCGCTGAGCGGCGCCACGCGGCTCTACAGCCATCTGCGCGGTCTGCCGACCGGGTCGGATCACGACCTGAAGGCGGTGAGCGGCGAGGACGGGCGGACGCTCACCCTGACGCTCGCGATGTCGGTCAGGGAGCTGCAACGCTGCCACGATACGGCCCTGCGAGCGCTGGCTGCCGGCGGCTGGGGCAGCCTGGAGGGGCACCTCGCCGGGCAGCTCGGTCGGGCCGCGGCCGGCACCCGCGAGCACCGCCACCTCATCGCCGACCACCGGCGGGCGGCGTTCGTCAAGACCTACGTCGACGCCTACTTCTCGAACGGCCACTTCATCGCCGTCGACCTCGAGGTCGACGAGGCGACGGCGATCGCCAAGCTGACCCACGAGCTCGAGCAGCATCCGACGCTGTGCAGCGCCTTCAACGCCGCGGAGGCGGCGGCGGGCGTCAAGCAGCCGCCCTCCGGGGCGGCGAGCGACGCCTCCCCGTGCGCGAGTTTCGCGCAGTCGATCTACCGCGGGGTGCTGGGCAAGACCCTGGGCTCGGGCAAGCCGCTCTACCTGCTGCGGGCCAGGCCGGTCGGCTTCGCGCCGCGCGACGGCGGCGCCCGCGTGCAGTTCCCGGAGATCGACGTCGATCTGGATCCGATCCGCCGGCCGGTGCTGTCGCTGACCTACGGCGGGCCGGCCGGCTCGGACCGGTTCGACTCGGCTTTCTGGCTGCCGGTGGGGACCGAGCTGATGCGGGTCATCCTGGAGGCGGTCTTCGACGCCCACGAGGGGCTGCCCGCGGCCTCCGGCGACGCCACCGGCCTGCGGGTGCCCGCCTACCCCCTGGAGGACCTCGCCGACCTCACCGACGCCGCCAACCTGCAGCAGCACCTCGACAAGATGCGACAGGTCAACCAGGGCGTCGCGGCCGGCGTCGGGGTGGTCCTCGACCGGCTGATCCGCGGCATCGGGCCCTTCAGCCTCAACAACGAGGCGCTCGAGCAGCTCATCGTCACCGTGGTCACCACCAGCGTCCAGAAGGCGATGGAGAAGGCCACCTGGTGCTACTACGCCTGCGACCTGAACACCGCCATCGAGGCGGCTGAAAAGGACCTCGAGAAAGCGGCCGAGGCCGGCGCCCGGAAACTCGGCGGCCACCTCGCGAGCTACGCCCACGAGGCCACCGAAAAGGTCCGGCTCCACCTCGAGATCGCGGAGTAGACCGCCGGCCGCCCGCCGCCGGGCGGGTGGCCGGGGTGCCACCACGGGTGGCCTACGGCACGCTGCCCGACCAGGCCGAGGTGTCGCCGGACTCGAAGCCGTCGGTGAAGATCTGGTTGACGCAGTCGGGGTCGAGACCGGGCGGGAAGTCGAAGGCCTCGATCTCGTCGCCGACGACCCCGGAGGAGCCCTGCGAGGCGCTGAAGCCGACGCCGCGCTTGGCGAAGCCGGTCCAGATCTGGCACTCGTTGGCGCCGCCGGTCAGCGCGACGTCGGCGGCCAGGATGCCGTCGCGGCCGTCCACGAAGCCGGGGCTGCAGGCGGTCATCTTCATGCCGTCGACGACGAGCTGGATGGCCAGGTTGTTGCCGCCGGAGCCTGTGTAGAAGTCGGTGCTAAAGCCGTCGCGCGGCACCAGCAGCCAGTACATCTCCCACAGCAGGGCGTTCCAGATCTCGCCCACCCCGTGGGGGATGTTGGTGTCGCCGACGTCGCCGTAGGTCTGGGGGTTGACGTTGAGGTCGGTGGAGTAGGGGAAGTTGCGGATCCCCAGGCCGGTGGGCGGCTCGAAGGTGAGGTAGGTGGCGATGCCGCGCGGCAGCTCCGCCGTGTCCGCGGGGATGGCGCTCAGCACCAGCGTCCACCAATCGCTCCACCCCTCGCCCATCTGTTCGGCGCCGTTGAGGCAGTTGACGTTGGCCGGCCCGCCCACCAGGCGGTTGGAGATGCCGTGGCCGTACTCGTGGCCGATCACCCCGTTGTCGAGGTCGCTGTCGCGGTCGGGCGGAAGGCCGCCGAGCGGCAGCTGCAGGGTGACGTTGACGGTGGCGGGAAGGGCCAGCTCGTCCTTGAGGAGCTGCCCGTCGGCGTTGCCGATCATTACCGTCGGGATGGTCACCGAGCCACCGTTGGCGCCGGCGCCCATGGGGATGATGCCGTTGGGAAGCTGCTGGTTGTTGACGATAATGACGCCGCTGGCACCGGCGTTCTCGGCGTTGAGGGCCTTGGTTCCGAACTCGCAGGTGCCGCGGTCGATCAGCGCCACGTTGCCGGGGGTGAAGCCGATCAGGGCGTTGCAGCCCTCGTTGTTGCCGGTACCGTCCTCGACCAGCTCGAGGTCGCCGGTGGTGGGCGGGTCGAGGTCGCCGCCCCAGGTGCCGCGGCCGGCCACGAAGTCCCGGGCGGTGGGCGAGTTCTCGGTCACCCGCCCGTTGGGGAACGGCGTCCAGACGAACATCTGCATCCGCCCGTCCCCGCCGTCGGGCGGGGTGGAGAAGTTGGCGTTGTTGGTGCCCGAGCCGTCCTGGGCATCGGCCTGCACCGGGTCGCCGGCGGCGCCGCCGTTGCCGTAGTTGTTCTGCTGGAAGTTGCCCGAGGGCTCGTCGAACCCGTACTGGTAGGTCACGTCGTGCATGATGTTGTTGTAGTAGAAGAGATTGGTGACCGCGGCCTCCAGGTAGGTCGGCGGCTCCTGCCCGAGATCCAGCGGATCGTCGAAGATCAGGTTGGCGCCGCCCTGCGATCGCACGTCGGTACCGGCCGTGAAGACGTTGTTGGCGTCGAGGTCGGTCTGCGCCTCGACGTTGTTGCCACGGCTGTCGGTGAACTCGGCGCCGGCGGCACCGTCGGTGTCGTGCCAGCCGAAGGGCGAGGCGGTGGCGTCGGCCGGGTCGGCGTCGAGGGTGCGGTCGCCGTCGCTGGGGCTTTCCTTGGGCAGCGCGAAGACCCGGTAGCAGTTGGCAGCGCAGCCCTCGGCGTCCTCCGTTGCCTGGGCGCCGCTGGCGGTGGGCGCGCGGCTCTCTCTCGCGCCGGCCGGCGCCGGGCCAGGGCGACCGAGCGCCACCGCCGGCCGCTCGGACACCGTCCAGTTGAACTTCTCCAAGACCTCGCCGGTGAGCGCGTCGACGAACAGGTTCCACCAGTCGGAGGTGCCGAGCTGCCGGATCACCAGGCTCCAGACCAGCCGCACGCCGCCCTCGCCACGCGGCAGGTACATGAGCTGGGCGGGGATCGGGTCCAGCGAGATGCCGGTGCCGTCGTAGACCGCCGCCATCGCCGGGCCGCCCTCCACCTCGAGCAGGCTCGGCGGTCCGCCGGGCGTGAGGCCCAGGTGCTCGGCCGCCCGCAGGATGGCGATCTCCGGCTCCACCGCCGGCGCGCGGGCGTTGACCCGCGCGGCCAGGTCGGGAACGAAGCGGCTGGTCAGATGCACGATCCGGCCGTCGGGCATCACGTGGACGCCGATGTCGCCGTTGACCACCTCGACCCCGCTCAGCCGCTGCCGCAGCGAGATGTGGGTCACCCCGGTGTGGCGGCTGTCGTACTGGCTCTGGACCGCCAGGTCGGCGAGGTCGCCGGCCGCCAGACCCAGCCCCGCGTGATGGTCTTCCAGGTAGGCCAGGGAGACCTCCAGCGGCGTGCCCTCGGCCGGGCCGCTCAGAAAGCGATCGGCCTTCTGCCCGGCTCCGGCGGCGGCGGGCAGGAGCAGCAGGGCGGTGGCGGTGATTGTCGGGAATCGGTTCATCTCGGGCCTCCTGAACAAGCGGGATGGTTCGGCGGCTCAGGGGACTCGCGCGCGGTCCCGGACGAGGCGGGTGACGATCGACGACAAACTCGCCGATCCGCGGGGTCTGCTGGCGCGAATCGGCAGATTCTACCCGTCCAGCCGGGCGTCCGGCAACCGAGCCGGCAAAGCGCCAGCCGCACCAGCGCCGGCGTCCACGCCCGACCGCGTGCACCGACCCGGCGGAGGGGTGGGAGACGCGCTCCCGCCTTCCTGAAGGGGTGGACGAAGGCCCCATGGACTTGTGGTTCGAGCTGCTACGCTCGGCGCCGTACGATCGAGACGGAGGCGCCCCATGTGCCGCAACATCAAGCCGCTGTTCAACTACGAGCCGCCCGCCACCCTGGAGGAGATCCGCGCCTCGTCGCTGCAGTTCGTGCGCAAGGTGAGCGGCTTCCACAAGCCCTCGCGGGCCAACCACGAGGCCTTCGAGCAGGCGGTCGACGAGGTCGCGCGGGTCACCGCCGAGCTGCTCGATTCGCTGGTGACCAGCGCCCCGCCGCGCGACCGCGAGGTCGAGGCCGCCAAGGCCCGGGCCCGCGCCGCCCAGCGCTACCGGCGCTCGGCGTGAAGGGCGCGCCGGTGAGAGGTGGGGCCGGCGGCATGGCGGAGGCGAGGCCCGAGCGCAGGCGGGCGGGCAGCCCAGACTCGCCCGCGCCGGTGCTGGCGGGATGAGCCACCGGAGCCTCCAGGAGCGGTTCGCGCCCGCCGGCCGCTGCTTCGGCTGTGGTCCGGCCAACGCCGAGGGGCTGCGCATCCGCAGCTTCCCGGCGGCGGAGCTGTCAGGGGGTGAGGAGTCCGGGGGTCAGGAGCTGCCCGGGTCCGGCGACGAGGTGGTCGCCGAGTGGACGCCGGCGCCGCACCACGAGGCCTTCGAAGGGGTGCTCAACGGCGGCATCATCGGCACCCTGCTCGACTGTCACAGCAACTGGACCGCGGCCTGGCACCTGATGCGGCGCGACGGTGTGGAGCGGCCGCCGACCACCGTCACCGCCGGTTACCACGTCAAGCTGCGGCGGCCCACCCCCAGCGGCCGGCCGGTGCGGCTGTCGGCCCGCGCCGTAGCCTCCGACGGCCCCAAGGTCACCGTCCACGCCTCGCTGTCCGCCGCCGGCGAGGTCACCGCCACCTGCGAGGGCACCTTCGTCGCCGTCCCCCCCGGCCACCCCGCCTACGGTCGCTGGTAGTTGCTCGCCTACGGGTTCGAGTCGTCGACGACGGCGCCGGGCGGCATCACCATCCGACTCTCGTCGAAGGGCCGCGAGAACGACCAGTCGCGGAAGGCGCAGGAGCCGTAGACGGTGCCGTCGAGCTCGTAGATCGTGTAGTGGGCCGGCACCTTGAGGCCGTCGACCTCGGTCCACTCGTCGTAGATCAGGATGTGCGGGTCGGTCGAGGCGACCCCCTCCGGCAGCAGCGCGCGGTAGGTCACGACGTACTCGTTGGCGCGCAGCTCGAAGCTCTCCGGGTGGACGTAGAGCACGTAGTAGTCGTCCGGCGTGTCGCCGACGCCGGGCTCGTAGGTGACCCTGATCGTCAGGTACTCGGTCGGGTCGTCGAACAGCTTGCCGGAGCCCGGGTCGCCGAGGACCACGCCGGGGTCCTCGACCAGCCACGGCAGGTTGGCGAAGTAGTAGTTGAGCAGCGCCAGGAAGCGGGGCGGGTAGGGGAACTGCCAGTTCTCGCTCCAGGCCTTCTCGCCGTCCCAGGACAGCCGCATCTCGGTGCCGGGAAAATCGAGGTAGGCGCGGCGGCGCCCCTGCTCGACCATCACCCGGCTGGGCGACCCCTCGGTCGCCGTCCCGGGCCGGAACTCGTCCTCGAACGAGACCGTGGGCGTCGCCAGCCACCTCTCCATGCCGCCGTGGGCGGCGATCATCCGGTCGACGATCTGCTCGGCCGTCAGCGCGGCCGCGGCGGGCGTCGCCAGCAGGGCGAGCCCGAGGGTCCAGCGAATCGCAGTTCTGCGCATCGGGTGCTCCTTTGTTCCAGGCTATGGAAGTCTAGGTTTTTTCTCCATTTTCTTGAAGAGCTGCGTGGCGTGGCATCGGCCACGCGCCCGGTACGCCGACCCCGAGGCCCGGCAGCCGGCGGGCTGGACGGCGCCCCAGGCTTCCGGCGCCGAGCGGCCCCGCGGCGGGCGCGGAGTTTGCTTCAAGAAGCGGGGCCGACGGTCTGGCGCCTTTCCGGGCGCGAGACGGCCGGTCGCCGGGAGACGGCGCTCCGAATTCCCGGAGGCCGTTTCGCGACTCCCGAAGGAGTAAGCATGTCCGTCAGGAGCGCTTTGTTTCTCACGGGATGCGCCCTGCTGCCCTCCGCTGCCGCCCACGGGCAGTCTGGGCAGCCCGACCAGCCGGGCTCGCTGGTCCTTCGCGCCGTCCGCTCGACGCCCGCCCGCTTCGCCCTTTCGCCGGCCGGCCCCCGCGCCCTCGGCCTGGGGGGCGCCTTCGTTGCCGTCGCCGACGACCCCAGCGCCGCCGACTCCAATCCGGCCGGACTCGCCCGGCTCGAGCGCCCCCAGCTCCTGGTGAGCCTGCGGTCGGCCTCGTTCGACACCGAGTTCACGGGCGGCCTGGCTCGCTTCGGAGCCGAGACCACCGAGTCGGTCACCGGCCCTGCCTTTGCCGGCTACGCCCGCCCGCTGGGCCGGGTCACCCTCGCCGCCTACTACCAGGAGGACGCGCGGTTCGCGAGCGGTGCCCGCTTCGACCCGCTGCCGATCATCCTCGGCGGCCCGGACAGCGCGCTCACGATCCCCTGCGAGCCGCCCTGCCCGCCGCCGCCGATGCTCGACGAGCGGCGCTACGACCAGCGGATCGAGACCCTGGGCTTCGCCGCCGGTACCCGGGTGGGCCGGGCGGTGTCGCTGGGCGTCGCGGTTCGCTACCAGCGCCTCGCTCTCGAGTGGTTGGACGAGGTGAGCCTCGACCTGGTGAGCGTCGAGGATCTGGCGATCTTCGTCCCCGTGGCGGGAGGGCGGGCGGTGGTCGATGACGAAGACGACGACGTCACCGTGTCGGTCGGTCTGCTCGTCCACCCCGAAGGACGGTGGTCGGGCGGCCTGTCCTTCCAGCAGGGCGGCAGCTACGGGCTGACCGGCGTCGCCACCCTGTTCGTCTCCGACTTTCCGGTGCCGCTGCCGCTGCTGTCCTACGACGTGCCGGTAGCGACGCCCGACGTGCTCCAGGCCGGCGCCGCCTTCCGGCCCAGCGAGCGCTGGCTGCTGAGCGCCCAGGCGAGCCACCTGACCTACTCCGACCTGCGGATAACGCCCATCTTCCTCCTGGCCGACGGTTTCCTTTTCCCGAATCCGTCGTCGCCGTTCCGCGGCGACGAGCCGATCGACGACGAGACCCAGCTCCACTTCGGGGCGCAGCTTCTGGTCGGTCCCGCCGTCCGCCCGGTCGCGCTGCGCGCCGGCCTGTGGACCGACCCCGACCACGACGGCAGCGCCGGGATCGACAGCGAGCAGGCCCACCTGGCTTTCGGTGCCGGCACCGTCTTCGGCCGCGGCCTGGCCCTCGACGGCGCCGTCCGCCTGAGCGACGCGGTGACGGAGGCCCTGGTCGGGTTCAGCTACCGGTTCTGACCGGGGTCTATCCGCGGCCCGGCGGTTCCTGCTAGGGTCCGCGCTTCGCCGCCGCCGGGCCGTCCTCGGCCCGGCAGGGAGGTGGCGCAGTGACTCGGCAGCAGGGGTGGGCCACCCGCACCGGGCTGGTCCTAGCGATGGCCGGCAACGCGGTCGGCCTGGGGAACTTCCTGCGCTTTCCGGCGCAGGCGGCGCAGAACGGCGGCGGCGCCTTTCTGATCCCGTATCTGATCTCCTTCCTGTTGATGGGGATCCCGCTGCTCTGGGTGGAGTGGGCGATCGGGCGCTACGGCGGGCAGTTCGGCCACCACTCGGCGCCGGGGATGTTCGACCGGCTGGGGCGGGGCCGCTGGCTCAAGTACGTCGGCGTCTTCGGCCTGTTCACCAACCTCGGGGTCGCCGCCTACTACTGCTACGTCGAGTCCTGGACGCTGGCCTACGTCTGGCACACCCTCAAGGGCACCTTCCGCGCCACGCCGCCGGCCGAGTTTTTTCCCGACTACCTGGGGCAGACCGCGGACTCGATCTTCGCGCTGCCGGGCGAGGCGTTCTTCTTCTTCGCGCTCACCCTGGCGCTCAACGTCTGGGTGCTGTCGCGCGGGGTGTCGGGCGGCATCGAGCGGGTGGCCAAGGTCTGCATGCCGCTGCTGCTGCTGTTCGGCGCGGTGCTGGCGGTGCGCGGGCTGGCGCTCCGGCCGGGGGTCGACGCCGGGGTGGTCTCGAGCCCCTGGGCCGGTTTGAACTTCGTCTGGGAGCCGCAGCTCTCGGGGCTCGCCAACCCCAGCATCTGGCTGGCGGCGGCGGGGCAGGTGTTCTTCACGCTGTCGCTGGGGATGGGGTCGATCCACTGCTACGCCTCGTACCTGAAGCGCGACCAGGACGTCGCCCTCAACGCCTCGGCGGCCGGTTGGATGAACGAGTTCGTCGAGGTGATCCTGGGCAGCGCCATCCTGATCCCGATCGCCACCGCCTACTTGGGGCTCGCCGCCGTGCAGGAGGCGACCGCCGGCGGCAGCGGCTTCGCGCTCGGGTTCCTCACCCTGCCCACGCTGTTCAACAACTGGGGCTGGTTCGCGCCGCTGGCCGGGGCGCTGTGGTTCGGGCTGCTGTTCTTCGCCGGCATCACGTCCTCGCTGGCCATGGGGCAGCCGCTGATCGCCTTTCTCGAGGACGAGCTGGGCGTGCGCCGGGCGCGGGCGGCGCTGACCTTCGGCGGCGCCACCTTTGCGCTGGGGTTCCTGTGCGTCTGGCTCTACCCCGGGGGCGCTTTCGACGAGTTCGACTTCTGGACCGGTACCTTCGCGCTGGTGGTCTTCGCGCTGGCCGAGGGGCTGATCTTCGCCTGGGTGTTCGGCATCGACCGCGCCTGGGAGGAGATCACCCGCGGCGCCGAGATGAAGGTGCCAAGGCTGTTCCGGTTCGTGCTGCGCTTCGTGGCGCCGGTCTTCCTGCTCTCGGTCTTCGTCAGCGCGCTGGTCAAGCCGGTCGACGGCCGCTGGCGAGTCGCCTTCCGGGCGCTCCGCGCCGGCGAGGGCTGGCCCTTTGCGGCGGACAGCGTGGTGGGCAAGGTCCTCCACGCCGGGCAGGCGGCGCCCGCCTGGTTCGACGCCGCCGGCCGGCCGACCGCGGCCCTGGTCCAGGACGCCACCCGGCTGGTGCTGCTGCTGGTCTTCGCGCTGTGTGCGGCGCTGGTCTGGTGGGCCTGGCGGCGCAAGGGTGAGGGCCGCCGATGACCGCCGCCGCCTGGCTGATGCTCGCCGTCACCTGGGGGATCGTCGCCGGGTTCACAGTCCGTTTCTTCTGGAAGATCCTCCGCAAGTAGCGGTGAGCGAAAGCAAAGCGGGCGCCTCGCTGCACCTGCGGATCCTGGTGGGCGCGCTGGCCGGCGCGGGCGCCGGGGTCGCCGCGCACTTCCTGCTGGGCGACGATCCGCGGCTCGGGGCGGTGGTGCGCTACGGCTCGCAGCCCGCCGGGCAGCTCTTCCTGCGCCTGCTCTTCATGCTGGTGGTGCCGCTCATCTTCTCGGCCCTGGTGCTGGGGGTGGCGGGGCTGGGGGACCTCCGGCGGCTGGGGCGGCTGGGGCTCCGAACCCTGGCCTACACGGTGACGGTGTCGCTGGTCGCCGTGCTGCTGGGGGTCGGGCTGGTCAACCTGCTGCGGCCGGGCGAGGGCATCTCCGAGTCGCTGCGGGCGCGGCTCGCCGAGGGCGCGGCCGAGCGGGCCGCCGGTCTCGCCGCGGTCGCCGCGCCGGCCACCGGTCTGGACCTGGTGGTGCGGATCGTGCCGGACAACCCGGTGCGGGCCGCCGCCGAGGGCGACATGCTGGCGGTGATGCTCTTCTCGCTGCTGTTCGGGATCGGTCTGTCGCTCACCCCGACGCCGGGCGCCCGCCGCCTCCAGGAGGGCATCGAGGGCCTCTACGACGTCACCATGCGGCTGATCGGCATGGTCATCGCGCTGGCCCCGATCGGCGTCGCCGCCCTGCTCTTCACCCTCACCGCCCAGCTCGGCTACGAGATCCTGGTGCGGCTGTCGGGCTACGTCGGGGTGGTGCTGCTGGCCCTCGCCCTCCACCAGTTCGTGGTCTACCCGGTGACCGTGCGCTGGCTGGGGGGCGTCGGCCCGCTCGTCTTCTTCCGCGCCATCCAGGAGGCGATGCTCACCGCCTTCTCGACCGCCTCGAGCAACGCCACGCTGCCCACCAGCCTCAAGGTGGCCGACGAGAAGCTCGGTCTGCCGCCGCACGTCAGCCGCTTCGTGTTGACCATCGGCGCCACCGCCAACCAGAACGGCACCGCGCTGTTCGAGGGCGTGACGGTGCTCTTCCTGGCCCAGTTCTACGGCGTGGCGCTGTCGGTCCCCCAGCAGGCGCTGGTGGTGCTGATCTGCGTCCTCGGCGGCATCGGCACCGCCGGCGTCCCGGCCGGCTCGATCCCGGTGGTGGCGATGATCCTCGGCCTGGTCGGCGTGCCGATCGAGGGCATCGGCATGATCCTCGGCATCGACCGCTTCCTCGACATGTGCCGCACAACCCTCAACGTCACCGGCGACCTCGCCGCCGCCGTGGTCGTCGCCCGCGGCGAGCCCCGCGAGCCGTGACGGTCGACCCCGGAGCGTTGCCGGCGGCGCGACGGATACACCAAACTGTCGTATAGTGGTGTATGCGGAAAGGAGGCACCGATGGGTCGCACCAACATCGAGATCGACGACGCCCTGGTCGAGAAGGCGATGCAGCTCACCGGCTCGCGGACCAAGCGCCAGGTGGTCGACCTCGCTTTGCGCAGGCTGGTGGAGAAGGGGACGGTCTACCGAGCCCTGCGCCGGGCGCGCGGCAGGCTCTCGTGGTCCGGTGACGTCGACGCCTGGCGGAGCGCCCGCACGCGCCGATGATCGTGGTCGACTCGAACGCCTGGGCGGACTACTTCAACGGTCTCGAAGCGCCCCACGTGAAGCGTCTCGACGCGGCGCTCGAGGCCGAGGAGGATCTGGCGATCCTGCCGGTGATCCTCACCGAGGTCCTCCAGGGCTTTCGCAGCGAGGCAGGCTTCAGGCGGGCGCGTGAGTTGCTGCTCGCTCTGCCGGTGATCGAGCCGGATCTCGACTGCCACGTCCGCGCGGCCCGGCTCTACCGTTCGCTTCGCGCCAAAGGGGTGACCGTCCGCGGCGCCATCGACTGCGTCATCGCCCAGGCCTGTCTCGACCTGAAGGCCGGGCTGCTGAGCCCGGACTCGGACTTCCTCCACATCGCCCGCCACACGGCCCTGCGTGTGGCGCGCTGAACAGATCGTCGGTCCTCGGCTGCAGAGGCGCAGCGCTCCTATCGGCCCGCTACTCCAGGTAGCCCAGGGCCCGGAGCCGGCGGGCCGTCTCGGTGTCGATCTCGACCTCCTCGACGTCGAGCCGGGTCTCGGCGGCGCGGAGGCGCTCCTGGAGCAGGGTGGCCAGGTAGCCGGCCAGGATCGGGCGCTCGGCGGCCAGGTTGTGGCGCTCGGTCGGGTCGCGCCGGCGGTCGAACAGCCAGCGAATGGTGCCGTCCTGGACCGGGCGCTCGACGTACTTCCAGCCGCCGTCGATCACCGCCAGCCGCGGTGGACCCTGATAGTGGAGATAGGCGTAGGCCCGCGTGGGGTGGGGCGGATCGGTGGCGGCGGCCGGCGGCAGGAGCGAGCGTCCCTCCAGACCGGCCGGCGCTGGAACGCCGGCCAGGTCGAGCAGGGTGGGCAGCACGTCGAGCTGCCGGGCGAGGCCAGGCACCCGCCGGCCCTCCTGCTGCCCGGGCAGCCGCAGGATCATCGGCACCTGGAGCACCTCGGCAAAGAGCGTCTTGCCGTGGGTCCAGCCGCCGTGGTCCGCGAACTCCTCGCCGTGGTCGGAGAGCAGCAGCAGCGCGGCGTCTCCCAGTCCCCGCGCCTCCAGGTGCGCCAGCATCCTGCCGAAGGCGGCGTCGGCGGCGGCGACCTCGGCCTCGTAGAGGGCCACGAGGTCCTCGGTGAGACCGGCTCGGGGCTCCACCAGCCCCTGCGACAGCTCGCGCAGGAACTGGTCCGATCCCACGCGGGTGGCGTCGGCCACGTGGCCGGCCAGACGCTGGCGGAACGACGGCGGCGGCGCGTAGGGCGTGTGCGGCTCGAGGGAGTGGAGATAGAGCAGCAGCGGCTGCTCGGGACGCTCGCGGTCCAGCCACTCGAGCGCCGCGCGGTGGAGCACCGGTGCCCGCTGGCTGCGCTCGCCGACGTAGTCGAAGTGGTCGAACCCCTGGGCGAAGCCGAACGACTCGCCGACCGTCGGGTTGGTGACGAAGGCCGCCGTCCGGTAGCCGGCGGCGCTCAGCAGCTCGGCCAGGGTGAGCGCCGAGTCGGAGAGGCGCTCGTGCTCGCGGTTGGCGCCGTGCGCCGCCGGCCACAGCCCGGTAAAGAGGGTGGCCACCGTCGGCCGCGTCCGCGAGCTGCTGGCCACCGCGTCCTCGAACAGCAGCGCCCGGCCGGCGAAGGCGTCGATCTGCGGGGTGAGCCCGCCGGGATGGCCGTAGCACCCGAGACGATCGGCCCGCAGGGTGTCGATCAGGTAGATCACGATCGAGGGCCGTTCGGGCGCTTGGCTGGTGGTCTCCGAACCCACGGCCACGGCAGCGGCCGGCGCGGCGTCCGGGCCGGGGGCGCCCCGGTCGTGGGCCGCGTCTCCGGTCGACGGGCTGACCGCGGGTCTCGGCGCGGCCTGCTGCGTGTCCGCCCGACCGACCAACCGCGGCGACAGCAGCCAGGCCCCGGCGACCGGATCGGGGCCGGCCGACCCGACGGCGGCCAGGCTCAGCCGAGCCGGCCGGCCGGCGGAGCCGGGTAGGACGACATCGGCGGCGCCGCGCGACGCTTCGAGCTGAGCCACCGTCGTCTCGGCGCCACCGTCGACAGTCAGCGTCACGTGGACCGCCCCGCCCTGCCGCTCCTGCCCCCAACTGGCGGCCGTAAGCAGGGCGTCGTCGGGGAGCAGCAGGTAGTAGTCCAGCCGGCTGCCGTAGGGCAGACGCAGCTGGCCGGACTCGGCCTCGTAGACCGGCTCGCCGGCGACGCTCGCTGCCTGCAGTCCCGAGGCGTCGATCGTGCCTTGACCCCGGCGGTCCCCTGGTGCCTCTCGCCCAGGGTCGGCACCGGTGCGGACCACCCGCAGCGCGTACCAGGCGGCGGCCAGGGTGCGGCGGTCGGTGCCGGTGCCGACCTCGGCCGGCGCGCGGCTGTAGCCATGGCGCACCTCGATCAGATTCTCCCCGATCCTCACCGTCTCGGCCGGCACCGGGACCGTGTAGGAGTGGAGTCCGGGCGTCAGCTCCACCTTGCCGGCCGGCTGTTCGTTGAACGCCAGCGACGCGGTCTGGTTCGGGGCGCCGGTCCAGGTGAAGGGACGGGCGTCGAACTCGATCTCGAGGTCGCGGGCCCCGGCCAGCACGAGGCGGAGGCGCGAGACCTCGCCGGTCGCCCAGCGGAAGCTGCGCCCCTGGGCGTCGCTCTCGGGCTCGAGCCAACCGTCGAGAAGATGAGCCCCGGCGGCGGCGCGGTCGAACAGGAAGCCGCCGGTCTCGCGGGTCACGGTCGCCAGCGGTAGCCGCTCGCCGAGGTCGTATAGCTCGACGCGCTCGGGCACCCCGGTCTCGAAGCCCCGAAGGTCACATCCGGCGGCGAGAGCCGCGACCAGGATTCCGCCGG
Organism: Thermoanaerobaculia bacterium; assembly: GCA_041567315.1. Lineage (GTDB taxonomy): Bacteria > Acidobacteriota > Thermoanaerobaculia > Multivoradales > JAHEKO01. Next base: position 88,286 of record JBFGCA010000001.1, on the reverse strand, counting down.
CTACCGCCGCGCGAGATGCCCTCATCGTCACCGAGCTCTCGAAAGCCCCGCTGGCGACGCCTTACCCAGCTCCGGAGAGCTGGCGACCGAGTCCGAGGGGGCGCCCGACGCCGCGACCTGCGACCGGTTCATGGCGTCAAATCCGCTTCAGGTACAGCCGCAGCGCCGCGCCCTTGACGGCTTCGCGGACCATCTCGCTGCGGGCCAGCACCTTGAGGTCGCCGCGGCGCAGGGTGGGGAGCAGCCGCTTGGCCAGCAGCGGCGGCGTCTTGGGGTTCTTGACCAGGGTGAGGCGAACCTCGTAGTTGGACGACCAGCGCCGGTCCTTGGCCACCCGCTGGAGCACGCCGCTCGAGGCGTGGTGCGACTTGACCAGCTCGAGCACCTCCTTCTCTTCGAGCCGCGGATTGCCGAGCAGTCCCATCAGCACCTGAGGCGAGCTGTCGCGCAGCAGGATCTGGCGCTCGATGCGGTCGCCCCGCATCGCCAGCCGCATCCGCTGGCTGACGTTCATCCGCCGGATCTCGACGGCACCGCTGACGGTGGCCGGCTGCGCCTCCCCGGCGACCGGCGGCAGCTCCAGGAGCGCCGGCTCCAGCACCTGGAAGGCGGTGCCGAAGCCGGTCTCGCCGCTGGGGAAGACCTGGATCACCCGCGCCGGCATCGGGTGGCGCTCGCCGGCCGCCATCAGGGTGACCTCCAGCTCGGCGTAGAGCTTGAGCTCCGCCTCCAGCCCCACCAGGAACCCCTCGTCGCCTCGCGCCTTCGCGGCGTACTCGCGGAGCTCGGCCCCGTCGGCGAACTCCAGCTCCAGGGTCATCGCGTCGGAGTCGAGACGGGCCTGCATGTCGCACCGGGCATTCTCGCAGATGGCCGGTGGGCGCCAGCGAGATAAGCTCATCCTCCGCCATGCGCACCATCCGTCAGCTCGACCCGGTGGAGATCCGGTTGCTCGGCACGCTGCTCGAGAAGGAGCGCACCACGCCGGAGGCCTATCCGCTGACGGTGCGGGGGCTGCTGACCGCCGCCAACCAGAAGACCAACCGCGACCCGGTGACCCGGCTCACCGAGGAGGAGGTGCTGGACGCCCTCGACCGGCTGCGGCGCGACGTGCTGGCGTGGCGCAGCGAGGGAGCGCGGGCCGAGCGCTGGAGCCAGAGCATCAGCCGCCGGCTGGAGCTGGATCGCGCCGGCCGGGCGGTGCTCACCCTGCTGATGCTGCGCGGACCGCAGACCCCGGGCGAGCTGCGGGGGCGCAGCGGCCGGCTGCACGACTTCGCGAGCCTCGACGAGGTGGAGGAGGCGCTCGAGGCGATGGCCGCCGGCCCCCGGCCGCTGGTCGCCGAGCTGCCGCGCCAAGCCGGCCAGAAGGAGACCCGCTGGACCCACTTGCTGGGTGAGCCGGTCGGCACCGAGGCGGCCATTGCGCCCGGGGCGGCGTCTGCCGTGCCGGGCGCGGGTCCCCGAGCCGCGCCGCCGCCGCTAACGGTAGTGCCGGCACCGGCCGGGACCCGCGGAGCGGCCACGGGTACGGCCACGGCCGGAGCGGGCGGAACCGCGGTGGCGGACCTTCGGGTGGCCGCCGGTTCCGCGCCTTCCGCGCCTGCCGACCCCGAGACGCCCGACCGCCTCGCGTTGCTGGAGGCGAGGGTAGATGAGCTGGCGGCCGAAGTGGCGCGTCTGCGGCGCCGGCTGGGGGGTGAGGGCCCCGGCGAGACCCGAGGCTCCGGGGAGGGCGAGTGAACGGCGGCAGCTACTCGCTGGCCCCGATGTCCGCCTCGATCCGTTACCTCACCCTGGTGCTGCTGGCGATACCGGTGATCCTGACCGGGGTTGCGGTGATCGCCGACCAGCCGATGGCGATGCTGCCGGCGGCGCTGATGGCCGCCGTCTACCTGCTGGTGTGGCTTTACTTCCGGCCCACCCGCTTCGAGCTGGGAGTGGGCGAGCTGCGCATCGTCTGGCCGGTGCGGCGCTACGCGCTGCCGCTCGCCGAGGTCGACAGCGTCGAGCTGCTCAGCGGCCAGGAGTTCCGCGCTCGCCACGGCTGGGGGATGCGGGTCGGGGCGGGCGGTCTGTGGGGCGGCTTCGGGCTGCTGTTGACCCGGGCCGGGACGCTGCGCTTCTACGTCTCGAGCCTCGACGGCTACCTGCTGATCCGCAGCCGCTCCCAGCGCCCGCTGCTCATCACCCCCGAGCGGCCCGACGAGTTCGTCGCCGCCCTCCGCCAGCAGCTCGGCCAGACGCCCTGAGGCAGGACGCCGGCCCGCGCGCCCGCCGGCGCTCACCGGCGCGCCTCTCGCGGCGCGGCCGTTCGGTCAGTAGCGCTCTGGACCCTGCTCGGTGCCGAGGGTGGGGCCGAGCAGCAGGGCGTTGGCGAACAGCCGTGACGTCGACCGCCAGACGAGGCGGAAGTTGGGGTCGTGGGCGAAGAGGATCACCTGGCCGCGCTTCCTGGGGTCGATCACGCAGTAGGCCGAGCCGGCCAGCCAGCGGGCCGAGGTCTCGGGCCACAGGAAGCCCGCCATCCGCAGCCGCTCGGCCTCGGCGAAGACCACCGGGCTGTCGCCCTCCTCGGCCAGGCCCAGCACCCGGCTGCCCCGCACCAGGACCGGCAGCTCGGTGCCGGGCAGGCCCAGGGTGAGCCAGCTCGAGGGGTCGAGCCGGGTCCGCAGCACCGCCCCCGGCACCGGCTGCGGGCGGTCGGGGCGGGCGGTGGGGCTGGGGAGCGGCGGCCGCGGGGCGCCCGGCGCCAGGGCGTCGATGTGGGCCAGCTCGGCGGCGACCTCCTCGGCCGGCGGCGAGGCGTCCTCGGCCTCTTCGGCGTCCGCCCCCGGGCGGCCAGCCAGCGGCGCCGTCGTCCAGCCGGCGTCGGCCGCCAGGTCGAGGGCGCCCGGGCCCCAGCCGACCAGGGTCCCGCCGCGCTCGATCCAGCCGCCCAGCGCCTCGAAGCCCTCCTCTCCCAGCGCCCGGCGGTACTGCCGCGCCGAGCCCTCGGGGACCACCAGGACGTCGAGATCGTCGAGCCCGCCGTCCAGCAGCTCGCGGAAGCGGATGGGCGTGAACGGGTAGCCGAGTCGGCGCTCGAGGGTGAACCAGGCGGCGCCGTAGGCGGTGATGCGGACGCCCTCGTCGGCGATCATCGCCACCCGCGGCGCCTCGAGGCCGCGCACCGTGTTCGAGCCCACTCCGGTGTCGCCCTTGGAGGCGAAGGCGGTGTCGGTGGCGACGACCGCCACGCCGGCGTCGGCGGCCAGCTCGTGGAGCCGGCGGTGGAGCCGCGCCGGGTTGCGGTCGGCAAGCAGCACGAAGGTGCCGCGCGGGAACTCCTCGGCCCCCGACTCGAGCGGGCTGAGCGAGACCGCCAGGGTGTAGTCCTCGCGGAGCAGCGCCGCCGCCAGCCGCATCGCGCCCTCGGTCTCGGGCCGGAACAGATAGGCGCTGCGGGCCTGCGTCGGCTCGCCTGCCGTCGGCAGCGGGCGCCCGTCGAGCGAGGCGATGCGGCCGGTGACCCCACCGGCCACGGCGGGCGGGTCGAACGGCAGCTCCTCGGCCCAGTCGCCCGAACCGGCCAGCTCACGCGTCGCCGTCACCGGCTCGGCCGCCACCGCCGGCAGCTCGGCGAGCGCCCAGGCCTCCACCCCGTAGGCCGGCGGCAGGCTCCAGGCCGTCAGGTCGTAGAACTCGTAAGACTCCGGCTCGACCCCGCGGCCGCGGCGGGCGTTGCGGCTCCACCGCGCGTACTGGCGCTCCAGGAACTCGGCGGTCATCGCCGCCTCGGGTCCCAGCACCGCGTCGGCCATCCGCTTGTCGGGCTGGGCGAGGTCGACCAGATAGGTGCCGGCGGTGAAGGCCTGGCGGCCGGTCGCGCCATCGGGGAGCCGCATGGCGTCGGCCATGAAGGGCTCCGCAGCGCGCCGCACCTCGAGACCGTGACGCAAGAGGGCGGCGACCAGCGCCGCGCTGCGCCGCGGATCGGGCTCGGCGGCGAGCGCGTAGGCGCGGGCCGGCTCGCCGCGCCGCCCCTCCTCGAGCGCCGCGGTGAAGAAACCGTAGAAGTCCCAGAGCAGCGCCTCGCGGTTGCTCACCGCCGTCCGCACCGTGGCCAGCGAGGCCACGAAGTGCCGGGCGATCCCCTCGCGGAAGGTGACCACCGAGCCGTCCTCGCGCCGCCAGGCGAGGCCGCGCGAGCCGCCGCCGTCGGTCTCGTAGGTCATGCCGATGGCACCGTGGAGCGCCGGCCAGGTGTCCCAGTAGCCGGGATAGAACAGATCGAAGACGTCGCGCACGTAGTACTGCCAGCCGTGCCGGTCGAAGGCGCGCGCGTTGCCGCGCCCGAACTCCTCGTACCACAGGCGGTGGGCCTCGGGCAGCCCGGGGTTGACCGGCTCGGCGGGCGGCGGGAAGAAGTAGTTCTCGGTCTGCCCGTGGTGGTCCACGAAGACCTGCGGCCGCCAGCGCAGCAGCTCGGCGGCCAGCGCCTGGTTCTCCTGCTGGGTGAGCGCCCAGGCGTCGCGGTTGAGGTCGATCTGGTAGTGGTTGTTGTTGGTGCTCAGGCCCCAGGGGGCGTGGTGCTCCATGGCCAGCGGGTCGGGGTCGCCGACCCCGAAGGCGTTGTACCAGGCGACGTGGCGGTCGTGGCTCTCGGGGTTGTGGTCGGGCTCGAGCAGCACCACCGCCCGGCGGCGCCAGCGCTGGGAATCCTCGCTCTCGCCGGCCACCAGCTGATAGGCGACCTGCATCGCCGCCTCGACGGCGGCGGTCTCGTTGCCGTCGTTGCCGTAGTCGAGCCACACCAGCACCGGGGCGCGGCGGGCGATGGCGTCGGTCTCTTCGCGGGTGGTGCGCCGCGGGTCGGCGAGCCGCAGGTTCTGCTCGCGGATCTCCTCGATCCGTCCCAGGTTCTCGGGGCTCGAGATGACCGCCAGGAACAGGCGCTTGTGCTCGTAGCTCTTTCCATAGGTGCGGAGCTGGATGCGGTCGGGCGCCGCCTCGGCCAGGGCCTCGAAATAGCTTTCCATCCTGTGGTGGTGGGTGTGGAGCGAGCCCGGCGGGTAGCCGAGGAACTCCTCCGGCCGCGGCACCCCTTCGCGGTACGGCCCTTGCGCGTAGAAGTCGAACGGCGGACCGGCCGCCAGCGGCGCCGCCAGCAGCAGGACCGAAAGGTAAAGAAAGCGTGATCGCATTTCCGGAAGATCGGGAGCCTGCGGGCGCGGGCGGGGCGGAGAATCTAGCACAGCGTTCCACCTCCGAGCCGCGGGCGGCCGGCGCCGTGCGGTCTCTGGAGTCGGCGGCCCGTCGCCCATCGAGATGTCGCTCGATCGGGGCGCGCGGGGCGTATCATGCCGGACCGATGGCTCTCGGTCACCACGTGCGGCTCGGGCGCGAGCACCTGGCGGGCAACGGCGGGCTGGGCCGCTACGTCCTGCTGCCCGGCGACCCTTCGCGCGCCGCCAAGCTGGCCGCCGGCCTGGAGGCCGTCGAGGTGCGCGAGACGCCACGCGGTTTCACGGCCTACCTGGGGCGGCTAGCCGCCGGAAACGCCGCGGCGATCGACCTCCTCGCCCTGCCCACCGGCATCGGCAGTGCCTCGGTGGAGGTGGTGGTGCGCGAGCTGCTCGCCGCCGGCGCCCGGCGGCTGCTGCGGGTCGGCTCCTGCGGCACCGGGGCGCCGCCGATCCGCCCCGGCCAGGTGGTGATCGCCACCGGCGCGGTGCGCGACGAGCGGACCGGCGACGACTACGCCCCGCGCGGCTTCCCGGCCCTGGCCCATCCCGAGGCGGTGGCGGCGCTCGTCGAGGGCGCGCGCCGGGCCGGTCTCGAGAGCGAGACCTTTCTGGGGGTCTGCCACACCAAGTCCTCGCTCTACGGCCGCGAGTTCGGCCACGGCCCGGCCTCCGAGCGCAACCTCGCCTACACCGCCTGGCTGCGCCGCTGCGGCGTGGTGGCCAGCGAGATGGAGGCCTCGGCGCTCTTCGTCCTCGCTGCCACCGCCGGCAACCCTCCGGTGCCTCTCGGCGAGCGCGCCGGCGCCGCCCAGTGCCAGGCCGGTGCCGTGCTGGCCGTCTTCGCCACCGACGACTCCGAGATGCACTTCGACGCCGCCGTCGCCCAGCGCGCCGAAGAGCGCGCCATCCGCATCGCCCTCGAGGCCGTCCGCGCCTGGGCCGAGCGCGACGGCGTCGTCGGCTGAGGCCCGGCGAGCGGCAAGGTGTCCGCTCGAGGCACCACCCTGCGGTCTTCGGGTGGGAGGAGGTGTATAATTGGAATTTCCCACCGAATCTCGCCACGACCGGGCGAGGGCCGTGGCGAAGGTGTCGTGGATTGGCATGAAGGGCCGCCTTGACTTGGGGGGACGCCTCCCCCTCTGGATCCTGCTGACGGGCCTCACCGTGCTCGTCGGACTGATTCCGCTGCTGCTACTGGGAGTCCTGTCCGGTGGCCTCTTCGGGCCGCCTCTGGAGGGCAGGCAGTGGCCGCTCGCGACCGGCGTCGCGGTGCTGGTGGTTCTGGCGGTGGTGCTTTCGGCGGTCGTCGCGACTTATCTGCGGCGTTCGCTGCGGGAGGTCGCCGAGGCGGCCCGCGCCGTGGCGGCGGGCCGGCTCAATGAGCGCCTGGATCCGGTCAACCAGGAAGAAGAGATCAACCGACTCAACAGCTCGTTCAACCAGATGGTCACGGCGCTGGGCCGGCAGTTCCAGTCGCTCGAGCGGGAGCAGCGGGAGAGCAGGCAGCTTCTCGACGACGCCAAGCGCCTCTTCGAAGCGGCGGTAACGGCCAAGGAGCCGCTGACGAAGTCGCACCCTGGGCTGGTCGACGCCTACACGCGCGCGGTCGCCCGGCACATGGGTCGGATGGAGAGCAGCGACACGGACATGTGGGCGGACGTGTTGCTCAAGGGAAACGCCGCCGCCAGGGAGGCCGAGCGCCCCGACCGTCGGAGTACCCTGCGGTCGGCCGTCAGCGGCGTCCAGATCGTCGCTCCGATACCGTCGATCGTGGTCGATCTGAGCGAAAACGGAATGGGCATCGAGAGCCTGCAGGCCATCGCAGTGGGGCGCGAGATGACCTTCGAGATTCGCAACGGCGCCCGGGGCTCGAAGGCTCCCGGCGTGGTCAAGTGGTGCAAGCTGACCGGCACCTTCAAGGGCCCTGGGAGGCAGCACGGGGCGGCGATGTTCCGGGCCGGGGTAGCCTTCGCGGGTTCGCTTCCCCGCCAGCCCCGCAGGCTCCTCTTGAGCTTGCTGAGCGCCTGCGCTACGCCGGGCGCCGTGGCGGCAGATCTCGCCGGCGGTCGTCGGACCTGAGACCCGATCCTCTCCAGCGTCGGCCAGGTGATCGCTGGCTCGGGCCGGTTGGCGAGGAGCGAGCGTCGGCAAGCGCGACGAGGCGACCCGCTCAGTCCCCGAGCCACGAGGGAAGCTCGATGAGCCGCCGGGCGAGAACGGTCAGCTCCGGGGAGCATGGCGCCGGATAATCGGTGCCCAGCTCGAGGACGTTGCGCCGGCCACCGCCGCGGCTGCGAAGGCCGAGCAAAGGAGCGCCGACAAGACTGGGTACAGCCGATGACGGGTGGTGGTCGAATGAGCCCGAATGTCCATGGAAACCTCCCTGGCCCCTGGTGCGGGGCGTCGGTTCGCTACCGTGAAGCCGCTCTGCGCCGTCGGCAGACCGGACCGGAGCACCGGGCCGAGCCGTGCGTGGGGCGGCACGACGGCCCGTTCGCCCCGGTCCGGTCGCCGGCCGTCGACTACTCGTAGTTGCCGAGGAGCTGGATCCGCAGCCGCTCGGCGCGCTGCAGCCCGGAGACGGTCGTCCGGTACTGGTAGTAGCCGTCGCTGGAGTCGCCGAGGATGAACAGACCGCCCTCGCCGAGGACCTCATCGAGGACGATGGTCTTGACCGGCGCCCCGGCGGCGTCCAGGAACTCCAGGCGCACCTGCTCGAGGAGCAGGGCGAACTGGATCGAGTCCGGCCGCACGTGCCGGAAGACCTCCAGGCGGATCCGCGACGCGTCGCGGCCGCTGGGCCGGATCTCGCAGCGGAACTGCGCCTGCCCACGCTCGATCCGCGGGTCCAGGAAGCTCAGCTCGACCTGGGGCCAGCCCCCCAGCTCGAAAGTGTAGCTCTCGAGCAGCGGTAGCTCGCTCGACGCCGGCTCCAGGCCGCCCGGCCGTTCGAGCTCCAGCCCGGCCCAGCCAGGCGCGGGAACCAGAAGAACCAGAAGAACCAAGAAGCAAACCAACCAGAGACGCATGGCCAGTCACTCCTTAATGTCTCGGACGGCGCCAATCGCCGACCTGGCGCCGCTGACTACGCAAGGGCGATGCCCGTGGTTTCGCGGCACCGGATCCGTCGCCGGGACCGGAGTGCTAGACTCCCATCCCCATCAGCCAAGAGGAGCGCCGGCGGGTGCCGGGCGAGCCCGAGGCGCCACCTCCGGGAAGAGCGTGTTCCCAGTCCGCCCGGCAAAGGAGGTCAGACGATGGTGAAGTGCGTGAGTCGTTCCCTGGTTCCCGTGTTCCTGATCGTTGCAGTGGCGGTGGTGCTGCCGGCGCCGGCCTCCGCGGCGCATCCGTTCCTCACCCCCCAGCCGCCGTTCATCACCCTCGACCCGGGGGTGCCGGTGGGGTCGTCGGTGACGGCGATCATCAGCAGCGGCGAGACCTACCACGGCTTCCTCTTCGAGGGCATCCCGGACGGCATCGGGCTGGCGCCGGGTCCGACCGCCGGCACGGTCGACGTGTTCGTCGCCCACGAGCAGTCGCGCGTGCCCTTCCTGGGCGCCGCCGACGTCCAGGACTCCTCGGTGTCGCGGCTGACGCTCGACCTGGGCACCGGCGCCGTGGTGGGAGCCAGCGTCGCCATTCCGCCCGACGTCGGGTTCCTGCGCCTCTGCTCGGCCTTCATGGCCGGCCCGGCCGAGGGCTTCTCCCGCTACACCTTCTTCGTCAACGAGGAGACCAACGACGTCGTGCCGGTGCCGGGTGGGGCGCCCTACGGTCCCGACCCGTCGCTCGCCCCCGACCGCCAGGGCGGCTACGCCGTGGCGCTCGACGTGGCGAGCGGCGCCTTCACGACGATCCCCGGCATGGGGCGGCTCAACCACGAGAACACGGTGGCGATACCCGGCGGCTGGAACCAGTTCGCGATGCTGACCACCGACGACACCTTCACCGCCACCACCTCGCAGCTCTACCTCTACCTGGCGAACCACGAGTCGCACGTCACCGACGACAAAGGCGGCCTGTGGGCCTTCCGGGTGACCCGCACGGACGCCGGACCGGTCGATCCGACCGACCCCTTCAACGGCGCCAACGACTATCTCGACATCCAGCCCGGCGACAACTGGGAGGGGCAGTTCATTCGCGTCCCCAAGCCGATCGCCAAGGGCACGACCGGCGTCGCCCCCCAGGACGCCCTCGAGCAGTGGTCCAACGCCAATAACGTTTTCCAGTTCATCCGCCTCGAGGACCTGGCCTACGACAAGAACGCCCCGCGGACGGTCTACGTGGCCGACACCGGCGCCACGCGGGTGATTCCCGACCCGGTCACCGGACGCATGAAGCGCGGCCCGAGCGGCACCGTGGGTCTGGCCGACAACGGCCGCATCTTCAAGTTCGTGTTCAACGCCGCCAACCCCCGCAAGGTGGACAGCTTCTCGGTCCTGGCGGACGGCGACGCCGCGGGCACGCCGGAGTTCGTTGCGATGCGCGCTCCGGACAACATCGACACCAGCGTCAACAGCCTGATGGTCCAGGAAGACGCCTTCATGTCCAAGATCTGGCGCTACGACTTCGCCGCCGACGCCTGGAGCGTCGTCGCCACGGTCAACGACCAGTTCGGCGAGTCGAGCGGCATCGTCGACGCCTCCGAGTGGTTCGGCCCCGGGAGCTGGGTGCTCGACGTCCAGGGCCACGGCGCCCTGGTCTTCGCCGAGATCGTCGACGGCATCCTGATCAAGCGCGAGTCCGGCCAGCTGATGATCATGACCATCCCCGACTCCTGAGTCGCTGACGGCGCGGCGCGGCTCGAGCACCGGAGGCAGGGGCGTCGTTCGGCCCGGTCCGCTGGAACCGTCCACCAGGTAGACGGAGGAGCAGGGTGAGCCGGCGGCGCCGAGAGCCACTCAACGAAAGCGGTCGGGCCGGTCGCTGAGCTGGAGACGGTTGCCGCTCAGCGTGTAGCCGGAGAGCGCCTTCATCGCCTTTGCGGCCGCGGATGGATCGCTCAGCTCGACGAAGCCGAAGCCCTGTGAACGCCCTCCGCGACCGGTCGTGATGTTCACCGACTCGACCGTGCCGTAGGCCGCGAAGAGCTTCCTAAGCGTGGTCTCGCTGCAGTTGAAGGGGAGATTGCCGACATAGATCCTCTTGGGCATGACGCCTCCTCGCGAGCGGCCCCAGGGGCCGTGATGATCACGGTGGTGACCAACCTAGCCGGCACCGGCGCCACCTCGCACCACCCCGAGGGGCAGGGGCTCGGCCGACCTAGGGCACGGACCCGGACCAGGCCGAGGTGTCGGCCGATTCGAAGCCGTCGGCGAAGAGCGCCCCGAGGCCGGTGTCGATGGCGTAGAGGTAGGAGTGGGGGTCGGTGGGCGGCGACTCGTCGGCGACGGTGAAGGTGCTCAGGTACGCCGTCGCGCCGTCGGGCGTGAAGCGGGGATGATCGATCCCCAGGACGCGGTAGGCCGGGTAGGGCGCCCCCGGCAGGTCGACGTGCCACAGCTCCTCTCCGGTCGCGCTGGCGAAGGCCTTGATGAACCCCGGATCGCCGAGGTCGAAGACGCCGTCCATGACGAGCATGGAGCCGTCGGGGGAGAGGGTGTGAGCGCCCAGGGAGTGACCGGTGTCCGTGCGCCAGATCCGCGACTGGGTCTGCGGATCGAGGGCTTCCAGATAGCGGCCGTAGGCGAAGTAGAGCGTGTCGTCGGCACCGATCTCGAGGCGCTCGATGCCGGCCGAGGTTCCGGAGTTGTACTGCCATAGCGTTGCACCGGTGGTGGGATCGAGCGCCAGGACCCAGCGGTCGAGCAGGCCGGGGAGGTAGAGCGTGCCGTCGGCGCCGACCACCGGCTCGTGGGCGCGGTTGTTCGCCAGGCCGCGGGCGAAGAGCTGGTCGCCGTCGAGGCTGAACGCACAGACCTCGGTATCGCCGGCCATCGTCAGGAAGAACCGGTCCAGCGGCGCTCCCGGCCCCGGGCGCCCGAAGACCGTCTCGATGCCGTTCTGCCCGCGGTGCCAGAGATTCGGGTCGCCCGGGTTGGACCATTCGAGCTGGCCGGTCGCCGGGTCGAGCGCAACGGCCCCCATGCCGCCGTCGAACATGCCGTAGAGCCGGCCGTCGGGCCCGACGGTCGGGGTGGCATGGAGACCCTGGGCATCGGGGTCCTCGAACTGCCAGTCGATCTGACCGCTCGGGGAGATCCGGTAGATTCGATCGATGCTGCCCACGTAGAGGGCGCCGTCCGGCCCGGTGCTCGGTGGCACGTAGGGGAACCAGATGACCTTCTGCACCCAGCGCAGCCCGCCGTCGGGCGTCAGGGCGTAGACGATGCCGTCGGTCTCGTTGTTGCCATGGAGATAGATCGTGCCGTCGGGCCCCAGCGCCGGTCGCCACCACAGGTTGCTGCCGTCGGCCTCGAATCTCCAGCGGACCCGCCCATCGCGCTGGCGGCCGGTCACGGTGAGCGGTAGCTCGTTGCTCTGAGCTCCGGCGACCACCACGTAGACCGACCCCGGCCCCAGCGGCGCCGCCTCGGGAACGAAGGCCACCAGGCGCTGGTCGGTCCAGGTGGTCGTCCACGCGGCGAGCCCGGCCACGAAGACCTCACCGGCGGTGCCGAAGCTCGAGCCCTCGATCACCAGCCGGCCGCTGCGGGCCAGCTCGGCGCTGTTGAGCCCGGTGATGGTGGGCTGTGCCGTGGCCGCCGCGGCGAGCATCGACAGCAGCGGGGCGATGGCGATTCCTGCGCGGCTGGCGCGGCTCATGTCACTCCTCCCGTCGGGCGGATCGGCGCGAGACCGCCGGTTGAGCCGTTAGCCGAACGCTCACCGGGCCGCGGTCGGCGCTTCCCGCTTGCAGTCTGGGATACCGGCCGCGAGATGACAGCGCCATGAAGGCCGCGGGGGGAACTACGTCCAACTCATGGGTGGTCCGGCTTGCCGGCCGTGAACGGGATCCGCGAGACCGCGCCGGCGCCGTTGGTACCGGCGAGATCCTGCAAGGGGGCGCCGACCAGGAAGAGCCAGTGGTCGAGGGCGGCGACGGCGGTGCCGAAACCGGCAGCGGGCTGGCGGGCGGTGGCCGCGAAGCCGGCCCGCTTGAAGGTCACCTCGAGATTGTTGGTGTAGGTGGGCAGGAAGGCGTAGACGGCGCCCGCATCTGCGATCGGCCCGGCGCCGCCGTCCGCGTCGTCGTGGAAGGGCGCACCGACCACGATGGAGCTTCGATAGTTGGCGACCGAGGAGCCGAACCCGTCGCCCGGCATGCCGTCATTCGGCCTCAGGATCGCCGCCTGCGTCCAGCCGCTGCCTTCGTCCGGCTCGGGGTAGCGGTAGACCCGAGCCACCCCGCCATCGACGACCATCTCACCGCCGGCCGCGTAGTCCTCGCCGGGCGCGCCGACGATCAGCGTGGCATTGTGGATCGACACGGCGGTCCCGAAGAACGCCTCGTCTTGGAGGCCGGTCATCTTCTGCTCGAGAACCGGGGCCGAGGCGTCGAGCCTGTAGAGGTAGGCGGCTCCTGCGTCGCGGCGGACACCGAGGTCCTCGAGCGGGGCGCCGACCACGACCCACGTCTGGCCGGCCTTGTTGTTGGCGGCGACGGCCGCCCCGAAGCTGGCGCCGGGCTGCGGATCGAGGAGATGGTAGAAGAACGGCCAGTCCTCGGCCACTGCCGCCGTGTCGACCCGCCAGACGTCGACGAAGCCGCCAAAGCCACCGCCCGGCGAGCCGACGAGCAGATAGGCGCCGTCATCGTTCTTGGCGAGCGCCACCGCGGCCCCGAACCTGGCGTACGCCTGCGGGAAGGGGTTCCGCAGCTCGTCGGCTGCCGACCAGGCGAGACTGCTGAGGTCTTGCTTGAACAGGTAGACGCTGCCGGAGTCGGCGAGCGTGTCGTCCGCTCGTCCGGGCGCGCCTGCAGCAAGATAGCGAAACCCGTCCACCTGGGTCACGGCCACGGCGGCCCCGAGCTCGATTCCCTGGGGGCCGGCCGAGAAGGTGTTGAGGGTCGCGGACACGCCGGTGGTGCGGTCGACGGCGTCGAGGGTGAGGCGGCCCGCCCCGGGGGCGCCCGTCAGCACCAGGTTGCCGAACGTGGCGATGGCCGCCCCGTACCGGCCGTCGGCCTGCGGCGTGCTCGGCTCGCGGGTGGCGTCGGCGCACCGCGGGTCGGTGGTGTTGCCGGAGAAGAAGTAGACGGTCGTCTCGACCTCGTTGTCGGCATAGGGCGACGCCGCGCCCGGAAGCCCCGGCCCGCCGGGGCCGACCTCGGGCCGCGGTGAGTGCCGGGGGCGGTCCGGGTTGATGGCGGCGACGATGGTCCCCTGCGTCACGTCGGTCGGGGCGGTCGGAACCGGGAGGTTGGCCCCCCTCAGGTCGTCGTCGTCGATCGTCAGCCGCTCTCCCCATTGCCACTGGACGTAGGGCGTGGCGCTGGCCGGCTGAGCCTCGTGCTCGGCCATCGCCAGGCTCGAGCTGGCGGCGGGGGCTCCGGGGGCCGAGGGCCGCTCGCTCAGGAGCCAGAACGCCTTGACCGTGCCGCTGGTGTTCGGGTTGTTGCTGAGATCCGAGTAGCTCATGAGGAAGTGCGGGCGCCTTTCGGTCCGGCAGCTCCGGTAGGTGCCGTCCACCTTCTTGAGATACTTCGGATTGCGGTCCTCGAAGTGCAGCATCGAGTCGTCCGAGGACTTGTCGGCCAGGTGAAGGGGGTCTAAGCCGACCAGCACGTGGTGCATGCGCCAGTCGTCGCCGCGGTCGACGGCGGTGGTCCGGTCGCCGGGATAGTAGTCCTCGAGCAGAGCCTTGGAGTAGGCGGTCAGAGGCTCGGCTTCGGGCTGGTCCTCGTGGTAGACGCGCGCCCCCATCAGGCCGCTGTTGGTGGCGGTCATGCCGTGGAGTGTGGTGCCGGCGACTCCGCGCCAGCGTTGCTCGGTAAACCCGAACATGTGTCCGATCTCGTGAGCCAGCGTCGCCGTGTTCGGCGTCCGACTGGCGTAGTTCTGAGGGGAGAAGACCAGCCGTGCCTTGCTCGTCTCGAAATCGCCCATCCCGCCCCACTCGCTCTGACCGTCGCCATCAGTATCTCCATACATGAAGACGCCGCCCGTCGCGTTGAGCCGATTGCCGGAAGGAGTTTCGAAGGTCACGTCGGCCCAGACGTCGGGCGCCTGGGCGAGCTCGGCCGGGTCCGTGGGATAGAGGTCGAAGGTCGAGTGGTAGAGAGAGCATCCTCCGCTCGCCTTGGTCGCCGGTGGTCCGGGCACCACCGTCATGGAGATCGGCAGGTGGCGCTCGTCGCCGATCGTTTCGATCGCCGTTTCGAGGTTTCTGTAGGCCTGCGAGCCGACCGGAAAGTGACACGGACAGGCTACGATTTCGAGGGGATTGGCGGGATCGTCGACGAGGTCGGGGTCGAGGTGGCTGTGCGTCCTGGTCGTGGGACACGCGGGGCACAGCTCCGGCATGGTCTCGGTCTCGACAGCGGTCGGGCGCGCCGGCATGCTCTGGTGGACCGGGCGGGCGGCTCGTGCCGGCGCCGGGAGGCACGCGATGCACGCGCCCAGCAGCGCCGCCGCGGTGATCCATCGGCCGCCTCTCCCGGGTGGCGGCGTCACGCGCCGCCACCCGGGCGCCGATCGGCTACTCCGCCGTGTCGGCATCGTCGTCGCGCTGCGGTCGGCGGCTCTTGATCAGCGGGTCGATGATCTGCAGCCGTTCCTGGCGAGGTGAAGCGATCTGCCGCAGGTCATGCTGGACCGCCGGGATCACCTCGTGCAACAGCTTGCTGACGATGAACTCCTCGCTGTCCTCGATCGGCGTCAGAACGCGGTACACGAACAGGTATGCCGGCTCGAGAAAGGCGACCGGATCGCGGGGTGAGGGGTCGTAGTAGACGAGGTCGCTCACCGTCACCTCTACCCGCGAGTCGACAGAGACCTCGAGCGCGCCCTCGAAGCGCTCGCGCGCGGCCTCGAGCGTGACGGCGAGGGATCGCCGCTCCTGTGCGCCCCTCAGCTCTCGCCACCTGAGATCGACCGCGGTCAGCTCGCCGTTGTTGGCGAACGTGAACTGGACCCCGTGGCCCGAGACGCCGAGCCCGTCGATCACTCGCGGCACGAAGACCCGGGTGTCCAGCACCTGCGGTTCGCCCCGGGAGGTCGGGCCGGCGTCCGTCGCGCCCTTGCGATGCGAGACTCGCGCCAGCTCGAGCTGCAGCTCGTCGCTCGACACGAGCCCGGCGCGTGCCAGACGACCGATCAGACTTCGAGCCATCCCCATGGCCTTTTCGGGCGCCAGCGCCGGCGCGGGTGAGTCCGTCGCCAGGGTCCTGTTGTGGCGACCGAGGTCTCGGTAGCGCGCCATTCCAGACGGCAGCAGGACCGTGAACAGGTGCCGGCCGGAACGCAGATGTGCGACCTCGCCGGTGCCGTCTCGTCCACGCTCCAATCTGTCAGAGTCCAGCGAGACGTCGAGCACCTTCGCCAGGGCTCTCGCCTTCTCCTCGGCCGTGGCCTGCGAGACGCCGCCTTCAGTGGCGGCGAGCGCTAGCGCCACGGTCTGCGGCAGCGGGCCGAGAGCGGCGGGCCGCTCGTAACCGTAGGTGATCTGGGCCGCTGCGAGTGGCCCAGTACCCAGGGCGACGAGCAGCGCCGTCACCGCTGCTACGTAGGATTGCTTGTCGCTTTTCTTCAGCATTGTAGGTCCTCTCAGCAGTCTCCGTTGTCAATGTATTCCCAGCGATAGGCACCGCCGGTGCCTGCCGTCGGGTCGCTCCGCGGGCTGCGCATCGACTCGTTGTTGTGGCGATCCAGGGCGTCGGCGGAGTCGTCTCCAAAGGTGAAGACGATCGGGGAGTTGAAGCACCACCACAGAATGCACCACTCGCCGGCGTCCAACCACGCCGAGGCGTTCGAATCCCCGGAGTCCACGTTTTCGATGAAGTTCTCCAGACGCCCGCCCGCGTCGTTCGGCGAGTTGTGGAAGGCCAACCCCTGGTGGGACCGCACGAGGATGCCGCTGTTCCAGATGTACCAGACCGGGTACCTCTCGCCGAAGACGCCGCTGCAGCTGGCGTCCATGATCACGTACTCGTTGTCACCGTCGCTTCCGAAGCCGTCGGATCCCTGTTCTCCCAGCTTGATCTGGGCCGGCGAGGTCGCGAAGCGAGTGCCGTCGATGGTGACGCCGAAGCTCATCGACCAGGTGTTGTTGGGCTCCGTCCCGCTGGTGCCGTGCCCGGACCAGACGGAGAGATCGGCCGAGCCGACGTCGTCCATGTAGACGTTGTCGTCGCCTCCCGCGACCGTCGCCGCCTCCATCCAGTCCTGGGGATAGGCCGCGTTGTTCGTCCAGTACCAGACCCGCGTCCACGAGCCCAGGCTGGCGCTGGACGAGATCTCGTTGATCATGTTGCTGGTGTTGTTGCACGAGTAGGGCAGGTTGCTCGCCGTAGTGGCGCTGTAGTCCTCGACGCAGGAGAGGGAGTACTCGCGGGCCGTGGTCGGTGCCGCGAGCCCGAGGGCGAAGAACCCCAGCACCAGCACGGCGAGTTCCGATCGCCGTGCCCTGCGACACGGTTCGGGAAGTTGCGTAACGTCTTTCATTCCTGCCTCCTTTCATCAGCATTGAGATCCAGGGAGAGCCACGGCTGATCTCCTGGAGATTTGTACTGGTTTTTGGGCGCCAAGGGGACAGAAACGTTACTGAGGGAGCGCTCACGAGCCGCCGGCCAAGAAAACGGCTCGGAATTCCGGTCGAAAACCCACCCTTTCGGGTGGGCCGGAGCCACCCCGATGGGTATGTGGGCTCCTAGCCCGTCGCTGGGCCTCAGGGAACCGGCAGCGGGGTTCCGTCCCAGGAGTGGACTCGGATGCAGACCTGCTGCTCGGCGACGTCGACGACCGCGAAGTGGTAGGGCATCCCCTGGCCCGGGTAGTCGGCGAGGCGGATTACCTCACCGCGGAGGCGCTTCATGAACTTCCGGCAGGAGCGGTCCGCCCACGGCGCGCCGCTGGAGCCGGTCTTGACCTCCGAGATCTGACCCGGGAAGCGGCGGCCGAGCCGTCGCTCGTCGAGCAGTTCCTGGACGATCGCCGACAGGTCCGGCGTCGAGTAGCGGCGGTTCCGGCTCCAGGGGCCGATCTGCCAGCTCACCCTGCTCGCGGTCTTGTCGCGCCGCTGCAGGTCGTACCGGCACTGGCTGAACGGTGCCGGGAAGGCGTCAGCTTCGGCCCGGATCTCCACGCGGGGGCCGCTGGTGGAATCGGCGCGGGCGGTGAACTGGATCTCGGCCCGCTCGATGGTCCGGTCCGGCGGCAGCTTGACGCTGGTCCAGCGCAGGCCGACGAAGCGCTGCTGGCCCCGGTCGGGGTCTCGCATCAGCTCGAGATCGCTGCTGTCGAGATAGACCTCGCCCCCCCGTCGGCGGAACTGCTCGGCGTCGTCGCGGCTAGCCTTGATCCGGCCCTCCCAGTCGGGCGGCCCGGAGGCCGAAGTCCACCACAGGCGGAGCCGCGGCGCCTTGGTCGGGCTGCCGTCATAGGAGTAGGCCGTCGCGGGACCGGTCTGCTGGCCCGGGGGAGTGGCCTTGAGCACGAGAACGAAACTGTTCCTGGTCCTCTCCGGGTTGTTGAGCCGGTTGTGGACGAACTGGTGATGGATGCTGCGCCACGTGTACTGATGCTCGTGGCCGGAGAACAGGGCAGTGCCCCGCTGATAGCCGACCAGACGCACGAAATCGTTGCGCGACGCCTTCTTGTTGTCCATGGCGGCCGCCAGGCGGTTGGGACAGCTCGGGTCGTCGTAGCCGTCCGCATTGTGCGATCCGGTGCCGAAGGCCGGTTCGTGATGGAAGAAGAAGTTGTGGCGCCGCCGGTTGTCCGCCAGGTGCTTGCGGACCCAGTTGAACTGACCGCAGCCCAGCTCGTGGCCGACGCAGCCCGAGACGTTCGGATTGTCGCCGGTCACCGAATGGCCGGTCGGAATGCAGTCGTTGTTCAGCACGAAGAAGCGGTCGTCGGCGAAATCGCAGTAGTAGACCGTGTGGTAGTAGTCGGCGCTGTCCCGCGGCGGGTTGAACCTCTTGTTGTAGTAGTGACAGGACATCTCCGGCTCGCCGCCGGGCGCGCGCTCCTGGCCCACCGGGTCGAAGTGGTCGCGGAAACCGGCCCAGGCCTGCTGCGCGCTGTTGGCGGGGTCGACCCGCTCGTGGGTGCCGACGGCGGGGTAGACGCGACTGGCAGGGTAGTGAGGCCGGATGGTGTCCTGCCAGCTCTCGAACTCCTGGACCAGCGAGATCCTGTCGGTAAACCCGAAAGAAAGGTCCCCGACGAAGAAAACGAACCTCGGCTGCGGGTCGAGAGCTCCGATGGCGCTGAAAACGGCCGCCAGAGCGTCCGCGTTGAGGGGACTGCCGTGATCTGGTCCCCGGCTGTCGGCGGCTACCACGAAGCGATACTCCCGATCCGCGTCCGCCACGGGACACGCGTTGCGGAAGGCGTTGGTCTCCGGGTCGCCGGGCACCGGCAGACCATCGGCGAGGGCTGCCGAACCGAGCAGCGGCACCGGCAAGAACAGGAGCCCGCAAGCTCCCAGGACGAGGGCTCGACGTGTCTTGTTCGCCATCTCTGGACCTCCTTCGGTGCGGGGGACCAGCGGTCCCACACTCGACCTCGGAGTCCGCGGCGAACTTCGGGGGCGAGAACGGCTCGCCGTTCCCGCAGCACCCAGCCCTGATGGGGGCAAGCCTGCTCTCGGCGGCCAGAGCGCGCCCCCATCGGGCATCCCCTCCCCTAGCAGAACGGTCACCCGCGCCGGAATACCCCAGCGGGTGGTCAGACCCACCCCGGTGGGTGGAGTCTGGCGGACCGGTCGCTATGGCCGCTCGCGGCGCAGCGCCATCAGCGTGAAGTCGTCGGAGCGGGCGCCGCCGGCGAGGTAGCGCTCCATGTCGTCACGGCAGGCGGCCAGGAGCTCGGGGAGCGGCAGCTGGGCGGCCGCGCCGAGGGCGGCGGCGGCGCGGCCGACGCCGTACTCGCCCCGCGCCGTCGACGCCTCGGTCCAGCCGTCGGTGTAGAGCAGCAGGGTGTCGCCGGCGGCGAGCTGCAGCCGCCGAGCCGAGTACTCCGCCTCCTCGAACAGCCCTAGCGGCAGCCCGGCGCCCTCGACCGGCCGCACGCCGCGGCGGTCGGCGAGCAGCGGCCGGGGGTGGCCGGCGTTGGTCAGCTCGAGCGAGCCGTCGCCGTGGAGGCGGGCCGCCACCAGGGTGGCGTAGCTGCCGGCCCCGGTGGCGTGGTGGAAGTGCCGGTTGGCCCGCGCCAGCAGCTCGCCCAGTCCCTGCCGGGGATCGAGCAGCGCCCGGAAAAGGGCATGCAGGTGCGACTGCAGCAGCGACGCGGCGACCCCCTTGCCGGCGACGTCGCCGAGCAGCAGATGGACCGGCTCGTCGTCGCCGCGCGGCGCCACCAGGTCGACGTGGTCGCCCGAGACCGCCCCCTTGGGCTCCCAGAGCCACGCCATCTGCCAGCCGCCGTGGCTCAGCTCGGGCGGCGGCAGCAGCCGGCGCTGCACCTGGTGGGCGCCCGCCAGGTCGCGCTCGAGGGCGCGCCGCTCGTCGGCCGAAAGGCACTCCAGGCAGACGGTCAGCAGCGGATTGGTCTCGAGCCGCCGGTCCTCGACCTCCTCTTGGCAGACCGCGCAGAGACCCCAGTCCGGTCCGTCGAGGCGCTCGAGCGCCGCGTCCACCTGCAGCAGCAGCTCGGCGAGCCGCTCCTCGGGCTGGGTCGTCGCCAGCTCGGCCAGGCGCCGCCGGCGCGAGGCCAGCTCCTCTCGCAGCAGCGCCTCGCCCGGGCTCACGGAGCCGCTCCGGAGCCCGAGGCGGCCCGTTTCAAGAGCGTGATCTGGCCGGCGTGGTAGACGTTGTGCTGAAGCACGCCGAGCAGGAGGCCGCGGACCGTCGGGTCCGAGCCCGCCACGGGATCGTCGAGCCGCCCGTCCTCGAGCGAGAGCACGTCGGCGTGGAGCCGGCAGTGCGCCTCGTCGAGGCGCGTCAAGGCCGCCTGCCAGTCCGCCTCGTCGTCGCCGCCGGCCGGCCAGTCGAGCTCGGGCGGCAGATCGCCCAGTGCCTCCCCCGCGATCCGGCGCCGGGCCACGTCCATCCAGGCGGCGAGGTGCAGAACGATCTCCCAGATGCTGTGCGCCTCGGGGATCGGCCGGCGGGCGGCGATCGCGGCGTCCACACCCGCCAGCGACTGCGCCACCGCCGGACCGTGCCAGGCGCCGCCGCGAAAGCCACGCTCCAACTGGTCGGCGAGGTTGGCGGTCTCGACCTGGCGGCTGGCGGTGGTGGTGGTCATGGGATAACCTCCTTACAACGTTTTGAAAGTTAGAGCTTAGAGCACTGGAGATAACCTGTCAAGAGCTGCAGATCGGTTAGAATCGGGGTCGATGGGCCGACCCGCGCAGACGCCGCTCTTCGAGCTTTCCGGGGGATCCCTGGGCCTGGACTTCGCCAACACCTGGGAGGACCGCGGCCGTCCCGAGACCGACAAGCTGCGCAGCTACCCCGACCTGCTGGCCTTCGCCTGCCAGACCGGCATCCTGGACGCCGGCGAGGCGCGGGCCCTCGCCGCGCAGGCCGCCCGGCGCGCTGCTGCGGCCGCCCGCGCGCTGGCCGCGGCGCGCCGGCTGCGCGATGCCATCTACCGTGTCTTCTCGGACCGAGCGGCGGGCCGCAGCGCCGAGAACGGTGATCTCGAGCGCTTGAGCGCCGCCTGCGCCGCCGCCGCCAGGCGCCTCCGCCTCGAGCCCGCCGGCGAGGCGTTCACCTGGAGCTGGCGCGACCTCGAGCAGTCCCTGGACGCTCCGCTGGGGCCCATCGCCCACTCGGCGGCCGAGCTGCTGACCACCGGCGACCTCGACCGCCTCCGCGAGTGCCACGGCAGCCGCTGCACCTGGCTCTTTCTCGACGCCAGCCGCAACCGCTCCCGCCGCTGGTGCTCGATGGACACCTGCGGCAACCGCGCCAAGGCCCGCCGCCACTATCACCGGCGGCAGGCGTCCGGCGGCTGAGCCCGGGAAGGACAACTTCCGGTGGCCAGGGGAGAGAACTGGGCGTCGACACCCACCCTTGTGGGCGGTGCTCGCCGCGGCCCGGTGGCATAGCCTGCAGAGGCCTCGACAAGGGCGAACCCGGCGAAAGCCGGGGGCGCAAAGCCACGGGTCCGAGAACCTCCAGATCGCCGGGCCGCCGAAGGGCAGAGATCGAACGGAGGAGGACCATGCCGAAGACGGGGCATTTCTGCGCGATCGCACTGCTGGCGGCCGCCGTCGCGAATGCCGAGACGGTGCGCGGCCGGATCACCGCCGCGAATTCCAGCGACACCTACGGCTTCTGGCCGGGTGGGGCCCACGTCGAGCTCACGCTGATGTGGCTCAAGAAGCCGGTGATCCTCAATCTGTGGGTCCGGTGCAGCGATGAGATCGGCTCGGTGTTCTTCGACGCCACCAGCGAGTCCAACGGGGACCGAATCGAGAGGTTCGACTTCGGCGGCTGGGACGGAGCGACGTGTACGGTGACGGTCTTCGACCTCGAGGGCGGCTCGCGCACCCGGTATCTGTTGAATCTCCGCTTGTCGTTCGACCAGACCCTCGAGCGCGACCGACGGCCGTCGAGAATGAAGGCGAAGCTGACACCGATCGGCCTGGACAGCGTCCCCTTCCTGAAGGTGCGCCTCGACGCGCACCGGGCGAGAATGAAGGCGGAACGCTGAGGAGATTCCACCGGTAAGGCGCCGGAGGAGGGAGGTGGTGCCTTCGCCAGTGCGCCGCCCACGAGAGTTGCTGCGAGTCTCATGCTCGCTCCTCCTTCTTCTGTCCAGAGCCTGGAGGGCGGCGTGCCGTTCACCGGCTGCCCCGGTGTGGATCCGCTGCTCAAGTTCTACGACGCCAACGGAGATCTCTTCTACAACGACGCGGAGGACATCGTTCTCGACGGGAACAACGACGGCATCTTCAACTAGCGCCTGCAGCCACGCGGGTGGGGCCGACGGGCACCGCTCCGGTGTCGGTGGCGGCCCGGTGCAGCTGGCGGGCCGGATCGGTCTCAGGGCCGAAAACTGATTCGTTAGAGGATTTCCGTACCCCTGGCTTCGCCAGCGGGAAGCACGCGGCGGAGGGTGCGCGCGCACCGCCGGTCTGGTGTAGGCTCGCGGAGTTCCCATCCTGCCGGTATGACCCCGACCGATCACCCACCCCGCGAGAAGCTGGAGAAGTTTCTCGCCGGTCGAGTGCGGCCGGGCGAGGGCGCCCGGGCCGTGGTTCGCCATCTGCTGAGCGGGTGCGAGCAATGCACCCGCGTGGCCCGGCAGCGGCTGGGCTTCGGGTCCGGCGGAGGGGCCGCCGGCGGGGCGACCTACGCTGCCAGCGTGGCGTCCGTGCGACGCAAGGCGGGGAAGCTGGCCCGCGAGGTGGCCGACGAACAGGCCGCGGCCCCGGAGCTGGTCGCCGAGCTGCTCGGTCATCCCCACCTGCGGCAGCTGACGATTCTGCGCAACCACCGGCGCTTCCAGAGCGTCGCCCTGGTCAAGGAGCTGTGCGCCGCCAGCCACGGCCGCCTCGGCTCCCAGCCGGCCGAGGCCGTCCAGCTCGCCCGCCTCGCCGTGGTCGCGGCCGACGCCCTGCCGGCAGCCCGCTACCCGCGCGAGCTGATCAACGACTTCCGCTGTCGTGCGCGTGTCTATCTGGCCAACGCCCTGAGGATCGGCGCCGACCTGATGGGCAGCCGGCAGGCGTTCGCCCAGGCCAGGCTCCTGTTCAATGAAGGATCGCGAGATCGCCTCGAGCTCGCCTACCTGATCTATAACGAGGCGGTGCTGATCAAGGACGAGGGCAGGTTCGAGGAGGCCCTGCGGCAGATGCTTGCCGCCTTCCGCCTGTACCGCGACCAGGCCGACTTCCACCTGGCAGGCAAGGTGATGGTCGACGCCGCCCTGGTGAAGATCGAGATGGGTCGACCCGCCGAGGCGGCGGGTCTGCTGTCGCAGGCGGCCACTCTGATCGACCCGGGTAGAGAGCCCGGTCTGATCGTGGCGCTCTATCACAACCTCGCCTACTGCTATTGCGAGACCGGCTGCCTCGACGCTGCCCTTTCGCTGCTGGTCGACGCCAGGCCCTTGTACGAAGAGCTCGGATCGCCGGCCAACCGGATGCGCCTGTCGTGGCTGGAGGGCCGGGTGCTGGCCAGGAAGCTCAGGTTCGGCGAGGCCGCGGCCCGATTCGAGGAAGCGCGCGACGGCTTTCTCCAGATCGAACTGCTCCTCGAGGCGGCTCTGGTGTCACTGGAGCTCGCCACCGCCTATGCGGAGCGGCAGTGGGTGGCTCAGGCCAGGAGGTTGATCGCGGAAACCCTGGCGATCTGCCGGGCGAAGGGGCTGCATCGGGAGGCGCTCGCCGCACTCACGTTTCTGCGGAAATCGGTCGAGGAGGAGGGTGCCACGATGGCCGTGATTCAGCGGGTCCACCGCTTCCTGGAAGCGCTGCAGCGAGATCCGGAGGTCAAGTGGGCCTCGCGGCGTCCCCAGCCCGGATCCTGATCTGAAGAAAAGAGGGGCACCACCGAAACGGCAGTGCCCCTCCAGCGCTCGGAGGCTAGCCGTTGCCTTCGATGCCCGGGCCTCGTAGCGTCTCCACGTCTCCGGCGCCCGAAATGCGCTCGGCGTCCTCGAAGAAGGGCAGGCCCAGCCACAGCAGGAGCGGTCGAATCCATCGCATCGGGGAACCCCTTTCCGAGAGGTCGGCTGCCGGCCGGCATGACCGACACCGCGCTCTCCAGGAGCATCCTAGCCGTGGCCGGCAGAAACTCTCTGCAAGGGCCGTGGTTGGGGACGTTCTCGCTTTTCTTTACATCTGCTCGCCGGCTCTCGACGGCGTGAAGCTCAGGCGACGGGTGTGGCGCTGCAGGTGGGGTCAGCTTGCCGCGGGAGCCAGCTCGGGCAGGAGGACGCCGTTGGCGGCAGCCAGGTCGTCGAGCCAGGGGCGGAGGTCCGTCTCGAGCGCGCGGGGGTCGAGACCGAGCGTGGGCCACAGCGGCGGCGCGGCCGCCGGGGCGGCGGCGACGGTGGCGAGGTAGTTGAGAAACGGGGCGGTGCGCTGGCCGTCGTGGGCGTCGAGGAGGTAGCGGACGAGGAAGGCGCTCAGCGCGTAGCGGAGCTTGCGGCCGCGGGGGTCGACGAACTCCTGCCAGGGTAGCTCGACGAGGAGGGCGAGCGACGGCCGCTCGGGATCGTCCCAGGCGCGGAGCAAGGCGGCGAGGGCGTCGTGGCCGCCGGTCTGCTGGAGGACGGTGGGGCCGCGGGGGCCGCTCTCGAACAGCCGGCTGGCGCCGCCCAGGGTGCCGGTGAGGAGGCGGCCTCGGCGGTCGAAGCGGCCGTAGGCGAGGTCCTCGGCGAGGCCCTCTTCGAGCCAGGCGGGGGCGCCGGGGCCGAGGGCGCGGGCGTTGAGCAGGTGGGTCAGTTCGTGGACCAGGAGCCGGCGGATCTCGTCGGTGCTGCGGCCGGCGGCGAAGGTGGCGGTCAGGCCGGGGCTCATGTGGCCCAGGGTGCCGAGCCCGGCGAGCGCGGCGCTGCCGCCTTCGAACCGCCGGTAGGTCGCTTCGGCGTCGAACAGGACGATTGTCTCGCCACTGGCCGACGCGGGCTGGAGCCGGTAGCGCTGGCGGTAGACCGCCTCGAGACCCCCGGCCGCTGCCTCGAGCGCCGCCAGCAGCGCGCGGTCCCCGACGTCGGTCAGCAGCCGGTAGGGGCCGAGCCGCCCTTCCCGGCCGGCGGCGCCCAGCAGCTCGCGGGCCAGCTCGAGGCGCTGGGGAGCGGGCCGGGCGGGGTCGGCGGCCGGCAGCCGGGTCGACCCGGCCGCCGCCGGGTCGCCGACCGCCACCCAGCCGGTCCACGTCTGGTACCGCACCCTCGCCCACGCTTGGCGCCGCTCGACGACCGGTAGCTCGGCCGCGGGGTCGACCAGCACCAGCACCGGCGCCCGTGGGTCGGGCCGCGCCCGGAGCGGCGTGCCGGCGGCGACCGCCTCGGTCTCCCGCTGCCCGGCGTCGAGCCCGATCGCAGACCGGCTGCCGAGTACCGGGTCTTCGCCGACGGGTCCCTCCTCGGCGCAACGCTCGTCGGCCCGCTCGACGGCGCCCGCCGCCTCTCCTCGTGGCGGCGCGGGCGGATCGGCCCGGTCCTCCTGGGCCGCCCCCGGTCCGGTGGCCAGGACCAGGGAGGCGGCGAGGGTCGGAACCCGTGCGGGCCACGACCGAAGGACCCGGCAGCCGGAGAGCACCACGACCGAGAGTCTACCCAGGCGGCCGGTCCCGAGCCGGCCGGACGGCGAGTCTGCCGTCAGAGCTTCCCGTTGCTCGACTCCGCCCCGCCGCCGGGCTCGGCGCCACCGGGGCCTGGTTGGCGACGGCATCGAGCCACGGGCAGCGGCCGCTGCGCCCGAGCGCTGCCGGGAATCGGGGCTGAGATAGGCTTCGCGACGGCCCGCCCGCCCGTCGTCCGACCCGGTTCTCCGTATGACCGTCTCCGCCGTCTCCACCGCCGAGCGCCTGCCGGCGACGCTGCGCGACTACGTCGCGCTGGCGCGGCCGGATCACTGGGTCAAGCACGTCTTCATCGTCCCCGGGGTGGCGCTGGCCTGGCTGCTCCGCGGCGGCGCGCCGCCGGGGCTGGCCGCCGCTCTGCTGCTGGGCTTCGCGAGCGCCATTGGGGTGGCCTCGGCCAACTACGTGATCAACGAGTGGCTCGACGCCGCCCGCGACGCCTTCCACCCGTCGAAGGCCAGCCGGCCGGCGGTCGCCAAGCGGCTGTCACGCGGGGTGGTGGTCGCCGAGTACCTGCTGCTGGCGGTGGCCGGGCTGCTGCTGGGCGCCGCGGTGTCGCCGCTCTTCCTGGCCACCGCGGCGCTTTTCCTGGTCAGCGGCCTGGTCTACAACGTGCCGCCGCTGCGCACCAAGGAGCGGCCCTACGTCGACGTGCTGACCGAGTCGCTCAACAACCCGATCCGGCTCACCCTGGGCTGGGCGATGGTCGACTCGACGACGCTGCCGCCGAGCAGTCTGCTGATCGCCTACTGGATGGGCGGTGCCTTTCTGATGGGTCTCAAACGTCTCGCCGAGCTGCGGAGCGCGAGCGCCGGCGGTACCCTGGCGGCGCTCGGCGACTACCGGCCGACCTTCCGCGTCTACACCGAGAACCGGCTGCTGCTCACCACCTTTCTCTACGCCCAGATGGCGGCCTTCTTCCTCGGCGTCTTCCTGATCAAGTATCGGGTCGAGTACCTGCTGTCGCTGCCGTTCTTCGCGGCGCTGTTCACCGCCTATCTCAGGGTGGGGCTCAAGCGCGAGTCGCGCGCCCAGGCGCCGGAGGAGTTGTTCCGCGAGAAGGCGCTGATGATCATGGTCGCGCTGCTGGTGGTGGTGCTGGCGGTGCTCACCTGGGTCGAAGTGCCGCTGCTGGACCGGCTGAGCGATCCCCACTACATCCGGCTGGGGCGCGGCTGACCGCGGCGCCGGTCCGGCGGCTCGGGAATCGGTACCTCGGGAACGGGCACGTCGGGAACGGGCACGTCGGGAATTGGCACCTCGGAGACTGGGGCTGGTGCAGGCGGGTCGTGGAACGCGGGCGATGACGGAGGGTGCGGCGCCGCGGCCGGCGGTCGACCCGGAGCGCGTCCGGCTGGTGGTGTTCGACCTCGACGGTACGCTCTACGACCAGGCGCGGCTGCGCCGGCGGGTGGTGGCGGCGCTGCTCGGCAGTCTGCTGCGGCGGCCGCGGGCGACGGCCGCCGAGGCGCGCCTGCTGGTCCACTTCCGGCGCTGCCGGGAGGAGCTGGCCGGCGAGGAGGCCGCCGGCATCCGCCGCCTGCAGTACGAGCGCCCGGCTCGCCGGCTTGGGGTGGAGCCGGCGGCGGTCGAGGCGGCGGTCGCCGAGTGGATCCACCGCCGGCCGCTGGCGCTGCTGCGCGGCTGCCGCTTCGCCGGGGTCGAGGGCCTGATCGCCCGGCTGCGCGCCGCCGGCCGCCGGGTGGCGGTGCTGTCCGACTACGCGGTGGACGCCAAACTGGCCGCCCTCGGGCTGGAGGCCGATCTCGCGGTCTCGGCCGAGGATCCCGAGGTCGACCGCCTCAAGCCCCATCCGGCCGGGCTGGAGCGGATCCTGGAGCTGGCCGGAGTAGCGCCCGAGGCGGTGTTGATGGTCGGCGACCGCGAAGAGCGCGACGGCGCCTGCGCCCGGCTCCTGGGCGTGCCCTTCGCGCTCAAGGTGGCGCGCCGCCCGGCGGCGGCGCACGAGTTCCGCGACTTCCACGCCCTGGAGCGCCGGCTGCTGGGGTAGAGTAGCGGTGGCCCGCAAGTTGCACGCTCCGCGGGCGGTGTCCCGCGCCGAAGTACCCGACCACCCACAGCTTCGTTTCGTCCGGAGATCCAGGAGAGGAAGAATGTCGATGAGAGCGCTTTCACATATCGCAGGCCCGCTGGCGCTGGCGGCGGCGGCCATCCTGGCGGCCCCCGGGGCGCTGCCGGCGCAGGAGCAGCCGCTGCGGGTGGCGGTCGTCGACCTCGACGTGCTGGTCGCCCGCTCGGCCCGCGGCAAGGCGCTCCAGGAGCGCCTGGACAAGTTCCAGAAGGACGTGCAGACCGAAGGCGAGGGCATGGCTGCCAAGGCCCAGGAGATCCGCAAGCGGATGGAGGACGGCCAGCTCACCCTCTCCGAGGAGCGGCTCACCGAGCTCAACAAGGAGTACGAGGACGCCATGATCGCGCTGCGCCGTTTCCGCGACGACAAGCAGCGCGAGGGCAAGAAGATCCAGGACGAGGCGCTGCGCGAGATCGAGCGCGAGCTGGAGCCGGTCTTCGAGCAGGTCCGCCAGGAGATGGGCTTCGACCTGATCCTCAACCGGGTGCCCGGCGTCGTCCTGATGGTCGGCGAGCGGCTCGACATCACCCCGCTGATGCTCGAGCGCTTCAACTCGGGTCCGCCGGCGGGCGGAAACTAGCGCCGGCGGCCGCTCCGGCGCGGGCTCAGTAGGGCATCTCCTCCTCGCCGAGCCCGAAGTGGTGGCCCAGCTCGTGGACCACCGTGTCGCGGACCTCGCGGATCACCTCGCGGCGCGAGCGGCAGGCGCGTAGGATGGGTCCGCGGTAGATGACGACCCGGTCGGGCAGCGCCTGATAGAAGGAGTCGCGCTCGCCGAGCGGCACCCCCTGGTAGAGGCCGAACAGCTCGTCCACCTCGGGGTCGAGCCCCACCTCCTCCAGGTCCTCGTCGGTCGGCTCCTCCTCGACCACCACCGCCAGGTTCTCGACCAGACGGGCGAACTCGGGTGGCAGGCCGTCGAGGGCGCGGACCACCAGATCTTCGAACTCCTGACGCGAGACACGCATGGCGCAAAGCGAAGCGGGCGAGCCGGCGGCCGGCGCCGGAATTATCGCCGATCCGGGCCCGCCCCAGGCCGGCTATCTCGAGCTGCTGCGGACCAACCGCGCCTACCGGCGGCTGTGGATCGCCGACGTGGCCTCGCTGCTGGGCGACTGGTTCAACACCATCGCCCTCTACACCCTGGTCCGGCAGCTCACCGGCTCGCCGTTCGCCCTGGGGCTGGTCTTCCTGACCAAGATGCTCCCCTGGGCGCTGGCCGCGCCGCTCGCCGGCTACCTCAACGACCGCTTCAACCGGCGGCGGCTGATGATTGCCTCCGATCTGGCGCGGGCGGTAGTGGTGCTGGGCTTCCTGCTGGTCGACGAGCCCGGCGAGATGCCGCTGGTCTACGTCCTCTCTTCGCTCCAGGTGATGATCGGCGCGGTCTTCGTGCCGGCCCGCAGCGCCTCGATCCCCAACATCACCAGCCAGCGCGAGCTGCTGACCGCCAACGCCCTGTCCTCGGCCACCTGGTCGTCGCTGCTGGCAGTGGGCGCGGCGCTGGGCGGCGTGGTCACCGAGTGGCTGGGGATCCGGGCGGTCTTCGTGCTCGACAGCCTGACCTACCTGGTGTCGGCCTTCTTCGTCTTCCGGGCGGCGATCCCCCAGCAGACCGACGAGGGCAGCGAGGCCAGCCTGCGCCGGGTGCTCGACGACGTCGCCGCCGGCTGGCGCCACCTCCGGGCGCGCCCGGCGGTCGGCCGGATTATCCTCGCCAAGCCGTGCTGGGGGCTGGGGGGCGCGGCGCTGGTCTACATGCTGGCGCTGCTCTGCGAGCAGGTCGCTCCCGAGCGCGCGGCCGGGGCGCTGGGTCTGCTGTTCGCCGCCCGCGGTCTGGGCACCGGGGTGGGGCCGATCGCGGTGCGCGCCTGGCTGCCCGACGAGCGGCGCTGGCCGCTGATGATAGGACTCGGAATCGCCGCCAGCGGCGCCTTCTACCTGGGGGTGGGTGCCGTCCCCTGGGGCTGGTGGCTGATCGCGCTGGTGCTGCTCGCCCACGCCCCCAGCGGCGCCAACTGGGTGGCCTCGTCGGTGCTGCTCCAGAAGCGCACCGAGGACCGCTTCCGCGGCCGCGTTTTCTCGACCGAGTGGCTGCTGATCATGGCCGTCGACTCGGTCTCGATCTTCGCCGCCAGCCTGCTGCTCGAGGCCGGGCGGCTCGACCTGCGGGCCGCCATCGCCGTCTTCGCGCTGCTCCAGATCGGCTGCGGCGTCCTGTGGGTGCTGACCGTCGTGCCTCGTGAGCGCCGCGCCGAGGCGGTGGAGCCGGGGTAGGGACCAGCCTGTCGCGCCCGCCGGGTCTCGGGCGGTCCAATCGAGTCAGCGCAGTCCCGGCAAGAGGACCAGGTAGGAGAAAAGCACGCGGCGAGAGTCCGCATCGGCGAGCTGGCCAGGCAAAATTCAGGCCGCATCGAGCACCGCGCCGAGCGCCGCCTCAAGATAGGCGAGCTGGAGGCGCATCTGGTCGCGGATCGGCATCGGCCGGATGCCCTGGCGGGCGGCTTCCCTGCGCAGGCCCTCGGGGCCCCGTTCGGCGGCCAGCCGGGCCAGCCAGGCGTGGAGCTCGAGGCGGCCGGCGGTCCCCAGGCGGAAGCTAGGCCGGTCCGCCGTGCGGCTGGGCTCGCCTTCGGCCGGCAGCAGGAACAGCGGCATCTCCGAGACCAGGGTCAGCGGGTCGCCGCCTAGACCACGCACGTACTCCATCGAGCTGGGGCGGAACCTGGCCGCCGTCGCCGGGTCGCCCTGCGTCTCGAAGTGGTCCGCCATCGCCCGAGAGTCCGGCCGGGTCGTGAAGCCGGCGTCGATCCGCGTGAAGCCCTTCTCGCCGCCGCGGTCGGGGTCGAAGAGCGGGTAGCCCAGCTCGCGGACCCGCCGCCGCAGCCGCTCGCGCAGCTCGCCGGTGCGATCGATCCAGGCCTTCTCGAGCAGGAACCATGGCCCCGGCGCGAAGCTCATCCCGTGGAAGCTGGCGTGGAGCCCGAACGGCGCGCCGGGCGCCAGGAACCCGGCCACCGCCCGGTTCTCGGGCCGCGCCCCATGGTCGTCGGCCCCGCGCGGGAAGCCGAACTCGACGTCGTCGCCGGGCAGCTCGCGGACCACGTGCCGGGCGTAGGCGGCGAGGTCGTAGCCGCGGTCGGGCGCGCCGGATTGATCGACTGTCTCGACCGTCTCGGTGGTCCACGCGGCGTTGCGGGCCGCACCGTCCGGGTTGACGTGCGGCACGATGAACCAGGTGATGCGCTCGAGCAGCCGGTCGCCGGCCGGCCGGGCCGCCAGATGGCCCGCCAGCCGTTCCAGCATCGCCGGTCCCACCGGCTCGTCGGCGTGGCAGCCGCCGATCAGGCTGACGCGGACCGCCCCGCGCCCCAGCCGCGCAGCCCCGATCGGCCGGCCCTCCCGCGACTGCCCGGGCAGCGGCTCGAGCGGCGGCCGCGGCGCCCCGGTCGGTGCCGCCGCCGTCGACGGTCCGACAATCTCCTCGGTCGGGAGTTCGAGCTTCGTCAACTCCGCCCCGGGCCCTCGCTCACGATCCTGGCTGTGAGAGCCGGAGGTCCGGCTGGTTCATGGAGACGAGGCTTTCTCAGCCAGGCTGTACAAGTAGCGCTGTCCGCGCAGCAGAAGCTCGCGGCCCGCAACCGCCGGCGAGGCCGAGAACGAGTCGTCGAGCCGGTTGACCGCCAGCACCTCGAACTCGCCGCCCAGCTCCACGACGGCGGTCGCTCCGTTGCGCCCGGCGACGTAGAGCCGGCCGGCGGCGGCGACCGGCGAGGCGAAGACGCGGTCGACCTCCGGCAGCCGCCGCGGGCCGCTGAGCGTCCTGCCTGTCGCCGCCTCGACGCAGGTCAGGATGCCGGAGAGGTGCTTCAGGAAACACAGCGTCCCGTCCGCGAGCACCGGCGACGGCACGTAGGGCGTGTCGCGATCGCGGCGCCAGGCCACCGCTTCGGTGCCGGTGACCTCGCCGCTCGCCGCCGCCAGCCGGATCGCCAGCATCGCCTGGAAGTCATAGCTGCTGGCGACGTGGACCAGCCCGTCGCCCGCCACCGGCGAGGCCACCACGTTGCGTGACAGCCCGGCGCTCTCCCAGAGCAGCCGGCCGTCGGCCAGGTCGTAGCTCCGCACCCGCCGGGTGGCGCCCACCACCACCTGCGGCCGCCCCTGGTGCTCGACCACCAGCGGCGACGACCAGGAGGTGATCTCGTCGCGCCCGGCCCGCCACCGCTCCTCGCCGCTCCGCTTGTCGAGCGCCACCAGGAACGAGTCGCCCTGATGGTCCCAGTTGACGATCAGGGTGTCGCCCCAGAGCGCCGGCGAGCTGCCCTCGCCGTGCCCGTGGAAGGTCTCCATGTCGCCCAGGTCGCGCTCCCACAGCGGCGCCCCGTCGAGATCCAGTGCATACAATCCCCGCGACCCGAAGAACGCGAACACCCGCTCGCCGTCGGTCACCGGCGAGGCCGAGGCCCAGCTCCCCGTCGCGTGGGTCCCCTCGTGGGGCCGCTCGCTCCGCACCGTCCGCCGCCAGGCGATCTCGCCGCTCCGCCGGTCGACCGCCAGCACCACGAAGTCGAGCACCTGCGCCGGCGCCAGGTTGTCGTGCGCCCCGGGCGCCATGGGCTCCGGCGAGCCCTCCGCCACCCCGGCCTCCACCGCACTGGTCAGGAACACGCGCTCCCCCCAGACCACCGGCGTCGAGTGCCCCAGCCCGGGCAGCGCCACCCGCCAACGCACGTTCCGCCCCTCGCCCCATTCCACCGGCGGCTCCCCCCGCGGTGCCGCCCCGGTCCCCAGCGGCCCCCGCCACTGCGGCCAGTGATCCATCGCGTCGCCCCGGGCCTCCGCAGCCCGGGCCACTCCATGCCCGAGCAGCGCCACTATCGAAATCAGCAAAGTTCCGAGCACCGTGCCCGTCATCGCTGGGCAGCATACCTGGCGGTCCCAGGACCGCTCAGTATCAGGTAGGGCGGCGCTGCTGACGGATGCCGGAGGGGCTGGCGAGTGCGGTGGGTCCGGATCGTAGGCGTCGCTTAGCCAGGCGCGGAGCGGCATTTCCTGGCGGAGTGGCAGAGCCGCAGAGGCGCCGCCAGCCGGCTCGGCGGGAAACCGGCACGGGCTGCCGGCTCCGGGCGCGGGCTGGCTCCCTACGGCGGCTTGCCCCGGTTGCAGGCTGCGGCGGCGCTTAACCCACGGCCTTCTGCCGTCTCACTGCGCCGGCGCCTGCCACGCCCTACCTGGTTCTCTTCTTCGAACCGAACTCGGTTGTCCTGAGCCGCACGGTCTTGCTCGGAAGCAGCCGGTTTCGGCTCAGGGCAGGTAGCCCGTGCGGGTGCGGGGCTCGACGCCGGGGCGGGTGGTGCGGACTTCGATCGAGCGCAGGCCGGGGCGGCCGGGATCGGGGGCCTGGTAGGCGAGCAGGTAGCGGGAGCGGAGGTCGCGCTGGATGGCTTCGTAGAAGGCGCCCAGCTCGTCGACGGTCTTGGCGATGAAGGCACGGCCGCCGGTCTCCTCGGCCAGGCGGACGAGCTGGCTGCGGGCGCGGCCGGTGACCTTGAGGCCGATGCTGTAGACGGTGACGTCGGCGGTGCGGGCGTAGTCGAGGGCCTCTTCGAAGGTGCGCTCGCTGCGCTGGTCCTTGCCGTCCGAGAGCACGATCAGCGCCTTCTGGCCGCGGATGCCCTGGAAGTGGTAGAGCGCGAAGACCAGGCTGTCGAAGAGCGCCGTGCCGCGCTCGGCGCGCAGGCCGGCCAGACCCCGGCCCAGGGCGCCGGCGTCGCTGGTGAACTTGGTGACCACCCGGGGGCGCTCGCTGAAGGTGATGATCGCCGCCCGGTCGCGGGGGGCCAGCGTCTCCTCGAAGAAGCGGCGGGCGACGCGCTGCACCTCTTCGAGCTGCTCGAGCATCGAGGCCGAGGTGTCGACCAGCAGGACGGCGTAGATCGGCAGGTCGTCGAGCCGCTCGAAGCGCAGCAGCTCCTGGGCGGCGCCGTCCTCGAGCACCTGGAGGTCGCCGCGCTCCAGGTCGCGGACCGCCCGCCCGGCGCCGTCGACGGCGGTCACGTACAGCTCGACCATCCGCACCTCGACCGCCTCGGTGAAGCCGGGGACGTTGAGCAGCACCAGGTCCTCGGTCGAGTTGCCGTCGGCCAGCGAGGCCACCGCCCGGATGAAGGCCAGCTCGCCGGTGCCGGGCAGCTCGACGGTCTGCACGTAGGGCGGCTGGAAGAGGGTGGCGGCGCGCCGTTCGTCGACGAAGATCTCGACCTGCTCGACGCGCTCGCCTTCTGGCACCCGCGCCTCGGCCCGCACCCGCACCCGGTCGCGGTGGCTGGTGCCGTTTTCGGGCTCGACGATGCGGAGCGCGAAGGCGTGCTCGCCGGGGTTGATCAGAATCTCGTCGGTGGCGATCCGGCGGCCGCCCTCGTCGTAGGCGTTGACCCTCAGGGTGTGGGCCAGCGGCACCGGGCCGAGGTCGAGCTCGACGCTGTAGGGCGGCCGGGTCTTGCTCAGGACCGCCCGGCCGTCGAGCAGGAAGGTGACCTTGCGGATCGCCTCGCCGCTCGCCTGGGCGTCGAAGCGGACGTACCCGGAGCGGATCTCGCCGGGGGAGTGGAGGCGGATGCTGGCCGCCGGCAGTGGCTCGGTGCTCGCCGGGTCGGCAGGCTGGTCGGCCAGGTCGTCGCTGGCCAGTGACTCCTCATCGGGCCGGGTGGCCGCCACCGCGTCGAGCTCCGGCACCTCGATCTCGCGCTCCTCGCGGAAGACGCGGCCGCCGCCGAGGTCTTCGACCTTGACGATCAGCCGGTAGGAGCCGGGCCGCAGGTAGCGCTCGAAGGCCAGCGGCAGCTCGTTAGAACGGCCCGCGACCACCGGCAGGTCGTAGCGGTAGCGGAACGATTCGAACAGCTCGCTGCCGCGCAGCACCTCGCCGGTGATCTGGAAGGCGGCGACGGTGGGCTCGGCAGCATCGCCGGCGGCACCGGCGGAGATGCCCTCGGCCGAGGCTGCCGGTTCGCCATCGCCGGTCGCGGGGAAGTGCGCGCCGGCTTCGGGCAGAGCGGGCTCGGAGGGCGGGGTCTCACTCGCCGCCACCAGGACGACCCCCTCGACCACCACCCGGCTCCGGTGCCGCCCCGGGAAGGCCACCTCGAGGCGGGCGGAGAGCGGCTCGCCGGCTGCGGCGTCGGTCGAGTAGGCGCGGAAGGTCGCCAGCCACTCGGGGTCGGCCGGCGCCGGCGGCCGCTCGGCCTCGAGCACCCCTTCCGGCCCCTCGTGCTCCACGTCGCGGAAGATCGCGAGCAGATAGTCGACGTCGTCGTACATCTCGGCGCACCAGATCAGCATCGAGTCCTCGAAGGTGTCCATGGCGTAGCGGGTGTTCTTGATCAGGATGCCGGTGCCCTCGGCCGGCCGCCAGATGCGGAACGGGCCCTCGTCCCAGGGCTGGTAGAAGATGAGGTGGAAGCCGCGGCCCACCACCTCGCTGTAGCTGTAGCGCCAGAACTCCAGCGGCCAGGTCATGAAACCGCAGTCGGTGGCCTCGATCGAGGCCGGCTCGCCGTTGAGCACGTAGATCAGCCCGCGGCCGTCCTCGAGGCCGCCAAACCGCTCGCGGGCCTCTTCGAGGCGCGCGTAGTAGCGCTCCTTGAACTCGTTGAGGGTGGTGGACGGCCGGGTGTCGCGGGCCTGCCAGAAGCGCCGGATGAAGGCGTCCCGCTGGTAGTCCTCGGCCAGCTCGAGAAAGGCCTCGCGCTCCTCGTCGGAGATCAGCGGCCCGGCCTCCTCCAACCACTGCTGGTGCTCGGGCGTCAGCTCCCCGAGCCGCTTGTCCTTGGCCGGGGACGGCACCGTCGCCAGGACGGCCAGCGCGGCAACCGCCAGCGCCGCGCCCACCGGGCGACGCCATCGAAACGGGATCATCGCCCGCCGAGTTTTGCAAACTCCGGGCCGTGAGCGCTCCGTGTTCGCCGACTGCCTCATTCCCAGGCAAAGGGTCGTTCAGGAGTCCGTGAGGCCATGGGTAGGATCGCGGCGGATGAACGAGCTGAAGCTGCGACCCGATGGCATCGAGCGATTGGCTTCCGGACGACCGGGCCGGGGAATGGTCGCGGTGTTGGCGGTTGTCAGCTCTTTCCTGGTTTCGTCCTGCTCGGGTCTGGTCTACGTGCCGCGGACGCTGTGGGGCGGCGCCAAGCTGCTGGCCGGCCAGCGGCCGATCGCGCGGCTGGTCGCCGACCCGCGGACCGAGGCGGCGCTCCGCGAACGGCTCGAGACGGTCCTCGAGATCCGGGAGTTCGCGGTCAGCGAGCTGGGCCTGCCCGACAACGGCAGCTACCGGCGCTACAAGCGGCTGGGGCGCGAGGCGGCGGCGTGGACGGTGGTGGCGGCGCCCGAGCTGTCGGTCGAGCCGGTGGTCTGGTGCTTCCCGATTGCGGGGTGCGTGAGCTACCGCGGCTATTTCTCGCGCCGGCGGGCGGAGGCCTTCGCGGCGCGGCTCGCGCGGCGCGGCTTCGACGTCGAGGTGGGCGCCGTCGACGCCTTCTCGACCCTCGGTCGGCTGCGCGACCCGGTGCTGAGCACCTTCGTCGACCGCCCCGACCCGCGGCTCGCCGCCCTGCTCTTCCACGAGCTGGCCCATCAGCGCGTCTGGGCCCGCGACGACACCGCCTTCAACGAGTCGTTCGCCACCGTCGTCGAGCGCGCCGGCGTGCGCCGCTGGCTCGCCGCCACCGGCCGCCCGGGCCTCGACGCCTACCTGCGGGCGGAGGCCCGCGAGGAGGAGCGGACCCGCCTGCTGCTCGCCTATCGCGAGAAGCTGGCCGCGGCCTACGCGGCACCGGAGCCGGTCGAGTGGAAACGCTGCCGCAAGCGGGAGCTGTTTGTCGAGCTGGAGGCCGAATGCCGCCGCCTCAGCGCCGCGACCTGTGAAGGCGCTGCCGGTCTCAACAACGCCCGCCTGGCCTCGGTGGCGGCCTACGGCGAGCTGGTGCCGGCCCTCGAGCGCCTGCTCGAGCACGAACGCGGCGACCTCGAGGCCTTCTATCGTCAGGCTGCGGAGCTGGCCCGGCTCGATTCGTCCGCTCGTCGGGCCCGTTTGGAGGCTCTGATCGGCCCTACCCAGTTCTAGTCTTTCTCGATCTTCGGTTCTGCTTCCGGCTCCGGCCGAATCGCGGCTCAGATCGGCGGCAGCGTCGGCGCCGACCGCTCCCAGGGCGGCTCCACCCGCATGAACTGGAGCGCCAGCAGCGACGCCACGCAGTAGCCCACGAAGTAGTAGAAGCCGATGCCGATCTGGGCGTCCAGATTGTCCGACGCCTTGGCCGCCAGGTAGGCGACGTAGACGCCCATCGCGAAGACGTCGGCCATCGCCCACTTGCTGATGTCGCGGACGAAGGCGAACACCCGGTAGCGGCGGCCGGCGTCGCGGACCAGCGCCACCACCGCCAGCAGCAGCCCCTTGATGAACGGGACCAGCACGCTGAACAGCAGGATCAGGAAGGCCACGAAGTCGTTGCCCGAGTCGTGGAGGTCGCGGATCGACTGCACGATGCTCCGCGTCTGCCGGAAGATCTCCTGCGAGAACCCCATGAACTGGACCGTGGCCGTGATCGTGATCAGCGGCCGCAGCAGCCCCGGGATCAGCAGCCCGAACGACCCCAGCACCAGCAGGACGGCGACGACGTTGCGCGGTTTCATGGCTCGGCCCCCCCGGAAAGGCCCGATGGTATGCCATCAGGAAGGCCGACGGCGGGTCGGTGCTGCAATCAATCGCCCGGACGAATCACTGGGAGAGATGAGCAGGTGGCCACGCCGATCGCGACTCGATTTCAGCCTGTCGTGGCGCTCGTCATCCCGTTCGCCGCCTTCGACGGCGAGCCGCTGGCTCTGGTGCTCAGAGCAGCGCCAGATTATCTTCGCGGGCGCCGCGCACGGCGTCGAGCGGCAGCGAGCGCTCGAAGGTGACCAAGCGGCCTCGCTTCGAGGTCGCCAGCGCCAGCAGGTAGGCGTCGGTGACCTGACGCGGACCGTGGAGGCGGGTGGGGTCGATGACCTCTTGGTCGAGCAGGCTCAGGTCGCACGGCCAGAATTCGTGGTACTCGCTCTGCGTGGCCCGGCGCAAGCGCCGCACGGTTTCGGCGATCGGCACGGGGCTCGGGTACCGCGGCTGGCTGACGATGCGCACGAAGCCGTTTTGAGTTACCGCGCACGAGGCCCATCCATGAACGATCTCGGAGGTCAACCAGGCGCGCGCTCGGGGGTGATCCACGTGGTCGGTGTCGAGGAGGGCGAGCAGGACGTTGACGTCGAGCAGGGCCCGCTTCATTCGGGCTCTTCTTCGCGCAGCCGGTCGATCAGCTCGTTGGAGACCGCCGGGCCCCGGTGCGGCAGCGGCTCGAAGCCATAGAAGCTCCGGCTCTCAGCGACTTCGCCGGGGCCGGGCCCGGCGAGCAGCCCCCGGCGCGCCAGATCCGAGAGCACTTCGCCGGCGCTGCGGCGCTCGCGGCGAGCCCGCTCTCTCACGGCGATGAGAACGTCGTCAGCGATGTTCAGTGTGGTGCGCACGCATCAGATGCTATCACATCAATCGGTACCGGGTGGAGCCGACGGGTCTGTCCGGCAGCCGTTCGTCCTGGCCAGGGAGCCGAGCTCCGACCAGGCCCGCTATACGCGGTAGT
The DNA here is from genome assembly GCA_041567315.1 of Thermoanaerobaculia bacterium. Lineage (GTDB taxonomy): Bacteria > Acidobacteriota > Thermoanaerobaculia > Multivoradales > JAHEKO01. The sequence goes on along the minus strand of JBFGCA010000001.1, from coordinate 49,919 downwards.
CGTCGGGGCGCCAGGTCTTGACGGCGCGCTTGATGGCGTCCTCGGAGAGGCCCTCTTCGGCGGCCAGGCGGGCCAGCTCGGGGAGCTCCTCGTCGGAGGCGAAGCGCAGGCCGACGACCTGGCGGGTGGTGATCCGCGGGTCCAGCAGGTTGCCGGTCAGCACGTAGTGGCGCAGGTTCTCCTCGGCGCGGATGGCGCGGTCCTGGGCCCTGAGCGGGAAGACGCGCATGTACCAGAAGACGATGATCAGGGCGACCGCGATCATCAGCAGGATGCCGGCGTCGAGCCGGTCGCTGCCCTGGCCGATGGCCCGCCACAGGTTCCAGATCGAATCGACCAGCACCAGCAGCAGGATGAGCGACAGGACGTAGTGGTACAGCGGCACGAAACGCCGGTGGTTCGCGTAGTTCTGCTCGGCCATGAGCATCTCCTCCCTTGAAAAGGTGTGGACGAGCCTATCAGGGCGGCGCCCCGGGCGACGACCGCACCCTGTCGGTCACCGCGCCGCCCACGGCGGCTTTGCGCCGCCCGGCTACTACATACTGTGTCTGGTCGACGCCGCCGCGTCGCCGGCCGGCGGACGCCGGCGGCTCGTGGCAGAACGGAGGGAAACGCGATGTGGCACCTGGCGATGGGTTTGCTTCTCGTGGCGACGCCCGGCGCCGCCGGCCCGCAGGGCACCGAGCCGGCGGACGGTTCCACGGGCTACTACGTGTTCCTGTTCGAGGCCGGGCCGGAGTGGCCGGCGGCGGACTCGGTGGAGGAACTGCTGGCCGAGGAGTCGCTCCAGGGGCACTTCGCCTACATGGGGCTGTTGGCGGATCGCGGAAAGCTGGTGGCCGGGGGGCCGTTCAAGGACTTCTCGGGGGCGATGCTGGTGATCCAGGCGGAGAGCCTGGAGGCGGCCCGGGCGGTGGCGCTGGCCGACCCGGCGGTCGAGCGGCGGATCTACGTCCTCGTCGAGGGCCGCCCCTGGCACCCGGCGGTCACCGGCTGTCTCGAGCGGCTGCCCTGGTAGGCTGCCGGCGTCCGCCATGTCCGAGGAGGTCTACAAGCAGCTGGTCTCGCTGGAGACCGAGCACCCCATCTGGGACCGCTTCTTCGCGGTAGCGCCGCTGGTGGTGATCGGCACCCGCGAGGCGCACGGCGGTTACGACCTCGCCCCCAAGCACATGGCGGCGCCGCTCGGTTGGGAGAACTACTTCGGCTTCGTCTGTACGCCGGCTCACGGCACCTACCGCAACGTGCGGCGCGACGGCGCCTTCACGGTGAGCTTCCCGCGGCCCGAGCAGGTGGTGCTGACCAGCCTCAGCGCGTCGCCGCGCTGCGACGACGGCAGCAAGCAGCAGCTGGCGGCGCTGCCCACCATGCCGGCGCGGCTGGTGGACGGGGTCTTCCTGCAGGACGCCTATCTGCTGCTCGAGTGCGAGCTGGACCGGATCGTCGACGGCTTCGGCTCCTGCAGCCTGATCGCCGGCCGGGTGCTGGCCGCCCACGTCCACCGCGAGGCGCTGCGCCGCGCCGACCGCGACGACCAGGAGGCGCTGCTCCGCAGCCCGTTGCTGGCCTATCTCCACCCCGGGCGCTTCGCCACCATCAGCGACAGCAACTCGTTCCCCTTCCCGGCCGGCTTTCGCCGCTGACGGCGGCCGATGGCGACCGTCCGCTCGGCTCGCGCCGGCCGCCTGGTCGAGTGCCTGCAGGCCGAGCGGAGCGGGCTGATCCGGCTGCTCCAGCGCCTGGTCGAGGCCGAGTCGCCGTCCCACGAGCCGGCCACCCAGGCGGCGGTCCAGGGGCTACTGAGCGAGGAGCTGACCGGCCTCGGCTTCCGCGTCCGCCGGCGCTCGGGCCGGCAGACCGGCGGCCTGCTGCTCGCCGTGCCTCGCCGCCGCCGGCGGGCGGCGCCGCGGCAGCTCCTGGTCGGCCACTGCGACACCGTCTGGCCGGTCGGGACGCTGGCCGAGATGCCGGTCACCCTCCGCGGTGGCCGCATGACCGGGCCGGGGATCTACGACATGAAGGGGGGCCTGGCGCTGCTCCTCTACGCCCTCCGGGCGCTGCGGGCGGCGGCGCTCGAGACCCCGGTGACCCCGCTGGTGCTGATCAACTCGGACGAGGAGATCGGCAGCCCCGACTCGCGGCCGGCGGTGCGCCGCCTGGCCGCGCTGGCCGACCGGGTGCTGGTGATGGAGCCGGCGATGGGGCCGCGCGGCCGGCTCAAGACCACCCGCAAGGGAGTGGGGCAGTTCACCGTCCGGGTGCGAGGCCGGGCGGCCCACGCCGGTCTCGAGCCGGCCAAGGGCGTAAGCGCCATCCTGGAGCTGTCGCGGCTGGTCCAGCGGCTGTTCGAGCTCAACGATCCGCGCCGCGGGCTGACCGTCAACGTCGGCACCATCGAAGGCGGGATGCGGCCCAACGTGGTGGCCCCGGAGGCAAGGGCGGTGGTCGACGTGCGGGTGGTGAGCCAGGCACAGGCGGCGGAGGTGGAGCGCGCCCTCCGTGCCCTCGAGCCCGAGACCCGCGGCGCGCGGCTCGAGATCGACGGCGGTTTCGAGACCCCGCCGATGGAGCGCACGCCCGGCAACCGGCGGCTGTGGCGTCTGGCCCGCGAGCTCGGCCGGGAGCTCGACCTCGAGCTCGAGGAGTGTCTCGCCGGCGGCGCCTCGGACGGCAACGTCGCCAGCCTCTACGCCCCCACCCTCGACGGCCTCGGCGCCGTGGGCGGCGGCGCCCACGCCACCCATGAGCACGTGCTCCTGGATCGCCTCGTCGAGCGCGCCGCCCTCCTGGCCCTGCTCATCGCCGCTCCGCCGATCGGCGGGCGGCAAGACCCACCAGCCCCGGGAGTTGAAGGGTCTGGTTAGAGGTTTTTTGTGTCGTTGTTGTCGGCATCTTGCGCTGTGGGGACCGTCATCGGGCGCCGTCAGGCCATGGGAATTTCCAGGTAGAGGGTCGGTCTAGCCGCGCCGAGCCGCCACCCATCCCGCATCCTCCGATCCTGGTGACGGTGCCAGGGCCACGGGGGTGCGCGCGGTGGGTCGGCTCCAGGACCGTGAAGCCGGCCGGGGCGGGGTGCGACAGGGGCCTGGAGCCGAGCGCCCGTCGCGGAGCCTCGAAGGCCAGACCCCGTCCCCCGCGAAGGCGGACAGGAGGAGCCGGTCCGCCCCGGTGAAGTTCTCCAGGGCCGGCTCCGGTCCCGGGCGGGCCCCGCCCCGGCCGGCCCCTCGCCACGGCCCTCCAGGCTGACCCGCTGCTCACCCACGCCTCGCGTTCTCGCTCACCGCCCGCCGCTCCGTTTGACGAACCGCCGGCGGCTAGTGCAGAATTCTTGTCGGCGCGGATCCACGCCCAACCTCTTCGGCCCTCCCCCAGCGGGGGCCCTCGTGAGGCAAAGGGGGGCATACTCCCGGATCGGCATCCACGAAGCCTTCGCCCGCCGCCTGGGCTTCGCCGCTGGGGGGCGCGTCCGAGCGGCCGAAGGAGATCGCGATGCCGAAGAACAAAGACTTGAAGCGCCTGGCCCGCACCCGCATGCGGAAGACCGGGGAGTCCTACACCGCCGCCCGCCGCCGTCTGCTGGAGAAAAAGGAAGGCCCGGCCGCGCCCGGGCCCGACTACGCGGGGCTCGCCGGGATGACCGACGAGGCGGTCCGCGCCAAGACCGGCCGCACCTGGAAGCAGTGGACGCAGGTGCTCGACGCGGTGGACGCCGCCGAGCTGCCCCACGCCGAGATCGCCCGGCACGTCCACGAGGAGCACGGCGTCCCGGGATGGTGGGCACAAACGGTGACCGTGGGCTACGAGCGGATCCGCGGCCTGCGCGAGATCGGCCAGCGCCGCAGCGGCAGCTACGAGGCCAACAAGAGCAAGACCGTGCCGGTGCCGCTGGCCGATCTGTACGCGGCCTTCGCCACCGCCCGCGCCCGGCGCCGCTGGCTGGGGGACGCCGAGCTCACCGTCCGCAAGGCGACGCCGGAGAAGTCGATGCGGATCTCCTGGCGGGATGGCACCTCGGTCGAGGTGTACTTCTACGCCAAGGGCAAGGCCAAGAGTCAGGTGGCGCTACAGCACCGGAGGCTGGGGAACCGGGAGCAGGCCGAGCGGATGAAGCGGTTCTGGAGCGAGCGCCTGGCCGCGCTGGCCGACCAGCTCGGGGTGGCCTGAGCCGACCTGGCGTCTGATAGTCTCGTCGTCCCTCCGTTCGGCGCCCACCGGCGCTCGCTGTGTCGTGTTTGACAGCGGGCGGCCCGGTGGGTGGATATGCTCGACGAGTCGAAGACCAGTTTCCGGCACGCCTGGCGGCCGGTGAGAGCGAGATGGGCCCCGATCCCTCGGAAACGCTGATCCAGGGCATCCGGCTGTGCCGGTCGGGGGAGTGGCGCGAGGGGCTCGCCCAGCTGCGGCTGCTGACGCCCGGGCGCAACGGCAGCCTGCCGGGGATCTACTTCTCCTATCTCGGGCTGGCGATCGCGCGCTGCGACGGCGACAAGCGGGACGGGCTGCGGCTGTGCCGGCACGGCGTTTCGGAGCAACCGTTCGAGCCGGACAACCACATGAATCTCGCCAAGTGCTACCTGTTGCTGCGCAAGCGGCGGCCGGCCGTCCTCGCGCTGCAGCGCGGTCTGGCGCTCAATCCCTCGCATCGTGGTCTGGTGCAGCTCGCCCGCAGGATGGGCGTGCGCAGCCGCCCGCCGCTGCCGTTTCTCGACCGTTCGCATCCGCTCAACCGCACATTCGGGCGCCTCCGCTACCGGGCCGCGGTCAGGCGGGCCGAGCGGCGCCGAGCGCGCGAGGACGCCTGACCGGGTCGGCGGCGCTTCAGTCCAGGTAGCCGAGGGCGCGGAGCTGCTCGACGAGCTGCTCGTCGGCCTCGGAGGTCGGAGCTTCGCCGGGGGTGACGCTGCCCCAGCTGGGGATCGTCCGCAGCGGGAAGCGGCGCCGGAACTCGGCGGTGAACAGCTCGGTGACGGCGCGGCCGGCGAAGTCCTCGGCCACCGGCAGACCGAGGGCGTAGAGCACGGTGGGCGCCACGTCGTGCAGGTCGACGCGCTCGACCGCGGCCGCGGGGTCGACGTCGGGGCCGGCGGCGAGGAAGATGCCGTCGGTCGAGGCGCCGTGGCTGCCCGAGATGCGGTGGAGGATGCGGACCACGCCCTCGAGCGGCTCGCCGGCGACGGTCAGGGTCTCGGCGGCGCCGCCGGTGAGCACCCGGACCACGAGATCGGCCGCGGTGGGGTCGCTCGCCGGTGCGGCACCCCCGTTCGCGGCACCGCCGTTGGCGGCACCGCCCGTGGCGCTCCCGGCGGGGGCGTCGAGCACCTCGAAGGCGGGGGCGCCGCCCTGGTAGCGGACGGTCGCCAGCGCCGCCTCGACCCGCCGGCGCGCCGCCGGGCGCGCAGCGGGCTCGACGCGGCCGCCGGGCTCGCGGCCGGCGAGCGCGAAGCGCACCCGCTTGCGGGCCACCTGGAGCGGGCTGGCGTAGGTGTAGACCAGCGTGCGGGCGTAGTCGACGCCGCCCCGCTGGTTGCGGGTCAGCAGCCCGAGCCGCTCGAACACCCGGTCGAGGTCCACCGACAGCCTGAGCTTCTCGCGCTTCAGGCCGTAGAAGCCGTGGTCCGAGAGCACCAGGACGTTGACCCCGGGTCCGGCCGCCGCCCGGGCCTCGCCGAGGGTCTGGTCGACCGCCTCGTAGGCCCGGGGCACGTAGTCGCCGTAGCGGGCCAGCTCGTCGGGGTCGAGGGGGCCGTAGCGTTCCGGCCGGTAGTGCTTCCAGTAGTGGTGGCCGATCTCGTCGACGCTCTTGAAGTACGCCATCAACAGGTCGTAGTCCCGGCCGGCCAGCTCGACGGCGAGCCGCGCGACGAGGTCGTCGCGCGCCTGGGTGGCGTTGGGCGGGAAGCGGATGGCGTCGCGCTGCGCCTCGGCCGCCAGCCGCTCGAACTCCGGCTGCCAGCCGGCCGGAGAGACCCGATCCCGGAGCTTGAGCTGGGCGCGGTCGGAGACCACCACGCCGTTGACCGTCTCGGCCGGCCAGGTGGCCCACCAGGCCAGCACCGCCACCCGCCCACCGGCGGCCGAGACCATGTTCCACAGCGCCGGCACCCGGCGCACCGCCGAGGAGACCGGCACGTCGCCGCGCGGCGTCGGCACCACGAAGTCGATGATGCCGTGCCGGTCGGGGGTGACGCCGGTGGCCATGCTGCTCCACACCACCGCCGACTTGCTGCCGTAGCCGCTCTTGAGCGCGGCGCCGGTCCCTTCCTCGAACAGCGCACGCAGGTGGGGCAGCCGGCCCTCGGCCCACAGCGCGCGGATCACCCGCCAATCGCCGCCGTCGACCCCGAAGACCAGGAGCGGCGGCGGCTTCTCGCGCGGCTTCTCGCCGCCGCAGTGGCAGCCGGCCGTGGCGATCGCCGCCAGCAGGGCAAGCAGCAGGAGCCCGGGTCGGGGGAGTCGTCGCCAGCTGCCGGCAGTCCGTGGTGGAAGTCGGTCGGGTCGGCTGGCGAGCGCGGCGGGGCCGGATGCCAGGCGCCGCGACGCAGGCAATGCCGAGCCATGGTCGAGGAGCGGCAACGCCGCAGACGGCTCCGCCCCGCCGCCAGACGAGCCGGCGGACTTCCACCATGGGCTGCCGGCCCCGCTCACCGGCGCAAGGTAGCACAAGGGGTGCGGTGCGCTGGGGTAGGATCCGCGGGCTGTCTCGAACACTCGTTCGCGCCCGCCGGCGGGGCCGGCGGCCGGGAGCGGCTCGCCGGAGGTGGAGATGAATCTGGTCAGCTTGCTGGGGATGCTCGCGCTGCTGGGTCTGGGGTGGGCGATGTCCTACCACCGGCGGGAGGTCAACCTGCGGCCGGTCTTCTGGGGCCTGGGGCTGCAGTTCGTGCTGGCGCTCATCATCCTGCGCCAGGACTACTGGAGCTTCGTGGGGATGGCGCTGCTCGGGCTGCTGATCGTCACCTACATCCTGGAGGACGCCGGCGAGCGCAAGGACTGGCGGGGTCCGGCGCTGGCGCTGCCGCTCGCCCTGGGGGCCGGGGCGCTGCTCTACTTCCTGCCGGGCAGCGTCCAGATCGCCGGCCTCTGGGTGCTGGTGGTGGCGCTGGCGCTCAACGCCCGGTTCCGCTTCCTGCCGGCGCTCCAGCGGCCGGCCTCGGCGCTGCTGGTGGTGCTGGGGGTGACGGCGCTGGTCTCGCGCGGCCTCCACGGCCAGGCGATCTTCCAGACCTTCAGCAGCAAGGTGGCCGAGTTCCTCAACCTCTCCGACTACGGCGCCCGCTTCCTGTTCGGCAACCTGGTGGTGGCGGAGTACTTCGGTCCCGGGGCGGGATGGCCGGGGTTCGGTTTCCAGTTCGCCTTCAAGGTGCTGCCGACGATCATCTTCTTCGGCGGCTTCATGGGGGTGCTCTACTACCTGGGGATCATGCAGCGGTTGATCGAGACCCTCGGCCAGTTCATGCGCTGGACGATCGGCACCAGCGGCGCCGAGACGCTGTCCTGCAGCGCCAACATCTTCGTCGGCCAGACCGAGGCGCCGCTGCTGATCCGCCCGTTCCTCGACGGCATGACCCGCTCCGAGCTGCTGACCATCATGGTCGGCGGTTTCGCCACCATCGCCGGCGGGGTGCTGGCCGGCTACATCGCGATGGGGGTGCCGGCCGGCCACCTGGTGGCGGCGACGGTGATGTCGGCGCCGGCGGCGCTGGTGCTGGGCAAGATCATCTACCCCGAGAAGGAGCACTCGCAGACCGCCGGCGACGTCAAGCTGCCCGACATCGAGGTCGGCGGCAACGCCATCGAAGCGGCCGCCAACGGCATCACCGACGGCTTCAAGCTGGCGCTCAACGTCGGCGCCATGCTGATCGGCTTCATCGCGCTGATCGCGGTGCTCGACGTGCTGTTCAACTTCCTCGACGGCTGGATCGACGGCCGCCTGCTGGGCGGCGCCTACGTGAGCTACGGCTCGGGCGGGCTGTCGCCGGTGAGCGGCGAGTACCAGGGCTTCTTCCCGGGCTCGCTGCGCACCTTCTTCGGCACCCTGTTGAGGCCGCTGGCCTGGCTGATGGGGGTGCCGTGGGCCGACGCCGCGCAGGTCGGCAACCTGCTGGGCATCAAGCTGTCGCTCAACGAATTCGTGGCGTACGGCACGCTGGGCACCTACATCCAGGAAGAGACGATGAGCGAGCGGGCGGTCATCATCTCGACCTACGCGCTGTGCGGCTTCGCCAACTTCTCCTCCATCGGCATCCAGATCGGCGGCATCAGTGCGGTGGCGCCGGGGCGCAAGGCGGACCTGGCGAAGGTCGGGCTCAAGGCGATGTTCGGTGGCGCGCTGGCCTCGTGGCTGACCGCCACCATCGCCGGCATCCTGCTCTGAGCGCCGGCCCGACGGCAGCCCGATGGCGAGCGAGGCCTACGAACGCATCTACCGCGTGGTGAGGGCGGTGCCGCGCGGGCGGGTGGTGACCTACGGCCAGGTGGCGGCGTTGGCCGGGCTCGCCGGGCACGCCCGCCAGGTGGGCTACGCCCTCCACGCCCTGCCCGCCGAGTCGGAGGTCCCCTGGCAGCGGGTGATCAACGCCCGCGGCGCGGTCAGCCCGCGCTCCGAGCCCGGCTGGGACGGCCTGCAGCGCCGGCTGCTCGAGGCCGAGGGGGTGAGCTTCGGGCCTCGCGGGCGGGTCGACCTGGAGCGCTACCGCTGGGAGCCCCCGCCGCGGCCGGCGGCCCGCCGCGGCCGCTGATCGGCCCCCGCCGCGATGGAGTGGCACGCCTTCCCGCTGCTCTTCGCCGCCGGCTGCGTGGCGGGGGCGGTCAACGTGCTGGCCGGCGGCGGCTCGTTCCTGACCCTGCCGGTGCTGATCTTCCTGGGGCTGCCGCCGGGGGTCGCCAACGGCACCAACCGGGTGGCGATCGTGCTCCAGAACGTGGCGGCGGTGTGGGGCTTCCGCCGCCACCGGATCGACGAGCCCCAGGCGTGGGGCCGGGCGGCGCTGCCGGCCACCTTCGGGGCGGTCGCCGGCGCCTGGCTGGCGCTCAGGACCGGCGACGAGGTCTTTCAGCGGCTGCTGGCGCTGTTCATGGTGGCGATGTCGCTGGCCTCGGTGTGGACGCCGCGGCCACGGCGCACCGGTGGCTCGCTGGCCGGCTTCTGGCCGGCGGCGGGGTTCGTCGCGGCCGGGGTCTACGGCGGCTTCGTCCAGGCCGGCGTCGGCTTCCTGTTCCTGGCGGTGACCTCGCGGGCGGGGCTGGACCTGGTGCGGGGCAACGCCGTCAAGGTGATCTCGGTGCTGGCGCTGACCCTGCTGTCGCTGGTCGTCTTCGCGGCCGGCGGGCGGGTCGCCTGGGTGCCGGGGCTGGCGCTCGCCGCCGGGACCGTCGCCGGCGGGCTCGCCGGCGTTCGCCTGACGGTCCTCAAGGGACACCGCTGGGTACGGCGGGTGGTCACCGCCAGCGCCCTGCTGCTGGCCGTGAAGCTCTGGCTCTCGGCTTGAGGAGCGGTCCGGCCGCCCCTGCTCAGTTCGGCAGCGGCCGCAGCCGGGAGCGGACCGTGCCGGTGCCACCGGTGGCCTGGCGGAAGTAGCCCTGCCACTGGCGGCGGACGCGGTTGACCTGGTTGATCGACTCCTGGGAGACCGGCTCGCCGTCCCGGCCGAGGAGGACGAACGCCATCTTGAAGACGCGCGGGGCGTCGTCGCTGGCCGGCACCCGCGGGCCCTCGACCGCGACGACGTCGTCGACCGAGACGTCGGTCCGCGTGCCGACCAGGGTCTCGCCGATGCTGGGGGCGGTCTCCGGCGGCAGCCCCTGGACGTTGTCGAGGTAGTAGAAGTCGGGCACCTCGGCCGGCGGGATGAGGCCCATCAGGTAGCGGTCGAGGAAGCTGAACCGGTCGGTGGCGGCGACGGTGGTGAAGGTGCCGTTGCCGTTGTCCTGGAAGTCGTTGCCCTCCATCACCGAGGCGTCGGTGTCGTGATGGAAGCTCCAGTGCGCGAAATCACGCCCCAGCAGCCGGGTGCTGGCGTTGCCCTGGGCGTCGCGGAAGAGGACGAAGGCCAGCCAGCGGTGGCCGGCCTCCTGGCCCAGCAGGTCGAGGGTCGAGTTGGTGCCCAGGAAGGTGCGACCGGGGTCGGCGGGGTAGTTGACCAGCGAGCCCATCTGGACGAAGGACTCGAGCCGCCCGTCGCTCCCCACGGCGGAGGTGAAGTCGAAGGTGTCGAGCCCGATGCCTTCGACCTGGTTCTTGATGTTGAGCTCGAAGGCGAAGGCCCCGCGCAGCACGATCGGGAAGTCGAGCCAGACGATCAGGTGGTCGTAGACGTCGCGGAAGTGCTCGAAGAACACCTGGGCGATCGCCAGGTCGTCGACCTGCTGGAAGGTGCCGAAGCGCTCGAGCAGGGCGCGGCCCGAGGGTCCGAAGGGCAGCTCGGCGGTGAGGTCGAGCAGCTCGACCGGGGTGCCGCCGCCGGGCGAGGCGCCGACGATGGCCTCGCGGGCGTCCAGGTCGCCGTAGGCGAAGACCACGTTGCCGCGCGGCAGCAGCGTCACCTGGAAGGTGTTCTGGTTGGCGGTTCCGAACTCGGGCACCCCGAACCAGGTGATCCGCACCCGCTGCGGCGTCGAGTCGACGAAGATGCCGCGCCCCTGCCCGGCGACGCTGGGGTCGAGGTCGACGAACAGTGGCGCGATCCGCGGCGGCCCGCTGAGCGCGCGGGCCAGGCTGCGCGGGGTCGACTGGTTGTCGCCGAGCCCGAAGGTCAGGTTGCCGTCGGAGTTGAGGAACACCCGGGTGTAGCGCTGCCCGTAGAAGCGGAAACCGAACGGCAGGTCGAGCACCACGGTGTCGTCGTCGCCGAGGGTCACCTTCTCGCCCATCTCGGCGCTGACCGCCGCCGTCGACGGGGTCGCCCGCAGCCGCTTGCGACGCCGCTGGAACCGCACCGCGCCGTTTTCGAGATCGAAGCCGTTGGGCTGGGCGATGAGGGTGCCGTCGTCGTCGATCACCGCCACCCCCCCCGCCTTCCGCACGCCGGGTCCCGCCGCCGTGGCGGTCAGCCGGCGCACCGACCCGTCCGCCGCCCGCTGCGCCACCGCCCCCTCCCGCGCCAGCCGCCGCTCGAACGCCCGGTGCCGCCCCATCGCCTCCGCCAGCCCCGTCGGAGTCGTTGCACACCACGAACGTGTGGCCCTTCCGTCGGTGGCCGCGTCGACAGGTATCGCCAGCAGCAGCGTCAGGAAGGGGATTAGGACAGTTGCGTGCTTCACTTTAAGGAACCTTCTAACCGGCACTTGCGGCCGGCGCGCGGCAACCTAACATAGGCCGCCACTGCGTCCCTACAAAGGGAGTTCCGGGTAGGGCAAGACGGTTTCCGATCGCCGCAGCGAGTCCGAGCGTCGGGTCTCGGCTTCCAGGTAGACCTCCCGGCCGGCCCCTCGCCACCAACCCCTCAAACTGACCCGCGCCACTGCCCCCCAACCGCGGCCGCGCGCCGACCGCTCGCCATGGCACTCACCACGGCAACCGGTCCAGATCTACGTTCCCTCCGCTCAGCACGACGCCCACGCGGTCAAGGCCCGGCATTCCCCTCAGCTCCTCGGACGTCGCCGCCGCCACCGCCACCGCCGCGCTGGGCTCGATGAGGAGCTTGGCGCGTTCCCAGACCAGGCGCATGGCGCGGACGATCTCCTCTTCCGGGACGGTCACGATGCGCTCGACGAGGTCGCGGATCACCGGCCAGGTCAGCTCGCCGAGGCCGGTCCTGAGGCCGTCGGCAAGGGTGCGGGGGTCGGTCTGGGGCAGCAGGCGGCCGGCGGCCAGCGAGCGGGCGGCGTCGTCGGCGCCGGCCGGCTCGGCGCCGAGGACGCGGACCTCGGGGGCCAGTGCGTTGGCGGCGAGGGCGACGCCCGAGATCAGGCCGCCGCCGCCGACCGGCGCGACGATGGCGTCGAGCGCGGGGACCTGGTCGAGCAGCTCGAGGGCGACGGTCCCCTGGCCGGCGATCACCTGCCGGTGGTCGTAGGGCGGGATCATCGTGCCGCCGGTCGCCGCCAGCACCTCGGCGGCGGTGCGCTCGCGGGCCGCCAGGGTGGGCTCGCACTCGACCACCCGGCCGCCGTAGCCCTCGACCGCGCGGCGCTTGACCGCCGCCGAGCCGGCCGGCATGACGATGTGCGCCGGCACCCCGCGCAGCCGGGCCGCCAGCGCCAGGGCCTGACCGTGGTTGCCCGAGCTGTGGGTGACGACGCCGTGGGCCGCCAGCTCGGGGGGCAGAGCGCCGATCGCATTGTAGGCGCCACGGAACTTGAAGGCGCCGGCGCGCTGCAGGTGCTCGCACTTGAAGAACAGACGCCGGCCGGCGAGGCGGTCGAGGGTCGTGCAGGTGGCGACCGGAGTGCGGTGGGCGACGCCCTCGAGGCGGCCGGCGGCGGCGCGCACCGCGGCGAGATCGGCGGCGTAGGTCACGGGGGCGCTGGTCGCGATCCAGGACGGGCTAGGAGCCCGTGGTGGAAGTCCGCCCGCCCGTCTGGCGGCGGGGCGAGGCCGTCTGCGGCGTTACCGCTCCTCGACAATGGCTCGGCATTGCCTGCGTCGCGGCGCCTGGCATCCGGCCCCGCCGCGCTCGCCAGCCGTTCCGACCGACTTCCACCACGGGCTCCTAGGGCCGGAACTCGATCCGGACGTCGATCCACATCTTGACGGGCACGCCGTCCTTGGTGGCCGCCCGCCAGGTGGTCTGGCTGGCGGCGTCGAGGGCGGCCCGGTCGAAGCCCATGCCCACCCTGCCCCCGACCTGCTCGACCCGGGCCACGCGGCCCTGCTCGTCGACCAGCACCCGCACCGGCACGGTGGCCTCGCGCGCCGCCCGCCGGGCGGCCGGCGGGTAGCGGGGCACGGGCCGCCGGATGATCCGCGGCGGCACGACGCCGGGGCCCTGCTCGACCAGGTCGCCGGGCTTGACGGCGGGCGCCGCCGGAGAAGCGTCCTCCGGGGCCGGGTCCGGCGTTCCGGCGGCGGGCTCGCCGGTCGGCCGGTCCGACGAGGGGCCGGGGGACGCCGGGTCAGGCACTGCAGTGGGGGCCTCCACGGCGGTCTCGAGCAGAGCGGCCGCCCCCGTCTCGCCGGTGCCCTCCCCGGCCGCCGGCGGTGCGGAGGGCGTGCCGGGGCGCCCCGCTACGTCCGGTGCGTCGCCTTCCGCGGCGGCGGTTCCGGTCGTGGCCTGGCGGTCCGGTACGACCTCGGCAGCGGTGTCCGGGACGCCGCCGGGGTCCGGGTCGGATGCTCCCCCGGCCACCGGGCGCTCGCCGGCCGCCGGCTCGCGGGCCACCTGCTGCGCCTCGGCCAGCTGTCGCCGGAGGCTCTCGAGCTCGGCCTCGTACTGGGCCAGCAGCTCGGCCTGACGTCCTCCCGGCCGTGCGGTGGCCGGCGGCGGCTCCTCGGCGGTGGCCCCCGGGGAGGGGGCGGCAAGCTCCTCCTCGCCCTCGACCGGCGCTATCGTCGGGAGCGACGGGTCGCCGGCCTGCGGACGGGCTGCCAGCGCCGCCGAGAAGGCGGCGGTCGGCTTCACCAGCCGGGGCGTGCCGGCCGGGCGAAGCACCAGGAAGTAGACGGCGCCGAGGGCGGCGATCACCAGGCCGGCCGACGCCAGCCCGAGAGCCAGACCGCGGCGCGGCTGCTCGGCCGGCACGGTCTGGTAGTAGCCGCGCAGCTCGGGGCTGCCGTCGGGCAGATCGGCGGCGAGCTCGGCCGGCGTCCCCGCGGGGGGCTCGACGGGAGGCGCAACGGGAGGCTCTGGGAATGCCGGCTCGCCGGCCGCGGCGTCGCCAGGCGCCGGCCCACCGGGGCCGGACTCGAGGGGCGCCGGCTCGAAGTGCGCCAGGTCGGGCGATTCCGGCTCTAGCGATTCCGGCTCGAGCGGGGCCGCCTCGACGGCGAACACCGGCAGCGGCCCGGTCTCGTCCGGCGCCGCCGGCGCGGCGATGGTGGGGCCGGGCTCGGGGAGCTCCCCGGCGGCGACCTCGGCGGTCTGCGGCGGCGCCGGTGGGGCGGTGATCGCCGGCCTCTCGATCTCGCGGGTCTCCCCGGACTGGCGCTCCTTCCACACGTCGTAGCGGTGCAGCCCCTCTAGCACCAGGGTGGTGACGTCGAGCGACAGCGGCACCATGGCCTGCTCCGGCAGCTCGCCGCTGAGGAACCGGAAGTCGCCGCCCGGCCACCGGAACAGGTCGTAGACGCTCTCCTCGAGTTTGAGCCGCAGGGTGCGCTCGAGGTCGGCCTCGGACAGCGAGCCGAGCGTGACCAGCACCTTGCCCAGCAGGATGCCGGTCGCCTCCTGCAGCTTGAGGGCGTGGGCCAGGGTGGCGTCGTCGAGCAGCCCGCGCTCGATCAGGAAGTGACCCAGCGACTCCTGCGCGTCGTTGGAGGCCGAGGCGATGATCCGGCCGTGCTCGAAGAAGATCCGCTTCTCGATCGAGCCGTTGTCGACCACCAGGGTGCCGGTCTTCCGGCCGTGAGCGAGCCACTGCAGCAGCTCCGCAAACTCCATGGTGGCGAGGTTGCCCGTGATGCTCATGTGCACCTCAGGCTATCCTATCGGGCCGGCCGCCGGCTGTTCCGTGATACACATGACGCCGCCTGGGAGCAGGGGAGAGGGCGCGCGGCCGCCGCGGAGCCACGATGGAGAAGCAGCAGGTGTTCACCTCGGAGGCCGTGACCCGGGGCGTCCGGGTGGCGGTGCGGTCGCGCATCGACCCGCAGCGGTCGAGGCCGGTCAGCGGGCAGTGGTTCTTCCTCTACACGGTGACCCTCACCAACCAGGCCCGCGAGACCGTCCGGCTCCAGTCCCGCCACTGGGTGATCACCGACGGCGAGGGCCGGGTCGAGGAGGTCCGCGGCTCGGGGGTGGTGGGGGAGCAGCCGGTGCTGGCGCCCGGCGAGTCGTTCACCTACACCTCGGGCTGCCCGCTGCCGACGCCCTTTGGCACCATGCACGGCACCTATCGCATGGTGACCTCCACGGGCGAGGCGTTCGACGCCGAGATCGCGCCGTTCGCGCTCAGTCCGCCCTATACCGTCCACTGATTCCTGCCGACCGGCCGGCCCTCGGCCGGCGCTGACGAGGAGCCGTGATGGAGACCGTCAAGAGTTACGTCCGTGGTGCCTGGCATGAGGCCGGCGACGGCTTTCGCACCCTGGTCGATCCGTCGACCGAGGAGCCGATCGCCCGGGTGTCGAGCACCGGCGTCGACTTCGCCGGCATGCTGGCCTGGGCGCGCGAGCGCGGCGGGCCGGCGCTGCGGCGGATGACCTTCGCCGAGCGCGGGGCGCTGCTCAAGGCGATGGCGGGGGCCCTGCGCGAGCGCCGCGAAGAGCTGCTCGAGCTGTCGCGCCGCAACAACGGCGCCACCGAGCCCGACGGCGCCTTCGACGTCGACGGCGCTAGCGGCACCCTGGCCTACTACGCCTTTCTCGCCAAGCGTATCGGCGACCGCCGGCTGCTGGCCGAGGACGAGGGCGTCCAGCTCGCCCGCTCCGAGGGCTTCTGGGGGCAGCACGTCCTGGTCCCGCGGCGCGGGGTGGCGGTCCACGTCAACGCCTTCAACTTTCCGTGCTGGGGGTTCGCCGAGAAGGCGGCCTGCGCCCTTCTCGCCGGCATGCCGGTGATCACCAAGCCGGCGACTCCGACCGCCCTGGTGGCGGGGCGTTGCGTCGAGATCGTGGTCGAGGCCGGGGTGCTGCCCGAGGGGGCGCTGCAGATGGTCTGCGGCTCGACCGGCGACCTGCTCGACCGGCTGGGGCCGCAGGACGTGCTGGCTTTCACGGGGTCGGCGGCGACGGCGCGGTCGCTCAAGGAGCGGCCGGCGGTGGTGGCCGCCAACGGCCGGTTCAACGTCGAGGCCGACAGCCTCAACGCGGCGGTGCTGGGTCCGGACGTCGAGGCCGCGGGGCCGACCTGGAAGCTGTTCCTCGACGACGTGGTCCGCGAGATCACCCAGAAGACCGGCCAGAAATGCACCGCGGTGCGGCGCATCCTGGCGCCCGCCGCCCGGCAGGACGACGTCGAGCAGGCGCTGGTCGAGCGCCTCGGCCGGGTGGTGACCGGCCACCCGGCGGCCGAAGGGGTGACCATGGGTCCGGTGGCGACCGCCGGCCAGCTCGCCGACTGCCTCGCCGGCCTCGCCGAGCTGGCGGCCGAGAGCGAGCTGCTGTGCGGCTCGACCGGCCGGGTGGACGGGGTCGGCAGCACCGTCGGCAAAGGCTACTTCCTGGCGCCGACCCTCGTCCGGGCCGGTGCCGGCGGCGGCCGGGCGGTCCACCGCCGCGAGGTGTTCGGGCCGGTGGCCACCGTCATTCCCTACGACGGCAGCGCCGCGGCAGCCGGCGAGCTGGTGGCGCGGGCGGGAGGCACGCTGGTGACTTCGGTCTACGGCGACGACCGCGAATGGCTGGGCGAGCTGGTGGCCGCCGCCGGCTCGACGACCGGACGGCTCTACGTCGGCAGCGCCGGCTCGGCCGGCGAGGCGCCCGGCTCGGGGGTGGCGCTGCCGCAGGCGCTCCACGGCGGACCCGGCCGGGCGGGCGGCGGCGAGGAGCTGGGCGGTCTGCTCGGCGTCAAGCTCTACATGCAGCGGCTGGCGCTGCAGGGCGACCGCACCACGGTCGAGGCGCTCGCCGCGTCGTAGACCCGCGCCGGCGGGCCTGAAAAGCGAAAGGCCCCGGCACCCTGGGGCGCCGGGGCCGGGAGGTCTGACTCGGTAGCGTTGGGTTCGCCCCCGTTCGGGGACACCCCCACGAGCGCAGACGCCCCGAGGAGGTTCCCTACGAGGACGCCACCTCCGTCAAACCAGGTTGCTTACTTTCCACTGGATCACCTCCTTCCTAGGCGTGCGCAGCGGTCTGTCCGAGACCCGGCTGCAGTCGGCGGCACCCAAACCGCCCAGTCCCCGTGGCCGCCTGAACCCGCGGGGACCGCCACGTCGTCGGGGCTGCCGGCGCGTGGAGCTTGCACTTCGCCAATCGTGATCGACCCGCCCAGGTCTTGTCAAATCGCCCCGCACCGGCCCGCCGCGCGGACCTCCACGACGAGCGCTAGGACTGCAGGCGCTTGACCGCCTTGCGGACCAGCAGGCGGGGGCTGAAGCGGATCGAGAAGGCCGCCAGCCGGTTGAGGAGCCCCGGGATCACCACCGCGCGGCCCTTGAGCATCCCGCGGTAGCCGGCCCGGGCGACGGTGGCGGCGTCCATTGCCCCGAGCTTGAACAGGTTGGAGTCCTCCATGCCGGCCACCGCGGCGAAGCCGGTCGTCGTCGGACCGGGACACAGGCAGGAGACCCGGACGCCGCTGCCGTGCACCTCCTCGGCGATCGCCTCGGTGAACGACAGCACGTAGGCCTTGGTGGCGTAGTAGACCGCCATCCGCGGGCCGGGCTGGAAGGCGGCGGTCGAGGCCACGTTGAGCACGTAGCCCGAGGCCCGCTCGAGCATCGGCGGCAGACACAGCCGCGTCAGCCGGGTGAGCGCCGCGACGTTGACCTGGATCATCGCCGCGTGGACCTCCGGGTCCTGCCCGAGCAGCAGGCCGTTGAGCCCGAAGCCGGCGTTGTTGACCACCGCCTCGATCGCCACCCCGTCACGCCGGAGCTGCTCGAACAGCTCGGCGGCCGCCCCCGGCCGCGCGAGATCGGCCGGCAGCACTCGCACCGTGGCGCCGTGCGCCCGCTCCAGCTCCCCGGCCAGCTCGGCCAGCCGCTCCTCGCGCCGGGCGGTCAGCGCCAGGTCCCAGCCGTCGCCGGCGAACACCCGCGCCAGCTCCAGCCCGATCCCCGACGAAGCCCCCGTGATCAGCGCCGTGCCGCGACCCATCCCCGCACCCTATCGAACCGGCACTGCGCTTTACCGGCTGCCGCCGGACCGTTCCCAGTTGTCGACGCGGAGGCCTTCGAAGTGGGCGTAGTCGGAGACGTTCCGGGTGACGAGGACGAGGTCGCGGACGACCGCGATGGCGGCGATCTGCCCGTCGACGAAGGCCGGCGTCTTGCCCGCTTTCTCGAGCCGTGCGCGCTCGGTCGCGTGCCACGAGGCGGCGCGTTGGTCGTAGGGGAGAAGGGGTAGGGAGGGCTCCAGCACCTCCAGCAGGTAGCGCTCGAGCGTAAGGCGCCGGCTCGAGTGCGGCAGGCGGTAGCAGCCGTAGAGGAGCTCGTTCCACACCGGGGCGGCGGTCGATAGCTCGGCCGTGAAGCGCTCGATCCTCTTCATGACGCCGCGATCGGGCGCCGGCTTCGCCGGCTCCGAGAGGACGTTGGTGTCGAGCAGGAAACGCGGGCTCAGAGGTCCACCCCGCGGCCGGGCGAGCGGTCCCGCGCGTCGCGGTAGACCGCGTCGACGTCGAGCTCGTCGAGGGCGGCGCGCCGACGGAAGCTCTGGAGGTTCGACCAGAGATCTCGAGAGCCGTGGCTCAGCAGGGAGTACTCCCGGCTCGAAAGCAGCACGGCCACGGGCTTGCCACGGCGGGTCAGCTCTACGGCCTCTCCCTCTTCCGCATCGCGAACCAGCGACGGGAGGTTCCGCCGGGCTTCCGCGATCGACCGACGCTTCTGGCGCTCCTCACTCATATGTACATCACAATGTACACCAAGGGATCGCGCCGGTCAACGCCCCTGCTCAGCTCGAGGGGATGACGACGCGGGCGACGCCAGTGGCGCGGCCGTCGGCGAGGTCGTAGTGGACGACGCCGAGGCGGCTGACGCCGGGGAGCAGCGAGGGGGCGAGGGCGCTCACCCGGATGCGGCAGGGGATCTCCTCGCCGGCGGGGATGATCTCGCCACAGCTCATGGTGAGGCGGGTCGCCCACACTGGGCCGGCCTTCTCGCGCCAGCCGATCTGGTGGCCGACGGCGATGATCGCGCAGTCGCCGATGATGCGCAGGGCCAGCGGCATGGCGACGAAGTCGACCCCGGCGCGGGTGGCGACGCGGAAGGCGTACTCCCGGTCGCCGGTGCGGCGGGTCTCGACGACGTCGTAGGCGTCGCCGGCGGCGTGGGTGTGCATGTAGGGACTGTGGAGACTGCGGACCAGCTCGGGCGCCAGGGGCTCGCCGGCCGCGCCGTCGGTGGGGCGGGGGGCGGGGACGGTCTGCAGCGCGGGCTCGAAGAACAGGTCCTCGCGCTTGCGGATCAGCCGCGGCTCGCCGTCGTCGCCGATCAACACGTGCGAAGGCGAGCGGCGGCCGTTGAAGCGGCTGGCGACGGCTTCGCAGTAGGCGCCGGCGTGGCGGATCAGCAGCGGATCGCCCTGGGCGATGCCGTCCAGCCGGGTCGCCGGCAGGAAGACGTCGCCCGCGAAGCAGAGCGGGCCGCAGAGGCCGTCGGCGCCTTCGCGCGGCAGCGGCCGGTGCCCGGCGTCGACGATCTGGTGCTCCCAGCGGGCGACGGTGAACTTGACCAGCTGGTCGGTGCCGACGTCGAGCACCGCCCAGCGGCGCCCGCGCGCCTGCTTGAGCGCCGCCACCCGCGCCAGCAGCCCCATCGCCGGGCCGACCAGCGAGTTGCCGGGCTCGACCTCGTAGACGAACTCCCGGCGCAGGTGCGGCCGCAGCGCCGCGGCCAGCCCCTCGATGGTCGGGAAGACCTGTTCCTCGTGGAACGGGATGCCGAGGCCGCCGCCCAGGTTGAGGTGGGCGATGCGGTGCTCGGTCCGCTCGTGGATCAGCTCGGCCAGCGTGTGCAGGAAGCCCAGGCCGGCGACGAAGGTGTCGACGTTGTCCATCTGGGTGCCGACGTGGACGTGGAGGCCAGAGACCGGGACGCCCAGCCCGGCCAGCAGCCCGGGCACCTCTTCGGAGGGGATCCCGAACTGGCTCGACGCGGAGCCGTGATCGGTGTATTTCTGGAACTCGGCGACGCTCTTGTAGCCGGGCAGGCCGCCCGGGTTGACCCGCACGAACAGCCGTCCCGGACCCAGCCCCGGCTCGCGCAGCTTCTCCGCCAGCTCTCGCAGCCAGTCGGCCGAGTCGGCCACCACGGTGCCGCCGTTGCCGAGCAGCCAGAGGGCGGTCTCGGTCTCCGGCGCCGGGGTGTTGTAGATCACCCGGCTCACCTGGATGCCGGCCCGCAGCGCCACCAGGATCTCGTGCCCCGAGGCGCAGTCGGCGCCGCCGCCCAGGGCGGCCAGGGTCTCCAGCACGGCGCCGGACGGATTGGCCTTGACCGGGTAGCGCACCCTCGAGGGGTCGCCCACCAGGCCGGACCAGCGCTCGAAGTTGGCCCTCAGGGTCGCCGGATGGAACAGGTAGAGCGGGGTGCCGAAGCGCTCGGCGAGGGCACGCAGATCGAGCCGGCGCGACCAGCCCTCCATGGCCGCTGGGGTCGAGGCAGTCGCGGACGGGGCGGCGTTGTGGGTGGACATCTCGAGCGGCCTCCTCGAAACGGAGGAAGCTATAAGTCGACCGCGCCGGCGTCAAGAAAAATGTTTCAATTCCGGCGGCGGGGCGCGCCGGGGCCGGCTGGGCGAGCAGCGGCTGCCAGCGGCGGGGGAGTCCAGCTCTTCCCGGGCGCGGTCCGGTCGCGGATGCGGTGACGGCCCCTCCCGGTCCGCGCCCACCGTCTCCCGGGAGTCGTGGCCGCGATCCGTCACCCGGGGATGAGATCGGCCCGGTAGCCGCCGACCCGAGGCGAACCGGGCGGAAAGTCCGGTCGGGGTCGAGCGCTCAGGTGCCGCCGGCCGGCCGTCCCTCGCCGCGGCGGAGCGTGACCTCGCGGTCGGCGGGGAAGGGGCCGAAGCGCTCGCGGACGCCGTCGCGCCAGCGGACGGTGACGCTGTCGACGGTCTCGGTGGCGCCGAGGCCGAGGTGGACGCGGGGGTCGCTCGCTGCCAGGTAGCTGGAGGCGGCGCGGACCTCGCGGTGGCGCCGGCGGCCGCCGGTCTCGATCTCGAGGGTGGCGTTCAAGGCGTCGCGGCCGCGCTCGTCGAGCACCCGGAGGCTCAGCCAGCGGCCGCGGTGTGGGAAGACGTTGCGCAGCAGGTGGGCCGGGCCGTCGCGGTTGACCACCAGCACGTCGACCCCGCCGTCGCGGTCGACGTCGCCGAAGGCGGCGGCGCGGCTGGTGGCGTAGAGCGGCGGCCGGGTGCCGCCGCGCGGCAGCACCTCCTCGAACTGGAGATCGCCCAGACCGCGGAACAGCAGGTTGGGCTCGGCGTAGACGTCTTCCGCGTAGAGCTCGGAGTGGATGGTGACCCGCCCGTTGGCCTCGTAGAGGTCCTCCTGCCCGTCGTTGTCGAAGTCCACCCAGCCGACCCCGAAGCGGGTGAACGGCCGGCTGGCCGCCGCCAGACCGCCGGCCACGGTGACGTCGCGGAAGTAGCCGCCCTCGTTGCGGAACAGCGAGTCCGACTCGCCGCGCAGGTTGCAGACCAGCAGATCCAGGTCGCCGTCGTCGTCGAGGTCCGCCGCCGCCACCCCCATCCCCGCCTTGCGCTTGCCCTCGAGATCCACCGCGCAGCCGGCCGCCAGCGCCCCGTCGACCAAGGTGCCGTCGCCCTGGTTGAGCCACAGCTGGTCGAGGTCGCCGTCGTTGGCCACGAAGACGTCGAGCCGGCCGTCGCCGTCGAAGTCGCCCGGCAGCACGCCGAGGCCGTTGCCGAAGGCGGCGTCGAGCCCGGCCGCCACGGTGACGTCGGTGAAGGTACCGTCGCCCTCGTTGCGGTAGAGGACGTCCATCGCCTCGCTGCGGTAGTTCTGGGGGTTGCAGTAGTCGGGCCCGCCGAGGTCGCTGAAGCAGTCGAGCTCGGTGGCCAGGCTCCAGTGCAGGTAGTTGGCGACGTAGAGGTCGAGGTCGCCGTCGTCGTCGAGATCGAAGAAGGCGGCGCTCGCCCCCCAGCCCGGGTGGCCCACCCCGGCCGCGGCGGTGACGTCTTCGAACCGCCCCGACCCCAGGTTGCGGAGCAGCGCGTTGGGGCCGACGTTGGTGACGTAGAGGTCGGTGCGGCCGTCGTTGTCGTAGTCGCCGGCCGCCACCCCCATCCCGTAGCCGGGATCGTCGGCGCCGCTGCCCCCGGTGGCGTCCTCGAAGCGGCCGCCGCCCAGATTCCGGAACAGCCGGTTGCGAAAGCTATCGCCGCCGGGGCCCTCGGACCCGCCGGGCGCCAGCGGCCCGCTCTGCACCAGGTAGGCGTCGAGGTCGCCGTCGCCGTCCATGTCGAACAGCGCCCCGCCACCGCCCATGATCTCGGGCATCAGGTAGCGCTCGCCGTGCCCCGAGTCGTGGACGAAGAGCAGCCCGCGCTCCGCCGCCACCTCCTCGAACCAGGCGGAGGCCCCCGCCGGCTCGGCGGTGCGACCGCCGCCGTTCTCGGCGGGTCCCCCGCAGGCGGCCGAAGCCGTCAAGAGCAGCAAGCAGGCCAATACCGAACGGCCTGGGCTCGCGGGCGCGCCCTGCGTACCTCGCGCTGTGAGTGGAGAGAGCCAGGTAGAGGGGTCGCTCATGGTCCTGCGGCCGGCGGTTGGAGGCCGACCCGGTTGGCAATCGCGGTGACGGCCTGCTGCCCAGCCCCTGCTGCCAGGGCGTTTCTCAAGGCGGCACGGGCGCCGGCCGCGTCGCCCAGCTCGCCGCGGGCGAGGGCCAGATAGAGGAAGCCGCCGGGCCAGTGGGGGAGGTCGCGGGTGAGGCGCTCGGCGGCGGTGGCCAGGTCGGGCCAGCGGCCGAGCTCTTCGAGCAGCCGCAGGCGGGTCTCGGCCAGCTCGAGGCTGCGCGGGTCGTAGCGCAGGGCTTCTTCGATCGAGGCGAGCGCCGCCGCCGGGCGCTCGAGGCGGCGCAGGATGCGGGCCCGCTGGCGGTGCGCGTTGGCGTAGGCCGGATTGAGGGCGATCGCCCGGTCGGTGAGGGCGAGGGCGGTCTCGAAGTCCCCCTCCAGCTCGCGCACCGCGCCGAGGCCGAGCGGCGGCAGGTGACTCCCGGGCTGGACGGCGGCGGCGGCCTCGAAGGCGGTGGCGGCCTCGGCCAGCCGGCCCGAGCCGAAGTAGGCGGTGCCCAGGGTGTAGGCCACCACGTAGTCCTCCGGGTGGTCGCGCTGCGCCGCCGCCAGCTGCTCGATGGCTTCCTGGGAGCGGCCGGCGGCGAGCAGCGCCTGCGCCTCTTCGATCAGCGCCCGGTAGCCGGCCCTGAGGCGCCGCACCTCGTCGAGCCAGGGATCTGGGAAGCTGGGCGGGGCGCCGGCGCCGCCGGCCAGCGCGGCGGCGCCCTCGGCCGGCCGGCCGAGCGCCAGCGAGGCGTTGCCCAGGAGCTGGCGGGCATAGGTCAGGCCGGGGCTGCGCTCGAGGACGGTCTCGAGCAGGGCAGTGGCGCGCTCGGCGTCGCCGCGCTCGAGGGCGACCCGGGCCAGACCCAGCGGCCCGGCGGGATGGTCTGGCACCCGCTCGGCGGCGGCTGCGAAGGCGGTCTCGGCCCGGTCGTCGTGGCCCGCCTGCAGCCACCACAGGCCCAGGTTCCAGTAGGCCGGCAGATAGGCCGGGTCGAGCTCCAGGGCCCGGCCGGCGGCGGCGGCGGCGCCCTCGACGTCGCCGGTGCCGGCCAGGGCGTGGGCCAGCAGGTACCACCAGCGGGCGCGCCGCGGTGCCCGCGCCAGCGCCTGGCGATAGCTCGCGACCGCCGGGCCCCACAGGGCGTGGGCGTGGTAGACGGCGCCGAGCCGCGCTCGGCGAGCGGGGTCGCGCGGCCGCTCGTGGGCGGCCGCCAGCGCCTCCCCGATCCGCTGCCGCGCCGCGTCGTCCAGCAGGGCGGTCTGAACCGCGGTGGCGGTGGCGGGCGGCTCGGCCCGGCAGCCCGCCAGGAGGATCGCGAGCGCGAGCGGGACGGCGGCCGCCGCGGAGCGCGCCGGGCGGCCTGGGCTCACCGCGCCGGTCCCCTCAAGGCGCCGCACCGGTCCGGCCGAGCAGCTCCCGGAACGAGGCCTCCGGATCGTAGAGGCCGAGGAAGGCCTCGAGCGGCTCGGGTCCCGGCGTCAGCTCCTCGTGCTCGGCCCACTTGAGGAACGGCACCAGGAAGGGGGCCGCCTGCTCGAGCTCGAGCCGCAGCAGCCGGGCAGTGATGCCGCCGTGACGCGCGAAGCCCGTGCGCTCGTAGATCTCGAGGGTGCGCGCCAGGTCGTAGTCGACCTGCCGGTGCTCGACCCGGCAGCCGCCGTCCGCCGCGATCTCGAAGATGGCGTACTGCGCCCGGCGGTCGCGGTTGAAGGGCAGACCGACCGAGCCGACGTTGATCACCAGGCCGCCCGGCAGCGTGCGGCTCAGCGGCCGGTGGGTGTGGGCACAGATCAGCACCGGCTCCTCGACGCCGGACAGATGGCGGGCCATCTCGCGGTCGCTCGTCCACGGCCCGATGCCCTCGTTGTTGGAGTTCGGGCTGCCGTGCACCAGCCTGAGCTGCGGAGCCAGCCGGGCGGTGATCGAAAACGGGAGCGCCGCGATGTAGGCGGCGTCCGTCTCGTCCAGCTCGGCCGCCATCCAGCGCGAGGCGGACCACTCGTCGGCCTCCAGCCAGTCGGCCGGCACCTCGCCGCGGCGGAAGCTCAGCAGGTAGTCCTCGTGGTTGCCCTTGACGCAGGCCAGACCCCGGCCCTGGATGCGCCGCACCACCCGGCTGCCCTGCGGGCCGCGGCCCACCAGATCGCCGCCGACCAGCACCTCGTCGACCCGCTGGGCGGCGACGTCCTCGAGCACCGCTTCGAGCGCCGGCACGTTGCCGTGGACGTCGGCGAGAACGGCGATGCGCGGCATCCGGTGAATCCCCGCCGCGCCCTCAGGCGGAATCCGCCGCCGCCAGGTGGGCGCGGAGGGTCTGGCGCTCGACGATCGCCAGCACCAGCCGGGCGCGGCAGACGGTGCGGCCGCCGACCGTCGCCCTGCCCTCGAGCCGCGCCGCCCGCGAGTCGGCGGTGACCAGCCGCACCCGGAAGTCGAGCGCGTCGCCGGGGCGGGCCGGCGAGTGGAAGCGGGCGCGCTCGATCTCGAGGGCCAGCAGGTCGCGGCTGGCGGGGTCTTCGAGCCGGTAGCGCACCAGCACGGTGCCGGCCTGGGCCATCCCCTCGCCGATCAGCACCCCCGGCATCAGCGGCAGGCCCACGAAGTGCGCCCGCAGGTAGGGGGCGTCGTCGGGCACCCGGAAGCTGGCCTCGACCTCCTCTTCGGTCAGCCGCTCGACGCGGTCGACGAACAGGAACTCCTCGCCGTAGGGAAGGATCTTGCGCAGCGCCGCCCGGTCCAGCGTGCCGTCGGCGCGGCGCAGGCCGTCGATCAGCTCGCGCCCGTCAGCCATCGAAGCGCCGCACGACCAGGGCGGCGTTGGTGCCGCCGAAGCCGAAGTTGTTGGAGAGCACGGTGGTCGGCCGCGCCGGCCGCGTCTCGGTGACCAGGGGCAGGCCGGCCACCTCGGGATCGGGGTCCTCGACGTTGATCGAGGGGGCGAGGAAGCCGCGCTCCATCATCCCGATGCAGAAGATCAGCTCGAGGGCGCCGGCGGCGCCGATGCCGTGCCCGGTCATCGACTTGGTGGAGGAGAAGGGCGGCAGGCGGTCGCCGAACACCTGGCGCAGGGCGCGCACCTCGGCGACGTCGCCGTGCGGGGTCGAGGTTCCGTGGGTGTTGACGTAGTCGACGTCGCCGGGCTCGAGACCGGCGCTGGCGACGGCCTGCCGCATGCACGCCGCGGCCTGGGTGCCGTCAGGCTCGGGGAGCACCATGTCGTGGCCGTCGGAGGTCGCCCCGTAGCCCGCCAGCTCGGCGCGGATCCGGGCGCCGCGGGCGAGCGCCGATTCCAGCTCCTCGAGCACCACCACGCCGCCGCCGCCGCCGATCACGAAGCCGTCGCGGGCGGCGTCGTAGGGGCGCGAGGCGCGCTCGGGGGTGTCGTTGAAGCGGCTCGAGAGCGCCAGCCTCAGGGTCTGGAAGGCGGCGGTGATGAGCTCGTGGACGTCTTCGCCGCCGCCGGCCACCGCCCGCTCGAGCGCGCCGCTGCGGATCAGCTCCCAGGCGTGGCCGATGTTGTGGGCCGAGGTGGCGCAGGCCGAGCTCAGCGAATAGCTGCGGCCGCGGATCTTGAGCAGGTTGGCGACCGCGGCGCTGGCCGAGCTGGACATGCAGCGCAGCACGGTGAACGGGTCGCCGCGGCGGATCCGGCCCGCGAAGTAGAGCGACGCCGCCTTCCACACCGACTCGACGCTGCCGACGCCGCTGCCCACGATGCAGCCGGTGCCGGCGTCCTGCACCTGCTCATCGGCGAGACCGGCGTCGGCCACCGCGTCGAGCGCCGCCAGCGAGCAGTAGAGTGCAGCGTCGGACATGCCCGGCACCAGCTTCTTGGGCAGCCGGGCGGCCTCCAGCTTGCCGTCGAGGTCGGCGATGGCGCCGGCCACCCTGCTCTTCAGGCCGTAGCGCTCCCAGCCCTCCATCAGCCGCACGCCGCTGCGGCCGGCGGCCAGCGCGTCGAGGGCCGAGTCGAGGTCGTGTCCCAGACACGACACCAGCCCGACTCCGGTGACGACGACCCGCCGCGGCACGTTCCCGGCGAGGCTACTCGCCACCCTGCTTGCGCTCGATCAGGGAGAACACGTCGCCCACCGTGGCCAGACCCTCGAGCTCCTCGTCCTCGACGGTGATGCCGAACTCGTCCTCGAGGTCCATGACCAGGGTCACCGCCTGGAGCGAGCTGAGGTCGAGGTCCTCGCGCAGCCGGGTGGCGGCGGTCACCTCGGCCGCCTCCAGCTCCTGGTCCGAGGCTTCCAGCAGGTGGGCGATCACCCGCTCCCGGACGGCATCAGTCTCGGTCATGGCACTCTCCTCGGTGTCTCCGGCTGGTGGCGGGCCGCCACGCATGGGGCGGGAGCGGCGCCCGTCGGGCGGGCGCGCCGGCGTGATGATACCCGAAAGCGGACAGGTCCGAATGCGGCCCAGGGGCCGGCCGGGGCCGGGTGCAAGCGGTCTCAAAACGAAGGCGGCGGCGGGTCAAAGGACCGCGCCGCCGCCCGAGTTTGTCGACGAGTGTCGGGTTACGGGCTCTCGACCATCTCCTTCTCGCCGCTCTTGAGGTGGTGCTCCAGCATGTGCTGCCCGATCCACTGGGCCATCACCGTCTCGGGGAGGCTGGCCAGCTTGATCTCGAGGTCGACCTCGCTGTCGCCGCGGGCCACCGTGTAGTTGACGGTGTTGCCGGGGGTGAAGCTCTTGTAGGTCTCCTTGAGCGAGGCCTCGTTCTCCTTGGAGAAGCGGACGCCGTTCATCGCCGCCAGCGCGTCGCCGGCCTGGAAGCCCGCCGCCTCGGCCGGGCTGCCGGGGATGACCTTCTTGACCGTCAGCGTCCCGTCCTCGGCCTCGTCCATCTCGATGCCCACCCAGCCGCGGCCGCGGAGCTTCTCGGCCATCATTTTCAGACACGTGTCGGTCGACTCGTTGCACTTGTAGTCGCCGGCCGCCAGCGGCAGCGCCGCGGCGAGGGCCAGCACCAGGCTGAGGATCATCCATTTCTTCATCTCGGGGTTCCTTTCTTGGTTTCTCGATCGATCGTTCGTCGTCGCGGCCGCGCTCGGCCGTGGCTCCCGCGCTCCTAGAGACAGTTGCCGTAGGGGTCGTCGCCCAGCTCGCAGTCGGGCGAGTAGGCCCCCAGACCGGGGGTGCCGACCACGAAGCGGGGGAAGAGCACCAGCTCCTCCAGCTCGCCGCTGACCGGCGAGGACCAGCCCGCCCCCGGACCGCCCTCGGCGATCGGCTGCGGCCCGGGCCCGGCCGGAGACCCGGCCACGGGCTCGGCCGGAACAGCGACCTCGGCCGCGGGCGGCGCCGCCGGCACGTCGGGCAGACCCGCCGCCGTTCCGGCTCCGTAGCGGTCCGAGCAGTCGGCCTTCGACCGCGCCAGCTTGGCGGGCGCCGCGGCCGGCGCCGGCTCCAGCCCGCCGTCCAGGCTCCACAGGTCTCCCTGGGCACCGCCGCAGGCAGCCAGCGCGGCCAGCAAGGGCACGGCGAGGAGCCAACCGGCCGGCACCGGAACGCGCCGCAGCCCCCCGGGCTGAGGCGTGCACGGTAGAGCCCTCCGGCCTCTCCCGTCTCGGCGGAAGCGCATGCTGTGTGTTACGTCCCTGAGGTCTCGGAGGTTGCGTCGACGGCTGCCCGCAAGGCGCGCGCCGGGACCGGCGTGCCGCGCGAGGGGGGCAGTCTACCGCGGTCGTTCGGGTCCGCCAAGCGTGCAAACCCGGCCGGCCCGCAGCGGCCTGCCGGGTCGGCTCTGGAGGACGATTGAGAACAAAGTTTCAGGTTGACGCTGGGAGCCGCGGGGAATACCTTCTCGTTGGCCTGGCAGCACTCACGGGGGATCCGCCAGGCCCGGTGTGCGCCGGGCGCGTGCCCGGCCGACCTCTCTCCCGACTCCCTCTGGAAAGGAGGACCGCAGGATGTTGCAGACACTCGGAGTCTTGATGGCCGTCGCCGCCATGGTCGCCGGCGCCGGGGCGCCGGCGATGGCCGCTGGCGAAGCCAGTGCGCAGGGGGCCGCGCCGGCCGCCGGCGAGGCGGGTCTGCCGGTGACGGTGGCCGGAGTACAGGTCTTCGTCGATCCGGAGACGGGCCGCTTGCGCCCGCCGACCGAGGAGGAGGCGGGGCGGCTCGCCGCCGGATTGCAGGAGATCTTCGCTCCGCGCGGCTTCGACTCGCGGCCCGACCATCGCGAGGACGGCACCGTCTCGATGGTGCTCGATCCCAGCTACCTGAGCCTGTCGCTGGCCCGCGCCGACGCCGAGGGCGGGGTCGTCACCCGCTGCGTCGAGAGCCCGCAGGAGGCGGCCGACTTCCTCGCGGCTTCGGCCGCTGCGGATCGGACCGCCGGCCCGGAGGAGAAGTAGATGACGCGCCGACGAAACGCCGCCGGCCGTATGCTCGCCGCGCTCGCCCTGAGCCTGACCCTCGCCGTCGCCGCCGCCGTCCCCGCCGGGGCCGCCACCTTCATCATCAACAACACCGACCCGCCGGGGTTCGGCTTCAACGACCCGACGCCGGTGGCGCCGGTGGGCGGCAACCCGGGGGTCACCCTGGGCGAGCAGCGCCTCAACGTCTTCCAGTTCGCCGCCGACCTGTGGGGCGCGGTGCTGGACAGCCCGGTGACCATCGTCATCCAGGGCACCTTCTTCCCGGCCGGGACTTTCTTCGGCCCCTTGCCCTGCACCCCGACCTCGGCGGTGCTGGGAGCGGCCGGCACCATCCAGATCTTCGCCAACTTCGCGGGCGCCGGGTTCGCCGACACCTGGTACCACTCGGCGCTGGCCAACGCGCTGGGGGGCGTCGACCTGACGCCGGGGCCGCCCGATCCCGGGTTCTTCGCGCCGCCGTTCAACGACGACATCGTGTCGCTGTTCAACGACCGGCTGGACTCCGATCCCGCCTGCCTCGGGGGAATCGGCTGGTACTACGGCTTCGACAACAACTCGGGGGGCGGCATCGACCTGCTGAACGTCGTCATGCACGAGTACGCCCACGGCCTGGGCTTCTCGAACTTCATCAACGAGGCCAGCGGGCTGGGGCCGGCGCCGCCGCCGCTCGACAAGGACATCTACAGCCGCTTCACCCTCGACCTGACCACCGGCAAGCACTGGGACGCGATGACCGCGGCCGAGCGCGTCGCCTCGGCGATCAACACCTTCAACGTGGTGTGGGACGGTCCGGCGGTCACCGCCGCCGCGCCCCTGGTGCTGGGACCGCGCCCCTCGGTGCGCGTGCTCCGGCCCAAGGGGATCGTCGGCAGCTACGAGGCCCAGACGGCGTCCTTCGGCCCGCCGCTCAACCCCGGCGGCGGGACCAGCGGTCAGGTGGTCCTGGCCGACGACGGCAGCGGCGCGCCCAACGACGGGTGCGAGCCGATCCTCAACAACGTCCACGGCAAGATCGCGCTGGTCGACCGCGGCGCCTGCTCCTTCGTGCAGAAGGTGTTCAACGCCCAGGTGGCCGGCGCCAAGGGGGTGATGGTGGCCAACAACCTGGCCAAGGGGCTGCCGCCGATGGGGGGCTCCTCGCCCCTGATCACCATCCCCTCGGTGGGCATCACCCGCGACGACGGCGACCTCATCAAGGCCCAGCTTCCCGGGGTCAACGTCAAGCTGATCTTCGACGGGGACTTCCTGGCCGGGACCACGGCCGGTCTGGTGCGGCTCTACGCCCCCGACCCGGTGGCGCTCGGCTCGTCGATCTCGCACTGGGACACCACGGCGAGCCCCAACCTGCTGATGGAGCCGTTCATCACCTCCACGCTCGAGGCGGCGACCGACGTCGACCTCACCCCGTTGCTGTTCCTGGACGAGGGCTGGGGGCTGTTGCCGTAGCGGTGCCGGCGGACCCCGCTCGCCGGGTCCGCGCGGCGGATCCTCGGGCGCCGGCGCACCACGCGCCGGCGCCTTTTTCTGTGGCTGGAGACGGGCTGCCGCGGCGTGGGATAATGCCCGAGGCCGGCGAGCCACCGTTCGCGGCGCGGTCGCCGGCGCCCGCCGAAACTTCCCGTCGAGAGGAGATGACCATGGTCGCGACACTCGAACCGGTGCCGGCCGCCGGCGCGGCCCCGGGGGCGCGCTTCAGCGGCGCCGGGCGCATCACGCCCGAGCTCCTCGAGCGGCTGGCGGCGATGGTGCCGCGGGCGGGTGACGAGGCGGGGAGCCTCGAGGCGCGGGCGCCGTTCACCGGCGAGGTGCTGGGAGAGTATCCGCGATCTACGGCCGCCACCGTGGAGAAGGCCGTGCAGCGGGCGCGCCGCGCGCAGCGCGAATGGGCGGCACGCTCGCTGGCCGAGCGCACCGCGCTCTTCGTGCGCTATCACGACCTGATCCTCGAGCGCCGCGAGGAGGTCCTCGACCTCATCCAGCTCGAGACCGGCAAGGCCCGCAAGCACGGTTTCGAGGAGGTGGCCGACGTCGCGGTGGTGTCGCGCTACTACGCGCATCACGCCGCCCGCCACCTGGCCCCGCGCCGCCGCAAGGGGGCGCTGCCGGCGCTCACCGCGACCTGGGAGTACCACCACCCGCGCGGCGTGGTGGGCTTCATCTCGCCGTGGAACTATCCGCTGACCCTGGCGGTGACCGACGCCATCCCGGCGCTCATCGCCGGCAACGCGGTGGTGCTCAAGCCCGACCGCCAGGCCACCTTCACCGCCCTGTGGTCGGTCGAGCTGCTCCAGGAGGCGGGGCTGCCGTTCGACCTCTTCCAGGTGGTCACCGGCAGCGGCGCCGAGCTGGGCCCGGCGCTGGTCGATCGCGTCGACTACGTCTGCTTCACCGGCTCGACCGCCACCGGCCGGCGGGTGGCCGCCCAGGCCGGCGAGCGGCTGATCGGCTGCTCGATGGAGCTGGGCGGCAAGAACCCGATGCTGGTGCTAGAAGATGCCGACCTCGAGGCGGCGGCCGAGGGCGCCGTCCGCGGCTGTTTTGCCAACACCGGCCAGCTGTGCATCTCGATCGAGCGGCTGTTCGCGGCGCGGCCGATCTACGACGAGTTCGTGCGCCGCTTCGTCGAGCGCACCGCCGCCCTCGAGCTGGGCAGCGCGCTCGACTACGAGCCCGACCTCGGCTGCCTGGTCAGCGAGGAGCAGCTCGCCAAGGTCGAGGCCCACGTCGCCGACGCGGTGGCAAAGGGGGCGCGGGTGCTGACCGGCGGCCGGGCGCGGCCCGACCTCGGTCCGACCTTCTACGAGCCGACGGTGCTCGAGGGGGTGACCCGGCAGATGGCGCTGTGGTCGGAGGAGACCTTCGGCCCGGTGGTCGCGGTCTTCCCGTTCGACGATCTGGAGGAGGCGCTGGCCCGCGCCAACGACACCGCCTACGGGCTGAGCGCCAGCGTCTGGACCCGCGCCGCCGACGCCGGCGTCGAGCTGGCCACCCGGCTCCAGGCCGGCACCGTCAACGTCAACGAGGCCTACGCCGCCGCCTGGGCGTCGGTCGACGCGCCGATGGGCGGCTTCAAGGACTCGGGCCTGGGGCGCCGCCACGGCGCCGAGGGGATCCTCAAGTACACCGAGCCGCAGACCGTCGCCGTCCAGCGCGGTCTGCCGCTGGCGGCGCCGCCGGCGCTCGGCGACGAGGGCTACAGCCAGCTGCTGAGCGGGCTGCTCAAGGTGCTTCGCCGGGTGCCCGGCCTGCGCTGATCCGGGGGCACGCGATGGGTCTTTTGTTCTTCACCGGGTTTCCCGGCTTCCTGGGCTCCGAGCTGCTGCCGCGGGTGCTGGCCCGCGACCCCGGGCTGGGCGCCGCCTGTCTGGTCCAGCCCAAGTTCGCGGAGCTGGCCCGCCGGCGGCTCGACGAGCTGGAGGCGGCGCAGCCGGCGCTCTCCGGCCGGGTGGAGCTGGTCGAGGGCGACATCACCCGCCCCGACCTGGGGCTCGCCGACGGCGATCGGCTGCGGCGCGAGACGGTCGAGGTCTACCACCTGGCGGCGGTCTACGACATCGAGGTGCGGCGCCGCACGGCGATGCGGGTCAACGTCGACGGCACCCGCCACGTCCTCGACTTCGCCGCCGGCTGCCCGGACCTCGCCCGCTTCCAGTACGTCAGCACCTGCTACGTCAGCGGCCGCTACGCCGGCATCTACGGCGAAGAGGACCTGGTCAAGGGGCAGCGGTTCAACAACTATTACGAAGAGACCAAGTACCTGGCCGAGGTCGAGGTCCAGGAGCGGATGCAGGGCGGGCTGCCCGCCACCGTCTACCGGCCGGCGATCGTGGTCGGCGACAGCCGCACCGGCGCCACCCAGAAGTACGACGGTCCCTACTTCGTCATCCGCTGGCTGCTCCGCCAGCCGGGATTGGCGCTGATGCCGATGGTGGGCGATCCCAGCGCGGTGCGGGTCAACGTGGTGCCGCGCGACTTCGTGGTCGACGCCGTCACCCACCTCAGCGGCCTCGCCGTCTCGGCCGGCAAGGTCTACCAGCTCTGCGACCCCGAGCCGCCGACCGTCGAGGAGCTGGTGCGGGCGATCGGCAAGACCACCCGGCGCAAGGTGGTGCCGCTGCCGCTGCCGCTCGGCGTTGCCAAGGCCGCCCTCGGCTGGGTGCCCGGCGTCTACTGGCTGATGAAGATCCCCGCCGGCACGGTCGACTACTTCGTTCATCCCACCCACTACACCTGCGCCAACACGCTGGCCGACCTCGACGGCAGCGGCATCCGGGCGCCGACGGTGACCGCCTACCTCGACCGCCTGGTCGATTTCGTCCGCCGCCACCCCGAGATCAGCTCGGCGGCGATGACCTAGCCGCGAGCCTCGGGTGGGCCTCGCCCGGCGCGCGAAGCGCTGGCCGGCGGCGCTGCTGGCCGTCGCCGTGGCCGGCGTCGTCGCGGTGGGTTGTGGCCCGCCCGGCCCGCCGCTGGCGCTCGAAAACGACGGCGTCGAAGCCGAGTGGAAGGCGCCGGGGCGGCGGCTCGAGACCGGTTTCCGGGTGGCCCACCACGTGCTGGTTCCGGCAACGCTCGAAGGAGCCGGCCCCTTCGATTTCGTGCTCGACAGCGGGGCGCCGGTGACCCTGCTGGTCGGCACCCGGCGCACCGCCCGGCTCGGCCTCGAGCCCGGCGCGAGCTTCCCGCTCGGCGGCTCGGGCGTGGGCGCGGCGCCGGTGGGGCGGGCGGTCGAGGGCCTCGAGCTGGCGCTCCAAGATCTCGGCAGCCGTGGTGCCCTCACCCTGATCCCGGGCGGGCGACCGGGTCTCGCGGCGCCGGCCGCGACGATCGACTCCCGCGGCTGGGGCGCCTCGGGCGAGACCGCCGGCCGGCTGGGCCGGATCGCCGAGCTGCGCCTCGGCCCGCACGCCCTGGAGTACGTCATCGCCCGCTTCTCGACCTCGGGCCACGAGACCGCCGCCGATCGCCACGGCGTCCTCGGTCTCGGCGTCCCGGAGCGCTTCCGGGTGATCTTCGACTACCCGCGCCGCCGCCTGCTCTTGGCCCCTACCCGGGAGACCCGCGAGCCGTTCGAGGCCGACATGAGAGGGCTGGTGCTGTCGCCCGACCGCAGCGGCGTGCGGGTCGAGGAGGTGCTGGACGGAACGCCTGCCGCTACCGCCGGCTTCCAGGCCGGCGACCGCCTGCGCTCGCTCGACGGCGAGAACGCCGCCGATCTCGAGCTCCCCGAGATCCAGGCGCGGCTGCGCCAGGGCCCGGACCAGGCGGTGGCGCTCTGCGTCGACCGCGAGCCGGCGGCCCCGCACTGCGCGGACCTCCGGCTCCGCCGCGGGATCTGAGCGAGCCCGCTGGGCGGTCGCGCTAGCCGCTGCCCACCAGCTCGCCGGCGCGGCGGGCGGCCTCGACGACGGCCTTGATGAGGGTGACCCGCAGGCCGCCCTCCTCGAGCATCAGGATGCCGTCCATGGTGCAGCCGGCGGGGGTAGTGACGTCGTCCTTGAGCAGCGCCGGGTGGGCGCCGGTCTCGAGCACCATGCGGGCGGCGCCCAGACAGGCCTGGGCGGCCAGCTCGGTGGCCACCTGGCGCGGCAGCCCGGCCTTGACGCCGCCCTCGGCCAGCGCCTCGATGATGATGTAGATGAAGGCCGGTCCGCTGGCGCTCAGCCCGGTGACGGCGTCGAAGTGGCGCTCCTCGAGGACCAGCGCGCGGCCCATTCCCTCGAACACCCGGCAGGCCAGCTCCAGGTGGCTGTCGGTCGCCCAGCGGCCGCCGCAGAGCGCGGTCATCCCGGCGCCCAGCAGGCTGGGAGTGTTGGGCATGGCGCGCACCACCGGCACCCGCGCTTCGAGCTTGGACTCGAGCCACGGCGTGGTGGCGCCGGCGGCGATCGACACCAGGAGCTGACTCGGGCCCAGCTCGCCGCCGATCTCGCCCAGCACCTCGGCCACCACCTGGGGCTTGACGCAGAGCAGCACCAGGTCGGCGCCGCGCACCGCCTGGCGGTTGTCGACGGTGGTCTCGACCCCCTCCGCCTCGGCCAGCCGCTCGAGCGGGGCGGGGCGCCGTCCGCTGGCCACGATCCGCTCGGGGGCCACGCCCAGCTCGTGGCGCAGCGCGTGGATCAGGGTGCCGCCCATCTTGCCGGCGCCGAGCACGGCGACCCGCTCGAG
The DNA here is from genome assembly GCA_041567315.1 of Thermoanaerobaculia bacterium. Lineage (GTDB taxonomy): Bacteria > Acidobacteriota > Thermoanaerobaculia > Multivoradales > JAHEKO01. The sequence continues at coordinate 14,854 of JBFGCA010000001.1, read as the reverse complement.
ATCCGCTTCAGGCATGACGTCGCTCCTCTCGCCGGCCCGCCGGCGGCGCGGGTGCCGCCGCGTCCGGAGGCGCCAAGCTATCAGGCCGCCCGCCGGTCTCTACAGCTCGGCGGCGGCCCGGCGGACGTCCTCGATCGCCATCCGCATGCGGTCCAGGTGGGTCCGGAAGTGGAGGACGCAGATGCGGATCACGAAGCGGCCGCGGAGCAGGGTGGCGGTGAGGAACACCCGCTGGCGGGCGTTGATCCGCGCCAGCAGCTCGCGGTTGAGCCGGTCGGTGGCGGCGGCGTCGACCCCCGGCCGGCGCAGCCGGAAGGCGACGATCGAAAGCTGCGGCTTGGCCACCACCTCGATGCCCGGGATCCCCTCCAGCTCGTGCGCCGCCCAGGCGGCCAGGTCGAGCTTCTCGTCGAGGGCGCGGCGGAAGGCGGCGGCGCCGTGGAGCGCCAGCGGCAGCCACACGCGGAGCCCGCGGAAGTCGCGCGACAGCTCGGGCGAGATCTCGCAGAAGTCGATCCGCTCGGGGTCGTCTTGCAGCGCCGGCATGTAGTCGGCGGTGAGCTGGTGGGCGCGGCGCAGGGCGCCGCCGTCGCGGGCCAGCAGACAGCCGGTGCCATAGGGCAGGAACAGGCTCTTGTGCGGGTCGAGGCTCACCGAGTCGGCGCGCTCGATTCCGGTCAGCCGCCGCCGCCCGCGCTCGGTGAGCACGAAGAAGCCGCCGTAGGCGCCGTCGACGTGGAGCCACAGGTTCTCCTCGGCGGCCACCGCGGCCAGCGTCTCGAGGTCGTCGACGGCGCCGGTGTTGACGGTGCCGGCGCTCGCCACCAGCAGGAAGGGGCGGGCGCCGCGGCGCCGGTCGGCGGCGATCTGCTCGCGCAGGGCGTCGATACGGATGCGGAAGAGGTCGTCGGTGGGCACCGAGCGGAGACTCGCGGCCGGCAGCCCGGCGAGCCGCGCCGCCTTGGGCAGCGAGTGGTGGATCTGGTCCGAGGCGTAGAAGGTGGCGCCGCGGAACTCCTCGCCCAGCCGCTCGCTGCGGGCGGTGACCACCGCGCTCAGGTTGGCCAGCGAGCCGCCGGTGGTCAGAAAGCCGCGGGCGGCGGCCGGGTAGCCCACCATCTGGCAGAACCAGCGCACGACGTTGGCTTCGAGCTCGACCAGGCCCGGCGCCGCCAGCCACACCCCGACGTAGCGGTTGATCGAGTCGGCGATCAGGTCGCCGACGGCGGCGGCGGGCAGCCCGCCGCCCGGGATGTAGGCCAGATAGCCGGGGCTGGCGGTGTTGAACGACTTCGAGAGCAGGCGGTCGAAGACCAGCGCCAGCAGCTCGTCCGCCGGCCGGCCGGTCTCGGGCAGCTCCTGACGGGCCTCGCGGGCCCGCCGGGCGGCGCCGGCGACGTCCGAGACCGGCTGGTGGGCGAGGGTCTCGAGGTGGGCGCGGATGCGCACCATCGCCTGGTCGACCAGCTCCTGGAGCGCCGCCGGCGCGAGCTCCAGGGGCCACTCGCCGCCGGGGCCCGGCGGCTCGGTCCGCTCGCTCGAGCTCAGGGCGCGCCGCCCAGCGCCGCCGCGATCCGCGACGCCAGCTGCGCGGCCTCCTCGGAGTCGAGGCGGCGCGCATTCCAGCCGATCCCCAGCCCCTCGCTGCCGATCTTGGGGATGATGTGGAAGTGGACGTGCATCACCGCCTGGTGGGCGGCGCTGCCGTTGTTCTGCAGCACGTTGTAGGCGCTGGCGCCGGTGGCCTCGAGCACCGCCCGGCAGAGCCGGGGCAGCACCCGCCCGAGCGCCGCCGCGGTCTCGTCGGACAGCTCGTGCAGGTAGGCCTTGCGCTCCTTGGGGATGACCAGCGTGTGCCCTCGCGACAGCGGTCCGACGTCCAGGAAGGCGAGGACGTGGTCGTCCTCGTACACCCGGTGGCAGGGGATCTCGCCGTCCAGGATGCGATCGAAGACGGTGGGCTGAGTCATTGCGGCGATTCTAGCGCGGGGCTGTGACGCGGTTGCGGTCGGTCAGCCTGGGGGGTTTGTGGCGAGGGGCCGGTCGGGGCGGGGCCCGCCTGGGTACGGAGCCGGCCCTGAAGAACTTCACGGGGGAGGGCCGGCTCCTCCTGTCCGCCTTCGCGCTGGTCGGCCCTTGATCTTCGAGGCCTGGTTCAAGCGCTTGGCTCCAGGCCCCTGTCGCACCCCGCCCCGACCGGCTCGAACACTCGGTGGAGCTGACCGACTGGAACGGCACCGGCGGTTGTGCGCGGGGCGGAGGATGATGGACAATCGCGCTTCGTGTCAGGTTGGTCGAGAAGGACGCGGTTTTCCAGGTGGTGGCACCTGGGCCGGGGGTTGGCGTTGGCGACGTTGATGGGTGCCGTGGCCGTGGGGGTGTTGGCGGCCGAGGAGGGGGCGGGCGAGGCGGAGCAGTTTGACCGGACGCTGGCGATGCTGCGGGAGCGGGCGCTGGGGTCGCGGAACGCGTTCGAGCTGGTGCGGTCGCTGGTGGTCGAGGTGGGGCCGCGGTTCGCGGGCACGCCGGGCGACCGGGCGGCGGTGGCGTGGGGGGTGCGGACCATGGAGCGGCTGGGCTTCGAGCAGGTGCGGGCCGAGCCGGTGACGGTGCCCCGCTGGGTGCGGGGCGAGGCCGCGGGCGCCATCGTGACGCCGCATCCCCAGCCCCTGGTGCTCGCAGCCCTGGGCGGCAGCGTCGGCACGCCGGAAGAGGGACTGCGGGCGCCGGTCGTCGAGCTGCGGACGCTCGAGGAGCTGGAGGCGGCGCCGGGCGAGGCGATCAAGGGACGGATCGTCTTCCTCAACCAGCGGATGGAGCGGGCCCGCGACGGTGCTGGCTACGGCCGCACGGTGCCGATCCGCACCCGCGGCGCCGAGGAGGCGGCGGCCAAGGGGGCGGTGGCGGTGCTGATCCGCTCGGTGGGCACCGGCAACCACCGTTTCCCGCATACCGGCACCGTGCGCTACGACCCCGAGGTGCCGCGCATCCCGGCGGCGGCGCTCGCCGTCCCCGACGCCGACCTGCTGGAGATGCAGCTCGCCGGCGGCGCCGAGGCGGTGGTCGAGCTGCGGCTCGGCAGCCACTACCTGCCCGACGTCGAGTCGGCCAACGTGGTCGGCGAGCTGCCCGGCCGCGAGCTGCCGGGCGAGGTGGTGCTGCTGGGGGCGCACCTCGACGCCTGGGACCTGGGGCCGGGCGCGGTCGACGACGGCGCCGGCTGCGCCATCGTGCTGGAGGCGGCGCGGCTCATCGCCGAGGTGGCCGGCCGGCCGCGGCGGACGGTGCGGGTGGTGCTGTTCGCCAACGAAGAGTTCGGGCTGAGCGGCGCCCGCGCCTACGCCGAGCGCTACGCCGAGTCGCTCGCCACCCATCAGCTGGCCGTCGAGTCCGACTTCGGCGGCGGGCGGGTGTGGCGCTTCCGCAGCCGGGTGGCGCCGCCGGCGGTGCCGGCGGTGGCGAGCCTCGCCGCCCGGCTCGAGCCGCTGGGTGTCGAGTGGCAGGGCAACCGCGGCCGCGGCGGCGCCGACCTCCGGCCGCTGGCCGCCGCCGGAGTGCCGGTCGCCGACCTCACCCAGGACGGCACCTACTACTTCGACGTCCACCACACCGCCGACGACACCCTCGACAAGCTCGACCCCGGGGACCTGGCGCAGAACGTCGCCGCCTACGCGGTCCTCGCCTACTGGGCCGCCGAGACCCGCATCCCCCTGGGACCCGCGCCCACCGGCGACGCGGAGTAGCCCCGCAGCCGCGGGTCGAAGACGAACGGCTCGGGCGGTCCGATGGCGAGCCGCCCGGCGTCCGGGTGGGCGGGGTTGACGAGGACGTTGAGCTCCGGCGGCACCACCGCCGAGGGGACGGCCAGCAGGGGGCTCGCCGCCGAGCGCAGCCAGGCGCCGCCGAGGTCCTTGAGTTCGGCCGGGGCGGGGTAGGCGCGCCAGTTCCGGGGCAGCCGGCGAGCCGGCAGGTGGAGGATCTCGAGGGCCGGCGGGACGGTGGCCGGGATCGCCACCAGGCGGTCGGGCAGCAGGTCCGGGTCGACATGGACGAGCAGCTCCAGGACGGCCAGCGACAGGTGGGACGCGCAGTAGACGACGGACACCCCCGAGTGGTTGAAGCGGCCGCCGTAGAGGCGGGCCCCCTCGCCGTCGAAGGCGCGCGCGGCGTGGCGCCGGGTGGTGAGCCGCCAGAGGCGGCGCGGGCGGGCGTCCCGCGGCAGCCGCACGGGCGCCGCGGGCGAGCGCCGCCCGGCGGCCGCCATCAGCCGACGACGCCGTGCTCGATCCGGCCGATCACCTGGACGACCTGCTGGGTGCCGAGGTCGGTGTCCAGCAGCTCGATCGGTGGCCGGCCGCCGAGGGCGCGGTTGGGGCGGCGCAGCCAGGCCGAGGCCCGGTCGGCCGAGCCCAGCACCTCGATGGCGTGGGCGGCGACCCGGGCGAGCCGGGCGAGACGGTCGGACTCCTCGGGCCGGAGCCGCTGCTCCTTCTTGCGGCGGGTGAGCGTCCGGGCCGGCAGGTGGAGGGCGGTGGAAAGCTCTTCCCGCCCCAGGTGGAGCCGGTCCATGACCGCCTCGAGCGAGGCGTAGGGCAGCCCCCGGCGGACCCGGGCGCCCAGCTCCAGCGAGTCCGAGACCCGCCCCTCGAGAATGCGCGCCCCGCCCAGCACTTCGACGATCTCGGCGGTCGCGGTCATCGGGTTTGCTCCTGATCGTGCCGGTGGGTGTCGGCCGGGGGGTTTCGGCCCCCGGAATCCCGTGTCGGGACGGTCATCTGGCCAGGATTATAGCGCCAAATGGCGGACGCGTCCATCGGGGCCCGGGCTGCCGGCCGATCAGCCGGACCGGCGGACCAGAAGCAGGGTGCGGTCGTCGGGGTAGGTGGTGCCGTCGGTGAAGCGCTCGAGGTCGGCTTCGATGGCCGCGGCCAGGGCGCTCGCCGGGCCGTCGGACCGATGGCGGTGGCAGGCCTCGCGCAGGCGCTCGAGGCCGTACTCCCGGCCGGCCTCGTCGGTCGCCTCGGTGATGCCGTCGGTGTAGGCGACCAGCAGGTCGCCGGGCGCCAGGTGGACCTCGGCCGGCCGGTAGCTCGCCTCCTCCAGCAAGCCGAGGGGGAGACCGGTGGCGGGCAGCTCCTCGATCGCCCCCGCCGCCCGCACGACCAGCGGCGGGTTGTGACCGGCGTTGGCGTAGCGCAGGACGCCGGTGGCGGGCTCGAGCGCCGCCACCAGGGCGGTGGCGAAACGCTCGGGAGGGGTGCGCTCGTAGAGCAGCGGCGAGAGACGCTCGCAGAGCTGGTCGGGCGGCAGCTCCTCGCGGACCAGACCCGCCGCCAGCGCCTCCAGACAGGCGGTGAGCAGCGCGGCGCCGATCCCCTTGCCGGCCACGTCGGCCAGCACCAGCAGACACTCCTCGCCACTGCCGCGCTCGATCACCTCGTAGAAGTCGCCTGAGACACCCTCCGAGGGGACGCAGATTCCGAAGATCTCCCAGCCCGGCAGCTCGGGCAGCCGCTGCGGCAGCAGTCGCACCTGGATGCGCCGCGCCAGCTCCAGCTCGGCCCCCAACCGGCGCCGCTCGGCGGCCTCTTCGGCCAGCGCCAGGTTGCGGATGCGCAGCGCCGCCGCCGAGGCCAGCGAGGCCAGCAGGGCGAGATCCTCTTCGGTGAACTGGCGGACGTTGAGCCGCGAGACGAGCGCGATCATCCCCAGGCAGCCCTCGGCGTCGAATAGCGGCGCCGCCACCAGACTGCGAACCCCGGAGGCCAGGATGCTGGCCGCCTGTCCGAACCGCTCGTCGGTGCGGGTGTCGAGGACCAGCGCCGCCTGGCCCTTGACGGCGACCTCGCGGACCAGGCTCCGCGAGTAGAGGTACTCGTCGCCGAGCCCGGGGACCGAGCGCGAGTGGGCACGGACGAACTCGCCGTCGTCGTCCTCGAGGAAGATGGCGCCCTCCTCGGGCCGGAGGTGCCGGAAGACGCGGTCCAGGATGAGCTCCAGCAGCTCGGGGAGGGCCAGCGAGCGGGCCAGCGCCCGGTGGACCTCGTTGAGGATGCCGAGCCGCTCGGCGTCGCGCCGCAGCTCGGCGGCGCTGCTCTGGCGGCCGCTGGGGCTCGAACCGGTCTCGAGCAGCTCGGAGACCGGCCGGAACAAGCCCGAGGGCAGGCCGGCGGCGTCGGTCGGCTCGTCTTCAGCGCCGGGCGGCGGCGGCGCGGCGGGCGACTCGAGCAGCTCGAGCGAGCAGGCCGAGAGCTGCACGACGTCGCCGGGGACGAGCGGCGTCGGCTCCTCGATCCGCCGGCCGTTGACGAAGGTGCCGTTGCTCGAGCCCAGGTCCTCGACCAGCAGCTCGGCGCCGCGCCGGAAGAGGCGGGCGTGGCGGCGCGACAGAAAACGATCGGCCAGCTTGAGGTCGGCCGCCGTGGAGCGCCCGACGACCAGCTCGTCGCCTTCGAGCCGGTACTCGAAGGCTTCACCCCGGGCCGGGGCCACCTGGAAGCGGATCGGAGGCATCACCCTGTGCTCGTTACGGCGCGCTGTCGTCGGTCCGACGCTTTCGCGATTGTAGCCAAGAAATGAAAGGCGGCGCGTAAGGCTCGGCGGCCCGAGCACCGCGGCCCGGCCTCGGGCCCTGGGATAGAGTCCGGCCTCGCCGCCCCGCGCGGCTCCCGCCCATGGTCCCGCGTCTCCGCATCCGCAGCGTCAACGACGCCCCGCCCCGGCCGCAGGGCAAGTACGTCCTCTACTGGATGATCGCCGCCCGGCGGACGCGCTGGAACTTCGCCCTCGAGCGGGCGGTGGAGTGGTGCCGCGAGCTGGACCGGCCGCTGCTGGTGCTCGAGGCCCTGCGCTGCGGCTACCGGTGGGCCTCCGACCGCTTCCACCGCTTCGTGATCGACGGCATGCGCGACAACGCCCGGGCGCTGGCCGGGACCGGGGTGCTCTATCACCCCTATCTCGAGCCCGAGGAGGGCGCCGGCAAGGGCCTGCTCGAGGCGCTGGCGGACGGGGCCGCGGTGGTGGTGACCGACGAGTTCCCGAGCTTCTTCCTGCCGCGGATGGTGGCGGCGGCGGGCGGCAAGCTGCCGGTCCGCCTGGAGGCGGTGGACGGCAACGGGCTGCTGCCGCTGGCGGCCGCCGACAAGGCCTACGCCCGCGCCTACGACTTCCGGCGCTTCCTCCAGCGCGAGCTGCCGCCGCACCTGCTCGAGATGCCGCGGCCCGACCCGTTGGCCGGGGCGCGGCTGCCGTCGCGCGAGCGGCTGCCGGCGGGGATCGCCGGCCGCTGGCCGCGAGCCTCCGAGGCGCTGCTCGAGGGCGGCGGCGACGGGCTCGCGGAGCTCCCCATCGACCACGACGTGGCGCCGGTCGACTACCGCGGCGGCGCGGCGGAGGGCGAGCGGGTGGTCGAGCGATTTCTCGACGAGCGGCTGCCGCGCTACGCCGAGGGCCGCAATCACCCCGACGAGCCGGTCTCGAGCGGCCTCTCGCCTTACCTCCACTTCGGGCACGTCTCGGTCCACCAGGTGCTGGCCGCCCTGGCCGAGCGCGAGGACTGGACCCCCGACCGGCTGGCCCACCGCGCCGACGGCAAGCGCACCGGCTGGTGGGGGATGGGCGCCGCCGCCGAGTCGTTCCTCGACGAGCTGGTCACCTGGCGCGAGGTGGGCTACAACTTCAGCGCGCGGCGCGACGACTACCACCGCTACGGCTCGCTCCCCGACTGGGCGCTCGACACCCTGGAGGCGCACGCCGCCGACGAGCGGCCGCATCTCTACCGGCGAGCCGGCTTCGAGCGCGCCGCCACCCACGACGAGATCTGGAACGCCGCCCAGCGCCAGCTCCTCGCCGAGGGGCGCATCCACAACTACCTGCGGATGCTGTGGGGCAAGAAGATCCTGCACTGGACGGCGAGCCCGCGCCGAGCCCTCGAGCTGATGATCGAGCTCAACAACAAATACGCCGTCGACGGCCGCAACCCCAACTCCTACAGCGGCATCTTCTGGGTGCTGGGCCGCTACGACCGCGCCTGGGGTCCCGAGCGGCCGGTCTTCGGCAAGGTGCGCTACATGAGCTCGCGCAACACCCGGCGCAAGCTCAAGCTCGGCGCCTACTTGGAGCGCTGGGGCGAGCCCGCCTGAAGGGGCGCGCTACTTCTTCTCCTTCTTCTCGTCCTCGGAGGCCTCGTCGATCGCCTCCTTGACCGGCTTGAGCAGCGACAGCGTGGCGAAGGTCGCCAGGCTCAGCACCACGGCGATCTCGTAGCGGCCGTAGGCCACCGCCGCTCCCAGCGCCGCGGTGCTCCAGATGCTGGCGGCGGTGGCGGTGCCGTGGACGTCGAGCCCGCGCTTGACGATCGCCCCGCCGCCCAGGAAGCCGACGCCGGTGATCAGACCCTGGAGGATCCGCGCCTGGCTCTGCGGGTCGCCCCCCAGCGTGCTGGCGGCCAGCAGGATGTAGCCGCAGCTCGCCATCGCCACCAGCGGGAAGGTCCGGAGCCCCAGCGTGCGCTCGGCCCGCTCGCGGTCCCAGGCGATCGGCAGCGCCAGCACGAAGGCGCCGGCCAGCCGCAGCAGGTTGAAGGTGAGCTCGCGCCAGTCCATCACGCCAGTCCATCGCGCCAGTCCATCGCGCCAGTCCGCGAAGCCCGATCCCGGGAAACGCCCCCGCGGGTGGCCGGTATGATGCCATGGTGATGACGATCGAGAGCCTCAACCCGGCCACCGGCGAGACGATCGAGAGCTACGAGACGCTCGGCGAAGAGGCAGTCGAGCGGGCGGTCCAGGCGGCGGCGGCCGCCCAGCGCGCCTGGCAGACGACCGGTTTCGACGAGCGCGCCGCGCTGCTCCGCGGTGCCGCCGAGGTGCTCGAGAAGCGCCGCGAAGAGTACGCGCGGCTGATGGCGCTCGAGATGGGCAAGCCGGTCCGGGAGGGCCGCTCGGAGGTCGACAAGTGCGCCTGGGTGTGTCGCCACTACGCCGACGAGGCGGAGGGCTATCTCGCCCCGGTCGAGGTGGCCACCGACGCGCGGCGGAGCTTCGTGACCTACCGGCCGCTCGGCGTGGTGCTGGCGGTGATGCCCTGGAACTTCCCCTTCTGGCAGGTCTTCCGGTTCGCGGCGCCGGCGCTGATGGCCGGCAACGGCGGACTCTTGAAGCACGCCTCCAACGTCCCCGGCTGCGCGCTCGCCATCGAGGACGTCTTCCGCCGCGCCGGGTCCCCGGACGGCCTGTTCCGGACGCTGCTCGTCGGCAGCGACCGGGTGGCGGCGCTGATCGACCGCCCCGAGGTCAAGGCGGTGACGCTCACCGGCTCGACCCCGGCCGGCAAGGCGGTTGCGGCGCGGGCCGGCGCGGCGCTCAAGAAGACCGTCCTCGAGCTGGGCGGCAGCGACCCCTACGTGCTGCTGGCCGACGCCGACCTCGAGGCGGCGGTCGCCGCCTGCGTCACCGCCCGCCTGATCAACAGCGGTCAGAGCTGCATCGCCGCCAAGCGCTTCATCGTCCCGGCGGCGCTGCGCGGCGAGTTCGAGGAGCGGCTGGTGGCGGCGATGCGCGCCAAGCGGATGGGCGACCCGCTCGACGAGGCGACCGAGGTCGGCCCCCAGGCGCGCGCCGACCTCAGAGACGACCTCCACCGTCAGGTCGAGGACAGCGTGGCGCGCGGCGCCAGCCTGCTGCTGGGCGGCGAGAAGCCGCCGGGTCCGGGCGCCTTCTACCCGCCGACGGTGCTCACCGGCGTGGCCCCCGGCATGCCGGCCTACGACGAGGAGCTGTTCGGGCCGGTGGCCGCGGTGCTGCCGGTGGCCGACGAGGCCGAGGCGCTGGCGGTGGCCAACGACACGGTCTTCGGGCTCGGCGCCGCGGTCTTCACCTGTGACCTCGAGCGCGGCGAGCGGATCGCCGTCGAGGCGCTCGACGCCGGCTGCTGCTTCGTCAACGCCTTCGTCCGCTCCGACCCCCGCCTGCCCTTCGGCGGCGTCAAGGAGTCGGGCTACGGCCGCGAGCTGGGCGGCTTCGGCATCCGCGAGTTCGTCAACGTCAAGACGGTTTGGGTGGCGTAGCGCTCCCGGGCCGCCCCGGGGCCCGCTCGAGCGCCGGCGCCAGCGCCTCGCCCAGCTCCTTGCCGCCGAGGATGCCGAAGTCGAGGGTGCGGATGGGGAAGGGGATCGAGACCCCGCCCTCGTCGAAGGCGCGCTTGACGCGGACGATCGCCTCGCTCTGCGCCGCCAGGTAGTCGCTCTGCTTGCTGAACGGCACCCAGAAGCGCAGCACCAGGTCGATCGAGCTGCCGCCGAAGCCGGTGTAGAAGAGCTCCACCGCCGACTCCTTGTCGCGCTCCGGCAGGTCCTCGACGGCCGCCATCGCCAGTTTCTTGGCCTTCTCCAGGTCGTCGGCGTAGGAGACCCCGACCGCCAGGTCGACCCGCCGCTTGCCGAGCCGCGAGTAGTTGATCAGCGGGTTCTCGAAGACCAGCTTGTTGGGGATGTAGACGATCTGCCCGGTCGGCCGCCGCACGACGGTCGAGCGCAGGTTGATCTCCTCGACGGTGCCGAAGAAGTCGTTGGTCTCGACCACGTCGCCCACCCGGATCGGGCGGCGCACCGACAGCAGCACCCCCGACATGAAGTTGGCGGCGATGTCCTGGAAGGCGAAGCCGAGGGCCAGACCGACGATCCCGACGCCGGCCAGCAGCGAGGTCACCGTCTTGTCGAGGCCCAGGACGCCGAGGGCGAAGAACAGCCCGCCCACCAGCACCACCACGCCGAGCACCGTGGTGGCCAGATTGCGGAGCGGCGCCGGCATCGGCGTCGCCTCGAGGGCGCGGCCGAGCAGCCACCGCGCCAGCCGCGAGAGCAGCCAGAACAGCACCAGCACGACCACCGCCAGGGCCAGGTTGGGGAGCAGGCGGACGGTCTCCTCGATCCAGCCGGCCAGCTTGCCGGTCAGCAGGTCGACGGCCTCGGTCGGGCTCGGCGGGTCCGGAGGGACCGGCTCCTGGGCGGCGAACCCGGGCCGAAAGGGCGTGAGCAGCTCGGTGATTCCCGTCATCGCGGGCGCAAGGATACACTCCGCCGGTCGGCGGGCCCGGGGCTCCCGGGTCGGCCCGCGACGTGCCGCCCTCCACACGTGATCGAGCCCGCCGAGTACCGCCAGCGTCGCCGCCGCCTGATGGCCGAGGTCGGCGCAGACTGCCTGGTGCTCCTGCACTCGCCGGCCGCGGCCGGGGGAAACGGCGATACCGCCCGGCCCGACGTCGATCTGAGGTATCTCACCGGCATCCGCCTGCCCGGCGCGGCGCTGGCGCTACTGCCCGGCGAAGAGAGGTGCCGCGAGGTGCTGTTCGCGCCGCGGCGAGGGCCCCGCGAGACCCAATGGGACGGCCCGCTGCCTTCCCCCGAGGCGCAGGCGGCGGCGGCCGGGGTGGAGCTGGGGGTCCCGGCCGGCGAGCTGGACGGCTTCCTGGAGGCGGTGCTGGGCGGCGGCGGCTGGGGCCCGGCCGGCGGTCCCAATGGCCGGGCGGGCAGTCTCTCGGGCGGCGGTGCCCGTGACGGGGGCCGCGACGGGGCCGGAGCAGAGTACGCCGCCTACCGCCCACCGGCCTTCCCGGCCTTCGGCCGCGCGGTGGCCCAGGGTCGGGCGACCGTCTGGCTGCCGCTGGGGGAGCGCCCCCGCCGCGGCGGCCCGCCGCCGAGCCCCGGTCTGCGGCTGGCCCGCCGGCTGCGCCGCCGCTGGCCGGAGCTCGCCTTCCGCGACGTCGGGCCGCTGATCGCCGCCCGGCGGCAGGTCAAGAGCGACGCCGAGCTGGCGCTGCTCGGCCGGGCCGTCGAGATCACCGTCGAGGCCTTCGAGGCCGCCCTGCGGCGCGTCCCCTCCGCCGGTCGCGAGCACCAGATCCAGGCCACCCTGGAGTTCGTGATGCGCGACCGCGGCGCCCGGCCGGGCTTCGATTCGATCGTCGCCGCCGGCGACCACGCCACCGTCCTCCACTACCGCGCCAACGATGCGCCGATCCCTCGCGACTCGCTGCTGCTGATCGACGCCGGCGCCGAGGTCGAGGGCTACACCGCCGACCTCACCCGAACCGTGCCGGTGAGCGGCGTCTTCTCCGAGACCCAGCGGGCGCTCTACGAGGCGGTCCTCGCGGGCTGGGAGGCGGGCCTCGAGCGGATGACGCCGGGCGCCACCCTCGGCGAGGTCCACGACGCCTGCGTCGCGGCGCTCGCCGTGCGGCTCTGCGAGCTGGGGCTGGCGAGCCGCCCCGACTCTGAACAGGTGGGGCTCTACTTCCCGCACGGCGTTTCGCACTGGATCGGGCTCGGGGTCCATGACGCCGGCGACCGCAGCCGGCCGCTCGAGCCCGGCATGGTGCTGACCCTCGAGCCGGGCCTCTACGTCCGGGCACGGGAGACCCTGGCCAGCGAGACGGTCCAGCAACTGCCGGCGGGCGAGCGGCGGGCGGTCACCGCCGCCGTCCAGCGGTTCGCAGGACTCGGCGTGCGGATCGAGGACGACGTGCTGATCACCGAGAGCGGGCCGACCGTCCTCTCAGAGGGTCTTCCTCGTGGGATCGAGGAGCTGGAAGCCCTCATGGCGACCGCCGGCCCGCCCGTGACCGCTGGAGGAAGACGATGAAAGAACCAGGCGAGCCCTACCCGGCTCCTGCCCGCCGAGGGGGCGCCAAGGCCTCACCCGCTGGCGCGCGGTGGTCTCCCGCCAACAGCGTTGTCTGCTTGGCCGCTCTACTCCTGGCGCTGGCCGGCGGCTGCGCGGGGCGCGACCGCCCTGACTCGCCGGCGCCCTCCGCCGCCCCACCGGCGGTCCCCTTACCTGATTCTGCCTCCGCCGCTCCCTCACCCGCGCCGTCCGCCGTCGAGCTCACCCTGCTGCAGATCAACGACGTCTACGAGATCACCGCCGTCGAGGGGGTCCGCCGGTTGACCCGGGTGGCGACCCTCCGCGACCAGCTGCTGGCCGAGAACCCCAACACCTGGACGATCGTCGCCGGCGACCTGCTGAGCCCTTCGGCGCTGGGGACGGCGAAGGTCGAGGACGGGCGGCTGGCCGGCCGGCAGATGGTCGCGGTGCTCAACGAGCTGGGGGTCGACTTCGCCACCTTCGGCAACCACGAGTTCGACCTCGAGGAGGGCGAGCTGGTGGCGCGGCTCGCCGAGTCGCGCTTCCGCTGGCTGTCGAGCAACGTCCGGCGGGCCGCCAGCGGGCCGTTCGACGGGGTGGAGCAGGAGGTGCTGGTCGAGGTGCGGGCCGCGGGTGGTGGGCCGGACGCGCCCAGCGCCAGGGTCGCCCTGGTCGGCGTCACCATGACCCTCACCCCCGCCGACTACGTGGCCATCGAGGATCCGCTGATCGCCCTCGATCGCGCGGTCGCGGCGGTCCGGGACCGCGCCGACCTGGTGATCGCCGTGACCCATCTGCCGCTCGAGGACGACGTGCGGGCGGCCGAGTCGGTGGCCGGCGTCGGTCTTTTCCTGGGTGGCCACGAGCACGAGAACTACCAGCTCTGGAGAGGCCCCGACTTCCGCCCCGTCTTCAAGGCCGACGCCAACGCCCGCTCGGTCTACGTCCACCGCCTCAGCTGGGAGCCGGCGGGCGGCCGGCTGTCGATCGACTCCGAGCTGGTGCCGATCACCGATGAGATCCCCGAGCACCCCGAGATCGCGGCGGTGGTCGACCACTGGGTCGAGCTGGGCTTCGACGCCTTCCGGCGGCAGGGCTTCGACCCCGCCGCGGCGGTGGTGGTCTCGCCGGTGGCCCTCGACGGGCGCGAGTCGCAGGTCCGGACGCGCCCGACTCCGCTGGCGAAGCTGATCGCCGAGGCGATGCGGGCCGAGGCCGGCGCCGAGGTGGCGCTGCTCAACACCGGCTCGATCCGCATCGACGACGTGCTCCAGCCCGGCCCGGTGACCCAGTACGACGTCATCCGCATCCTGCCCTTCGGCGGCCCGGTGCTGAGCGCCGAGATCAGCGGCCGGCTGCTGGTCCGGGCGCTCGAGCAGGGCGAGCAGAGCGCCGGCACCGGCGCCTACCTGCAGCCCGCCGGCGTCGCCCGGGTGGACGGCGCCTGGCAGGTGGGGGAGGAGCCGCTCGACCCCGAGCGCCGCTACCGGCTGGCGATCAGCGACTACCTGGCCGCCGGCCACGAGCAGGGGATGGAGTTCCTGAGCCCGGCCAACCCCGAGTTCCGGGTGCTGGAGGAGCACCGCGACGTCCGCTCGGCGGTGATCGACGAGCTGCGCCGGCGGTACCCCTAGCCGGTTCTCTGTCAGAATCGGCCGCGCTCCCGGCACCTGGACTCTAAAGACCTTTCGGGCGACCGACTGTCCTGGCAGCCGTCCCGAGATGAGCACGCCGACACCGCCTCACGCCGATCTCGTGGCGTCCGGCGAGGCGCGGCGGCGGCTCCGCGCGCTGCTGGCGGAGCGCAGCTATCAGCGCCGCCGGGTGGTGCTGGCCAGCGGGCGGGTCTCCGACTTCTACTTCGACAGCAAGCAGACCGTCCTCGACGGCGAGGGCGCCTACCTGACCGGCCTGCTCCTGTTCGAGGCCATCCGCGGGCTGCCCGAGTTCCCCGAGGTGCGGGCGGTGGGCGGCCTCGCATTGGGCGCCGTCCCCCTGGGCACGGCCGTCGCCGTCGTCAGCCACCAGCAGGGCCGCCCGCTGGCCAGCCTGGTGGTCCGCAAGACCGTCAAGGAGCACGGCACCGCGGCCGCCGTGGAGGGCGCCGCCCTGGTCCCCGCCGGCTCCACCGTCGTGGCCCTCGAAGACGTCGTCACCAGCGGCGGCTCCGCTCTCACCGCCGTCCGCCGCCTCCGCGAGGGCGGCTACCAGGTCCG